>JAHHHE010000011.1 GCA_019359535.1 Gloeocapsa sp. UFS-A4-WI-NPMV-4B04
TTCTCCTTAAGAGCCTGCTGTAGCTGAGTAACTTGTAACGGCGTTAAAAAGTTCTTAGCTGGTGGTGGCATAGTTACTTTTAAGTAGTTCTGTTCTTTATTATGCAACCTAAACGCTGATTAGCTTAGAAGGCATATTCTATATTAGACTTCTTGCTGAAACAGCTTAAGCTTTAGCCACGATAAGTGTTTTACGCAATAACAAAAATGTCATTGTTAGTCATAGCAAGACCAGTCGAGAGTTGAGCAAACTGCACTTGTGCGCTTGCACCCGTACCATCAGCATCAAATAGCAGCGCCCCATTAGCTTTGTTGTAGATAAAGCGATCGCTACTATCACCTGCTGCACTTCCTATTCTAAATTGAGCCACTGTAATTGCCGCATTAGCAGTCAAGCCACCCCCAAAACCAAGTTTTGAGACATT
The DNA here is from genome assembly GCA_019359535.1 of Gloeocapsa sp. UFS-A4-WI-NPMV-4B04. Classification (GTDB taxonomy): domain Bacteria; phylum Cyanobacteriota; class Cyanobacteriia; order Cyanobacteriales; family Chroococcidiopsidaceae; genus JAHHHE01. Next base: position 425 of record JAHHHE010000011.1, read on the forward strand.
GATAGTATCATCAATCAATGAAAAGTCTGTAATCGTATCTTTACCTTGAGTTTTGGCAGTAAAGACAAAGCGATCCTTAGCTGTACCACCAGTTAATCTATCAGCACCGATACCGCCAGTTAGGAGGTCGTCACCCAAGCCACCAACTAAGGTGTCATTACCAGCATTGCCCACCAAGGTGTCGTTACCAGAAACACCATCAAGCACATTGTTGGCACTATTACCTTCTAGAGTATTACTGCTAGAACTGCCAGTGCCGTTAATAGCGCTAGTGCCAGCCAGTGTCAGCTTCTCAACGTTAGCACTTAGAGTGAACGTGGCGGATGACTGAACAACGTCTATGCCAGCGTTAACAGTCTCGGAGATCCGGTCAGTGGTGCTATCAACAATGTAAGTGTCATTGCCAGTACCGCCATTAAGCAGATCGTTACCAGTACCGCCATTAAGCAGATCATTACCAGCAAGACCGTTAATAGTATCATTACCTCTCAAACCATTAAGCGTATCGTTGCCAGCAGTACCATTGATAACTTCATTAACTGCATTCACACCGATGTTAAAAATAGTAGAACCAATATTGCCGCCTGCACCATCACTAACAGTAAACGTGAAGTTATCGCTAGCTGTTTCTACAGGGTTATTGGTGTAAGTGAGCTTATTGGCATTAATGTCTGCTTGCGTAAAGGTACTATTTGCATTAAGTGCTACCCCATCCCGTTTGAGCGCACCGAAGTCTGGAGAGTCGGTGACTTTGTAAGTGATTTCAGCAGCAGTATTATCAGCATCGGTGACTTGTAGTAGGGTGTTAGAGATCGTTGCTGTACCTCTTTCATTCAGCGTTAGTGTACTGTTATTACTTAAGGTAGGAGCATCGTTTGTGTTGGTAACTTCTAGGGCAAAGATATCGCTTGAAGTTGCACCATCTGGGTCTGTTGCTGTAACTTCGAGGCTGATTGTGCCTACATTACTCTGGCTAGGAGTACCGCTAAACGTACGGGTTGCTGAATCAAAAATTAGCCAAGCGGGTAGAGAAGCGCTGCTTGCTAGTTTAGCGGAGTAAGTAAGGGTGTCGCCATCCGCGTCCCTAAATGTGTTATTAGCAAACGTGAAGTCGAAGGCTGTGCCTGCTGCTGCTGTTTGGTTGGCTATAGTATTAGCAAGAGTTGGGGCATCGTTAGTATTAGTAACATTCAGAGCAAAAGTATCGCTAACAATCACACCGTCGGGATCTGTTGCTGTGACTGTGACATTGAGATTGCCGACATCAGTTTGTGCGGGAGTGCCACTAAATGTACGGGTTGCTGCGTTAAAAGTGAGCCAACTAGGTAGCGGGTCATTGTGTGCTAACTTGGCAGTGTAGCTGAGGGTGTCGGCATCGGGATCATTAAATGTATTAGCAGCAAAGGTGAAGTTGAAAGCAGCATCTTCTGCTGCTGTCTTGTTGCCGATGGGGTTTGCTACTATAGGTGCATTGTTGTTGTTAGCAACTACTTCCAAGATCAAGGAGTCACTAACGCTTTCAGTTGCGTCTGATGCTGTAACTTTGAGGTTAAGTGTACCAACGTTAGCTTGGCTGGGAGCGCCACTGAAGGTGCGAGTCGCTGCGTCGAAAGTCAACCACGTAGGTAGCGGATCTCCATTTGCTAGCGTTGCTGTGTAGCTGAGAGTATCGCCGTCAACGTCATTAAAGGTGTTGGCAGCAAATTGGAAGTTGAAGGGGCTGCCTTCTGTTGCTGCTTGGTCAGCTATGGCATTGGCAAGAGTTGGAGTATCATTGACTGCGGTAACATTAACGCCAAATGTTGTTTCAACAAATAATCCCTCTGTATCTGTAGCGCGGACAGTAACGTTGCTCGTGCCATTGGCATTAGTTGCATAGTTAAGTGTTAACTCACCTGTGAGTCGGTCAATTGGTGTAGCACTGAATAGCCCAGGATTGCTGTTGTTGCTAATTGTGTAGGTTAGTTGAGCATCGCTGTCTTCAGAATCAGCAAAGGCAGTAAATAAGTCAATAACTGTGTTGGGAGAATCTTCAGCGACAGTGATATTGCTGATATTAGAGGTAGTTGGGGCTTGGTTTACCTGCCCAAAGCGCTGGGCGTATATATCGCCATTACCGCTCTGATAGCCTGTCCAAGCAACGGCAAAGTCGCCTGTAGCGTCCATCGCCACTGCGGAGATCCGTTGATTGTTGCTACTAGTAGTATTGACTTGAAACTCGCCACCAACACGCTCCCCAGTCGCATTGTAGCGCTGAGCGTATATTCCATCGCGACTACCGTCCTGACCAGAGCTACTCCAGGTAACAACAAAGTCTCCCGTATCGTCCATTGCTACTGTGGAGTACATTTGATTGTTGCTAGTAGTAGTATTGACTTGAAACTCGCCACCAACACGCTCCCCAGTCGCATTGTAGCGCTGAGCGTATACTTCCCAGTCACTGCCGTCCTGACCAGAGCTACTCCAGGTGACAACAAAGTCTCCCGTATCGTCCATTGCCACTGTGGAGTACATTTGATTGTTGCTAGTAGTAGTATTGACTTGAAACTCGCCACCAACACTCTCTCCCGCGGCATTGTAGCGTTGAGCGTATACTCCAGAGTTGCTGCCGTCCTGACCAGAGCTACTCCAGGTGACAACAAAGTCGCCTGTATCGTCCATCGCCACTGTAGATAACCATTGAGTGCTGTTAGTAGTAGTATTGACTCGAAACTCGCTGCCTTGCGCTACTCCTGCCGCATTATAACGTTGAGCGTATATTCCATCGCGACTGCCGTCCTGACCATAGCTAGTCCAGGTAACAACAAAGTCTCCCGTATCGTCCATTGCCACTGTGGAGTACATTTGATTGTTGCTAGTAGTAGTATTGACTTGAAACTCGCCACCAACACTCTCTCCCGCGGCATTGTAGCGTTGAGCGTATATTTCCCAGCTACTGCCATCCTGACCTAAGCTACTCCAAGTGACAACAAAGTCGCCTGTATCGTCCATTGCCACTGTGGAGAACAGTTGTTGGTTGCTAGTAGTAGTATTGACTCGGAACTCGCTGCCTTGCGCTACTCCTGCCGCATTATAGCGCTGAGCATATATTCCACTGCTACTGCCGTCCTGACCAGAGCTACTCCAGGTGACAACAAAGTCTCCCGTATCGTCCATTGCTATCGATTGCGGTGCCTCGGGAAATATGCTTTGGGTTGAGTTAGTGAAAGTATTAACACGGAATTCTGGACCAATAGAATCGAATGCCATTGAAGTATCCTCTTTTTTTGTTTATTGGAGACTGCTCAAGAAGCAAGGGTGCGTGATTGCTAATCTTTATCGGATTTGTTATTCGGTTAAAATCTGGGAACTAGGACGCAGCCAGTAGGCAAACTCAGGTGCAGTGAAAGCTTGACGAATCTCTGACTTTTGACTGTTAAGAATCGTGGGACACAACACACCAGGGAGAAACCCTACGTCGTAAAGCTCCTGACACCCAGTAGTAAACTCCAACATCCCCACTACCTCACCACTACTCAGGTCTACAACTGCCACCCCACACAGCAGATGCTCAAAGCGCTCTTGTACTGGAAGACCGCCAAAAATATGCTGCTCCCGGATCTGCGAAAGTCCCACCAAGGCATACTTACCCACACAGCACAACCCTCGCAGAAATCCTGGTAGCGTACACACTACGTCTTGCTGTCCTGATAGTGGATCTACTCGCAGCAACTCTCCAGATCCAGAATTAAGCAGCCACAAATAGCCGTTGTGCCAGCAGGGGGAATGGGGCATAGAAAGCCCCCGTGATACAATTTCCCCACTTTCGACATCCATGAGAATGCCACCTGTTGCTTTATTTACTCTCCAGCCACCTGCCGTGTCGCTTTCCCCCAATGCAGTGATAAACTTCGGTTTCCCTTCCACCATTGCCAACCCATTGAGATGGCAGCGGTCTTCTGGTGCTAGTTGGGAAATGAATGGCGGCTGCCAACGTGGTACAAAACTGAAATCAATACTTAGCCCCGCAAGACAGGAAAAGCGAGTATTTACCAACCACAGAGTATCGCTACCAAAAGCTAAATCATGAATATTCAAGTCACCCGTAAAGTAAGCAACGCGGGGTAAGTACAAAGCGTCATAGCGTCCCGGTTGATCTTCCAGATATTCATGAGCTAAAAGTGGAGAATTGGCAAACATCCACACTTCCTGCTGAGTTGCTAGCGCCAGTCGTTGTCCCTGTACTGCCATCCCCATCGGTTTGGGAAACTGCCGTAATAACATACTGACTTGCTCACCGTTCCATCCCACTAGGGCAACTTTACCTGCTTGATAAGTACTGATTGCTACTGACCCACCTGCTTGACTCAACCACGCAGCAAAAGCGTCTGAAGTGTTACAGGCAATCACATTAGGAGTATCTGGTGGAGAAATAAGGTGATTCATTATATTTATCTCTATTTAAATGATTATATCTTTAGGTATAGTAACTTTTATACTCACTTTTACCGTCTGTTTGAATATCCAAAAGGTAATATTAAAGTTTTAAAGCTTTTCTAATTGCTGCATTAACGAGCGTTACAAGATGTTACTTAAGTCTGAATTCAGCTTGTTAATTGCAGCTATACTTAAGCACATTTAATACTTACCTCATTACACTCAGAAATAGCATCGTGTTTTCTCCATCTAAAGGCATACTTACTCCAAATGTAAACTTTTTTACAAACAAAAAAGTTATGAAAAGTTATTTGCGGGAACAAAGTTAAATAATTATTAAGAAATAATTATTAGTATAAATACTTACAGTTAATCAGATTATATAGAGTGACAACTAGCATTTTTACCCACTTTATTGAAAGTGATTCTGTGGTATTGCTTTCTTGCTCCCCTTGTACTCTTACTTAAGTAAGTGAGAAAAGGGCAGAGGTAAACTTCAAAGCTCTGCCTGTTCATGCCCACGATTCTGACTAAAGCTCAAGCGCTAGTTCAAGAGTTAACAACTCTAATGCCAACACAATATCAGCAAGAAAGCCTGCAAGCATTACTGGGTTTGTTTTTAGAAGCTACTGGTTCACCCTTGCCACAATACTGTCAAACCTTCGTCCGCAAGTGCCTTGAGTCGCTTTCTTAATCAATACTAATGGTCTACTCGGAAAATAATTAAGGCAGTACGTTCTAAAGCGCTCCAACAAATATTGTCACAGCCAATCAAAGGACGTAGACCTACACTGCAAGTAATTATCGACCTCACAACCTTAGAGAAGCGAGGCAAGTTTAAGGCATTTAATGAAGGGGTACGAGTTTACCACAGCAAACGAGGGCTGCATTTAGTTGTCATGTATCTAGTTGTCGGACAATGGCGAATTCCTTGGAATTTCCGTGTTGATCGCGGCAAAGATACTCCCTCACCTGCACGCTTGGGATTACGGCTACTACGAAGTTTACCCAAAGTGATTACCCAACGCTTTCAAGTGCTAGTGCTAGCTGATTCTGCCTTTGGTAGCATCGAGTTTCTCCAAGGTGTACGTAAGCTGAAATATCATCCTATTACTAGTCTTCGCTGCGACCGAAAGTTGGAAGATGGGCGTAGGCTAGCTCAATTACATAAACGTGGGCAACAAGTGAGATTAGCTGGCTTGAAGTTTCCCATCTCACTATCCTGGTACTATCTTAAACGAGATAATGACAAGCTAGAAAAACGCTATGTTCTATCTACAAAAGTCTTAAAGGGTAGCACTATTAATTGGTAGGGTACGCGACGATGATCGATTGAAGGATCTTTCAAAACTGTCAAACACCGTTTCGGTTTACATCGTTTTGGTCAACAGACCTTATTAGGCGTTTACAGATGGCTAGTTTTATCCTTAACAGCTTACCTCCTAGTCCATTGGGTTTACCTTTCTTGTCTTACTAACCCTTTGCCTGACTGGGGTGAGGCTGCACAAAAAGCTCTTGAACTCTTGCTCCCACTGATGGTCTTATTACCTATGCTCGCAGAGATTCAACGTCTACAACCTTTAGCTAAACGCTATGGAATCGACATCAATATCACCTGGTGCAAGATAGGAGTTAAATAAAAGCTATCAATTCCATCGCTCTATAAAATACCTTGCTCCTCCTTTTGTCTAAAATATTAATAAAGGTGATTTTTTCCAAATAATTTAGGATTGTTATAGGAATTAATATCTACTGCTAGGTAGAAATAAAATGTCTATTAGTTCGCCTAATCCTAAACCAAATCCAGCTACAATTGTTAGAATTAAAAATGTATTTAGTTTGTTAAAGTTAGCAAAACGCAGCTCCACTTCAGCTAAAAATATAGTTACAACTGGCATGATAATAAGAGCTAATAATATAGGCCAAGTTCCTATCACGGCAAATAATATACTTAAACTTAAAAGTATTAAGACTACAAATAAGCCTTGAGAACTAAATTTAATCAAACCTTCTAACCAAGAGATACTTTGCCAAGCTATAGCTAAGGGTACAGCTACTATAAAAGCTCCTACAATCCAAACAATGTGATGTGCAGATAGATACCATCCTAGTAGATTGTAAGTCAGCCAGAGTAAGATTAGAGGCAGCCAAGGAATCCTGCTCAAATCAATATTCATCAGAAAATGTGGGTGGAAACTCCGTCCCTTCGGCAAGCTCAGGGCAATGCCTTAAAAAACGGCTTTATAAAATGTCGCTCCCGCTTTGGAACTACTTAATGTCTTGTACTAATTTGATTGCACTTTCAGTGGGATAATTACTAACTGACATTGAGAGAGCCTGTACGCATAGCGACTTTTTTGATTAAGCGATAAGCCCAAATATTATATATCCCGTTCGGCTGAGACTTGGGCCGAGCTTGTCGAAGCCTTCACTACAGACTAGGAAGGCATCCAGTAACGTATGAATGAGCTACCACGCGGGCGATAATTCAGTTTGAGTTGTTAACTCGTAAGCTAGACATCGTGTTAGTCTCGCATTAAAAAATTGGTAAATTTTTCACAGTGCAAGCCCAGTGGCGCTGTATCCCTGAGTCAATGACAGTAAAGTTATTGCTTTTGGTAGTAAAAATAGGCGAAATAAGTGTAGAAAAAAGGAACTATCTAAATTTTAGACTAAGCCTCCTTACTTGTGCATAAAAGAAAATTAACGTAATAAATGTTGGAATTTGTTATTCAGTAATTCTCTATATATGCTATTTATCATTTTGCTGACCATTAGGGTGTGGAAGTATACTATTGGGATTTTTTTGTTTTGAATCAGAGCTAGTTAATGAATTGCGAAACACTAAAGTATAGATTTTAGTTGGCAGTTTGACCTCTAACTTTAATGACTGCATCAGTAATTATCTGTTCTTCAGTGGTGATGTCAGCTTGATAGCCAATTACCCACACTTCTCCATATCCCAGTCGAGCAAGCACGATCGCGGTGCTATGAGCAACGATTCTGTATGTGTTGCGCCCAAGTCAGAGCCAAGGGACATACTCCTTTAGCGATCGCCCAAGTGATACCGACAATTATCAGTGACCTTAACAATGACGGCAAGTTGCTGATTGAATCGCGCATCAACTCACGCACGGTAATATTTAATTCAATTGGCTATTGTTGAGTTTCTGCCCCCATTCAGTGTGTAGGCATATAAATTGAAACACATTAACTTGCTGTTTCTATTAATAGCTTGAGTTCGGCAACCGATAATAAATTCATGTTGTTTCCTTGTTTCTAAACTTACTAAATGCCTGAATTATTTGATAATTAAAAGCTCCTGTACTGATGGGTACAGTATGTGAATAGCACGGCTTACGCTTGATTCCTTAACTTAGCTCAACAATTAACCAATTTATTTCTGTTCGTCAGTGCTGTTTCCTCAAATTTAGAGGAGTAATTTAACAAATCTTGATGAATTAGTTGTGCAACTAGACCTGTCCATCCAGTTTGATGATTTGCGCCTAAACCTGCACCGTTATCGCCATGATAATACTCATAAAAAAGAATAAGCTCACGCCAATGAGGGTCGTTTTGAAACTTTTGTAATCCACCATGAACAGGTCGCTGATTTGATGAATTTTGCAAGAAAATTTGGATTAGCCTTTGAGATAATTCAGCCGCTATTTCTGCAAGGTTCATCTGTTTACCAGATCCCGTTGGATACTCGACCGTAAAATCCTCTCCCAAGTAATAATGAAACTTTTGGAGTGATTCAATAATTAGAAAATTCATCGGAAACCAAACAGGTCCACGCCAGTTAGAATTACCACCAAACATCCAACTTGTAGACTCTGCTGGCTCATAATCTACCCGATACTGTTGCCGAGCAACTTCAAATATGTATGGGTTCTCAGCATGAAATTTAGAAACAGAACGGATACCATGAGGACTCAAAAATTCAGTTTCATCTAACAGCTTTTGCAAAATTTGCCGCAATTTCTCTTGATTCACAATAGCCAATAGCCTGATTTCACTCGTCCCTGTTTCCATACAAGCAATATTTTCTGTAAGATTAGGGCGATTTTTAACAAACCATTCAACCCGCCTTTTAAACCCTGGAAAAGCATTTAAAGTTTCTGGTTCAATAGTTTCTACAGCAAAAAGTGGAATCAGTCCAACCATTGAACGTACTTTTAGATGGAAACGTTCATTGTGAGGCAATTGAAGAACATCGTAGTAAAAATTATCCTCTTTATCCCATAGCTGGACATCGGTGGAACCGATGTGATTCATTGCATCAGCAATATAAAGGAAGTGTTCAAAAAACTTGCTAGCAATATCTTCGTAAGGAGGATTTTCTTTTGCTAATTCCAGTGCGATCGCCAACATATTTAAACAGTACATTGCCATCCAGCTAGTAGCATCTGATTGGTCAAGATGTCCGCCAGTCGGCAGTTCAGCACTTCTATCAAAAATACCAATGTTGTCTAATCCAAGAAATCCCCCCTGAAAAATATTGTTTCCTTCTTCATCTTTGCGGTTTACCCACCAAGTAAAATTCAGGAGTAATTTTTGAAAAACACGCTCTAGAAAATCTGTATCAGCACGACCATAAATTTGTTTTTCAATGTTGTAGACGCGCCACGTACCCCAGGCATGAACAGGCGGATTTACATCACTAAAATGCCACTCGTAAGCAGGAATTTGCCCGTTGGGGTGCATATACCATTCTCGCGTTAATCGATCCATTTGCCGTTTAGCAAAATCTGGATCAATCATTGCTAGTGGAACTGCATGAAAAGCCAAATCCCAAGCTGCAAACCAGGGAAATTCCCATTTATCCGGCATCGAGAGAATGTCATCATTAAACAGATGCGTCCAGTCTTGGTTTCTAGGGTATTGACGATGTACTCTCTGACTCGCTGGATCGCCTTGCAACCAATCTTCCACTACATAGTGATAGAACTGCTTTGTCCACAACATACCTGCAAAAGCTTGTCGCTGGACATTGCGGGCATCCTCTGAAACTAAATTGGGAGAGATGCGGTGATAAAACTCATCGGCTTCGTATTTACGAGCTTGCAAAATTGTGTCGAAATCAACAAATGGTGATCCCCGCTCGCCTCCCTTATTAAGGGGGGCGGATGGAGGGATGTCACTCAGTCGTAAACGAACTATTTTTTCTTCACCTGCACCAATTTTTAACAAGTAATAACTAGAAGCTTTAGTACCTACTTGTTCAGGATTAATAGCCTCTTTTTGATGATGAACAACGTAATCGTTTATGCCATCTTTGACATAAGTTGAATCGTTACTAACTCTAAATAATCTTTGCTTGTTGGTTTCATTTTCTGTAAATAGCAGTTTGCAGGAGTTTTGACAATACAACCATCTATTGCCAAGGGTTGGATGAGAAGCTGCAATTGCACTAAAGTTATCGTCAGGCTTCATAACTTGCAGGCAGGGTTTTTCGCTACTTTTATCCCAAGACCAAGTGTTGCGAAACCAGAGAGTAGGTAAAAGATGTAGTGTTTTTTCTTCAGCGCCGCGATTAATAATCGTAATTTGAATCAGGATATCTTCTGGTGAGTTTTTAGCGTACTCAACAAATACATCAAAGTAGCGATGATCATTAAAAATACCCGTATCTAGCAATTCAAACTCTGGCTCTGTACGACTCCTTTGCTGATTTTCTGTAACTAATTGGGAATAGGGAAATGCATGAGTAGGATATTTGTACAAATACTTCATGTAGGCATGAGTAGGAGTATTGTCAAGATAAAAATAGGATTCTTTGACATCCTCCGCGTGGTTGCCTTCATTTCCTGTTAAACCAAATAGTCTTTCTTTAAGAATCGGATCTTCTCCATTCCAAAGAGCAAGAGCAAAACAAAGTCGCTGATGATTATCAGAAATGCCAGCAATACCATCTTCCCCCCAGCGATAGGCGCGGGAACGGGCATGAGCGTGGGGAAAATACTCCCAAGCCGCCCCATTTGAACTATAATCTTCGCGTACTGTTCCCCACTGTCGTTCACTTAAATAAGGTCCCCACCTGCGCCAATGAGCTTCGTGAGTACGCGCTGCTTCCAGCCTTTTTTCTTCTTGCGTCATCCTATTTCTCCAAGCATAAAGTTAAGCAGAATTCTCATTTACTTGCAACGCAGACTGATTATTGAAAATTCGTAAATTCAGCTTATTTGCACTAGTCACCTGAAGACCAAGGCTCACGAAAAGCAGGATAAAGTGTCAATCCACCATCAATAAATAAGGTTTGACCTGTGATGTAAGCAGCTTCATCTGATGATAGAAATGCTACAGATGCTGCCATTTCTGCTGAAGTTCCGGCTCGACCCATAGGAATGTTGCTTTCCACTTCAGCTTTCGCGTCTGCGTCGTTAATCCAGGCATCATTGATAGGTGTAATAGTGGCTCCCGGTCCGATCGCATTTACCCGAATGCGTTTATCTGCATATTCCAAAGCAAGCGATCGCGTCAAATTTTCCATGCCACCTTTACTCACGGAATAGCCAACATATTGAGGCTTGGGGATGATTTCATGCACACTGGATATATTGATAATTACCCCACCTGAGCCTTGTTCCAAGAAATGTTTAATTGCTTCACGAGCGCACAGATAAGCACCCCGGAGATTAACAGCAATTACCCGATCAAAATCTGCAATTTCAATTTCATGAGCGGCTCCGGCAATTTGAATGCCAGCGTTGTTAATTAAGATATCCAAACTGCCAAACTCATCAACAACGTTATTTACCATTCTGACGACATCTTCTTCTTGAGAGACATCAGCTTGTACAAGTAGAGATTTAACTCCGCAACCTTTAATTTGACCGCAGGCATTGTCAACCATTTCTTCAGTTTCTTTGGCATCTTCAGGACTTTTGCGGTAGTTAATTGCAACATTGGCTCCTTCAGTAGCAAATCGAACCGCGATCGCTTGACCAATTCCCGAACTTGCGCCTGTTACCAAAACATTTTTTGCTTTCAAACCTTTCATCACAACATACCTCCAGTTATTAGAAAACATTACACTTATTGCAAATTCGCCGGGACATTCTCAGGAACAACCCAGAAATAAAGAGTGTGCTGGCGGCTTGGGCCCTGCACCTGCACTACACGCTCAGGTTTCCATTCCCCCATATCAAAGTCGTGGGATACAATGCGCGTACCAGGTTTGAGTTCCTGAAATAGCTTGGGTCGAAGCTTCAAATTGACCTCAGGCAGTAGATAAAGTGTTACTACTGTTGCCTCACTCAAATCAGTCTGGAAAAGGTCTTGTTGTAAAAACCTCACACGCTCTGCTACGCCTGCTTTTTGGGCATTTTCTCGACTTTGCTCAACCAGTTCTGGATTAATTTCTACGCCAGTAGCACGAGTACCAAATTTCTGCGCGGCAGTAATCGGAATTCGTCCATCACCGCTACCAAGGTCATAGAGAACATCGTCACCGGACACATTTGCAAGTTGCAGCATTTGTTGTACAACTTCATTCGGTGTTGGCACATAAGGCACACTAGGCTGACTTTGTTCGGTTTGCACAGTAGAAGTCGGTACTGGGGTTTGCACAGTAGAAGTCCGTTCCTGTGCTTCTGCGTCCAACTCCCGTTGTTGGGTGCAACCTACAACGCCCAAGCTAACAATACTTACACTTGCAACCAGTAATCCGATTATTCGTTGTAAATGCATAAAATATTTCTCCTCTTGATTCCAAGTTGTGGATAGTCGTAGAAACAATCTTTTGAGGTAACGAACTTTCCCTTGCTTGAGGTTCTTTAAAACAAAATCCAAATTGATCAGCTAAAAATTTTCTAATCTACATATACTGGCTAAATCTTTTGTGGGGTGGGCATTTTGGTTGCCCAGTTAATGCAAATTAGATGTATATCAGCTGATCTCAGGTGTTGCTCGTTCTGTTCATCAGCGACGGCGAGATAAAAGCAACAGTATGCCAGCTAGCAGCACTGCTGCACCAACGATCGCCCTAACTCCGGTATAGGCAAGGCTGGAATAAAGTAAATAACCGCAGCTTGTCCTAGCGCGTAATTGTAAGACCAAAGCGGTTTGGGCGCAAGTCTACGACTGTAGAGGCGGTTGCTAATGAATTGGCAAGCCAGCACCATACCGCGCATTCGCGGTTGGTGTCTGGTAGTTCACGTCGTTACCTTGACAAAAAACCACATGACGTGAGTTGCTACAACCAATACGGCAAGCCAGCGCTGCTGTCAGCAGATAACAAAGAGACAATTTGCTTTAACCTATCTCACTCTCACGAACTTGTCCAAATTGCAGTAACTCAGAATCACGATATTGGTGTCGATCTTGAGTACATTCGCCCTGATGTTCCTTGGGAAATGTTAGCGAGTGAGGAGTGAGGAGTGAGGAGTGAGTAGAAAATACTTAACCGTGAGTAGTCAAGACTCAAGCATGAGTAGTCAAGACTCAAGCGTGAGTAGAAAATACTTAACCGTGAGTAGAAAATACTTAACCATGAGTAGTCAAGACTTAAGCATGAGTAGAAAATACTTAACCGTGAGTAGTCAAGACTCAAGCGTGAGTAGAAAATACTTAACCGTGAATAGTCAAGACTCAAGCGTGAGTAGTCAAGACTCAACCCTGAGTAGTCAAGACTCAACCGTGAGTAGAAAAGAAAGTGCTTTCCACTACTCACTACTCACTACTCACTACTCACTACTCACTACTCACTACTCACTACTCACTACTCACTACTCACTACTCACTACTCACTACTCACTACTCACTACTCACTACTCACTACTCACTCCAACCACACGCTTGTGGCATCCAAGTCGGGCCGTCGCAGCGTGGGCCATCAGGTGTCCAGATCAGTTTATCTAAGCACATCCGTCGTGCTGATCTACTTGTATCCCAAGCATGATAAACGATGTACTCAGTTTGACCATCGGGAGCAAAAACAATTGAGTTATGACCAGGGCCTAGTACGCGATCGCGAACAGACCGCAATACTCGTGGCCCTGCTTCATTACCCATATCCGAGTAGGAACCCATTACACTGTCTGCAACTCCATAATCTACGCCATAGTTTTCAGTCTCCCAACGTCCACCACTATAAAAGCAGTAGTAGCGACCTGCATATTTGCGGACACAAGGTCCTTCCAAAGTGTGCCAATCGTAGATTCCACCGTACATTGGGCGGTCTACTAAAAACCGTTGCCAATCAGAACGCGCACGTAAAACAACTTTACCAACGCCTGCTAGCTTCGTCATTTCTTGCAGTCGATCTACCATCAGCGCCGTTCCCACACGCGCACCACCCTCAGTGTCCAAAAAATCGCGGGCGTAGAACAAATACCACTGTCCGTCATCATCACAAAATGGATGCGGATCAATAGCAAATGGACACTCCTCAAGGTCTATCAGCGACTCACCGATGTCTTGATACGGCCCCAATGGGCGATCGCTTGTAGCAACTCGCAACTGATGATTTTTGTCCTCATGCCCTACCGAGTAGTAGAGGTAGAACCTGCCGTTGTAGTACGCGACTTCAGGGGCCCAGAAGTTATCGCCAAGGGCGGGGTCTGGTCGCAGCAGTGCGTTACCAGCACTCTCCCAGGTCAAGAAGTCATGAGAGATCAAGAGCGGAAATACACGCCGTTTAGCGATTTCGTCTACCTCTCCTGCTGCTTCCGCCGCCCCAGTACCGATCGCATAGTACACGCCTTGGTACTGCCAAACGAACGGATCAGCAAAATAGCCTGGATAAACTGGATTAGTATAAGTTCTTAGTTGAGTGACGGCTTCAGGCGTTGGCTCAGTCTGGGACATTGTAACTCCTGGGAGTGAGTAGTGGGGAGTGAGTAGTGAGTAGTGAGAAGAGGAATTTATTACTTTTCCCTCTTTTCACTGTTTAGAGAGTGAGCAGTAAGTAGTGAGCAGTGGCAAGAAGCATTTATTTCTTTTCTACTCACTACTCACTCTTTTCTACTCACTTTTCACTCTTTTCCCTCTTCACTGCGCGAGATTTAATACTTGAAATTTATGTAAGTCTCAACTTTGTTTTCTGGCAACTGTTCTACCACCTGACACCGCAGTAATTGTCTTGTTTTCTCTGGCAAGCTTTCATAATAGTCTCGCTGAACAGTCAAATCTACCTTTGGTGTATGTAACCAATGCATCGCATAGCCCATCACAACCATCGGTCTTGGCACATTCGTTCGGTTTGGTGAACCCCGATGTAGTGCCAGAGGTGTCCGAATCGCCACATCACCCGGCATCATATAGAAAGACTCTATCGGAATTTCGCCACTGGCAACCTTGGCTAACCCCTCTTCACGCGGTAAAACGTGAGTACCACGAGCCATTTGAAAAGGTCCGTTTTCTGCTGTTACTTCAACTAGCGGGAAGTTGACCGCCAGGGCGTAAAGTGGCGTTACTAGCTGATCGTAAAAGAGCGGGCGATAATCACGGTGAATTTCTTGATAATCTGAGCCATTTACGGGAATATCAGCCCCCAATTGCACCATCACATACTCTTGGGAAAATATGCGATCGAGGATACCCAGGATCACTGGATTAGCAAACACTTCTGGATTAGAAAATGGCGGAATCCAGGGAAATGTCAGATAGTAGCGAGCTTGTTCTCTGGGAGCTAGACCACCTGGTTGGTTTTGGCGCTCTTGAAATAACGCATCAAAAGCGATCGCCCACTCTTCAATCAGCTTCCTGTCGAAAAGTCCGCGAATTACACAAATTCCGTCTTTATTCAGTTCCTGTGCGTATTGATTTAAGTCAGTAGCCGTGAATTTAGCTTTATCTATGCTTTGAATCATTTTGCTTCACTCTCTAACCCATCCTGTTAGAGTCAAATAGAATCTAGTTTTCCCATCAAAATTTTATAGGTTGCTAAAAGTGTTTTTGCTTTTAGAAAGTAACCTACGATACAATTATAATTCTTTCCTTGGGCAGATGCAGAAGCTAGAAAGTAAATTTTATCAACGTTCTAGCTCTTGGTCCCTGCTATTAATAAAGGAAGCTGATCGAGTTTTAACCGCATCAGTTTTTGTGTCGAGAAAGCTGTTGTAATAATCAAAAGTTGACCTTAAATTGCTAAAAACTCACCAAAGCCCCTTGGAGCAGTGAGTAATAAAAACGTGAGTGTGACAACGTAAAAACTCGCGCCCCAAGATAATAATGGTAGTAGCGCCCCAGTGTAAAGGCATGGAGAAGCAGAAATAATTGTGTGGCAAAGCTCTCCACACACAAGGCATCCTGATTAAATCCCCTACATTTAAGCTCGTACCCGCTAGTCACTACTCACTGCTCACTACTCACTCTTAACACAAGGCATCCTGATTAAATCCCCTACATTTAAGCTCGTACCCGCTAGTCACTACTCACTGCTCACTACTCACTCTTAACACAAGGCATCCTGATTAAATCCCCTACATTTAAGCTCGTACCCGCTAGTCACTCTTAATACTGTGCTACAATAATAAATGAGAATAAAATTCGGCCACAGCGTTTGTTTTTAGAATTGATCGGCTTCTTCCTTTTGGTCTTGGCAGGCTTGTCTCCGAAATCTAGCTCTCTACACCCCGATAATTTTGGAGACAATCTATGTCAATTTATGTAGGTAATCTAGCTTATGAGGTTACACAAGAAGACCTCACCAGTGTTTTTGCAGAATATGGTTCTGTAAAGCGTGTTCAGCTACCCACTGACCGTGAAACAGGTCGTCTACGCGGCTTTGGTTTTGTGGAAATGAGTACAGAGGCTGAAGAAACAGCTGCCATTGAGGGACTTGATGGTGCTGAATGGGTAGGACGCGCTCTCAAAGTTAATAAGGCGAAGCCTAGAGAAGATAGAGGTTCATCAGGTGGTGGTCGCAGAGACAACAACTTCTCCGCGCGCTACTAATTAAAAGCGAGTGAACGCGGGGAAAAAGTGTTAAACTTCTTGTCTTGCATTTAAGGGTGAAAGCATTTAGTCGCTGCATCCTAAGCGAGATCAGATCGCTTCTTCTCGGGTTCGCTCCATCAGTCTCAATAATTCAACTTAATCTAAAAAGGCTCATGCACTAATGCTTGAGCCTTTTTGATATCATTTTTGGCAAGAGAAAAACGATATAGCACACTTGCTGGCATCAAAGAGCTTGTTTGCCATTTATGCCGTCGCCTCTGTTGAAATTGCGCGGGACTTCTACCAGTTGAAGTTAAAATTCCTTTTATCATTAATATTAATCACTATCAAAAATTTTACCTAACTCAAGTTTCAAAGTTGGAACCTCACACCGCTTGATGATTTACGACCTAACTTACTTGTTAAATATATCACTATGTATTTTAGATAAGCCAGTTGCAAGGGTTTTCGCCTGAGTCTAATGTCCAATACCTAAAAACCCCAAGTTAGTCAAAGTGAAGCAAAAGCCCTTTGTTGAAGGAACTGTGTCGCCGCGCTGTGTTTCCTTTGCTATTTAAAAGATAGCGGTTTCCATACTTCGTTCTTTTATATGATTCCAGTACAACTGACTCTTAAAAACTTCCTTAGCTACTGCGATGCAACCCTAGATTTTAATGGGCTGCATACTGCTTGCATTTGTGGTTCCAATGGATCTGGTAAATCTTCGCTCCTCGAAGCGATTACTTGGGCGGTTTGGGGCGAAAGTCGCGCTGCTGCGGAAGATGACATTATCCACTCTGGGGCAAAAGACGCTAGGGTTGATTTTATTTTTACTAACAATCAGCATAATTATCGAGTTATTCGTACTCGTCACAGAGGACAAAGTAGCGCTCTAGAATTTCAAGTTGCTACACCTACTGGCTTTCGAGCATTGACAGAGCGCGGGGTAAGAGCAACACAGCAGCTTATTTTAGAACACATCAAGTTGGATTATGATACTTTCATTAATTCTGCTTACCTGCGTCAAGGTCGGGCGGATGAGTTCATGCTCAAGCGCCCTAGTGAGCGGAAAGAAATTTTGGCGGAGTTGCTGAAGCTGAACCAGTATGATGATTTGGAAGAACGATCAAAGGACTTATCGCGCTCGTTTAAAGGACAAGCAGAGCAACTGGAGCGGAATTTACAATCAATGAAAATTCAGTTGCAGCAACGTGAGGCGATCGCTCAACAACGCTCCAACTTAGAAAATCAAGTAAATCAACTGCAACAAGAACAAGCATTTGAAAATATCGAACTCCAAAGTTTGCAAGTTATCCAAAATCAACGCCAAACTTGGGAGCAACAGCTAGGCTTTCTGCGACAGCAACACCAAAATCTGAATGGGGATAGCGATCGCCTTGCACAAGAGCAAGCAGCGATTAGCGCTCAACTATCAGCTATTCAAGATATTTTGGCGGCTGAAACTGAAATTCAGGCGGGATACGCTCAATTACAAAACCTGCACGGTTTAGAAGAAACTTTTGCTGATAAATTTCAGCAGCACTCAACGGCGATCGCTAGGCGGCAGCAATTACAACAACAATTGCAGGGGGAGATTAATCAACTTCAGAGCCAATTACAACACGCCCAAGGACAACTCGAAGCATTGCAGCAGCAAGAGCAGGAAATTCAGCAAAATCTGAATAAACTGCCTGAAGTAGAAGCAGCGCTGGCTCAACTTGCTCAAACTCGTTCTCGTCTGGCGCAACTCGATCAGTTGCAACTCCAGGTTGCACCCATGCTACAGCACCGCGCCTCGCTGCAAAGCCAAATTGATCGTGTCCAAATGCGGTTAATGGCACGATTAGAAGAACTCCAAGCTTCAGAAAGTCAGTTAACAACTCAACAGCAACGTCAACCCCAACTGCAACAAGCAGTGATGGATGTGGGAATCCAAATTGAGCAATTAGAGAAAAAGCGAGTTTACCTGGAACGGGTGCGGGAAAAGGGACAAGAACGGCGCGATTTTATGGAACGCCTGAAAGTGAATCAACGCGATTATGAGAAGCAACTAGCAGAACTAGAGCAAAAAATTCAGATGCTCTCGATACCTGACGCGAGTTGTCCATTGTGCGATCGCGCTTTAGATCAACATCACTGGCATCGGGTAATTGAAAAAACTCAAGCCGAGCAAAAGGAAATTCAAGAGCAATTCTGGGTAGTCCGCGAACAATTGGCAGTGTCCGATCGCGAAATTCAGGTATTACGCCAAGAATATCGTGAGTTATCGCAGGAATTAGCACCATACGAGGCTTTACGGGAACAACGCGGGCAATTAGCAGCACAACTATCAGCTACAACTGATGTTCAGCAACGTCTACAACAAATTGCTAGGGAAAAGCAGCACTTAGAGCGATCGTTTGCTATTGGTGACTACGCCCCTGACAAGCAAGCAGAACTCCAAATGCTAGACTTGCAGTTGCAACAACTGAGCTACAACGAGCAAGATCACGCTCTAGCACGTAGCGAAATTGAACGCTGGCGATGGGCAGAAATTCGCCAAGGGCAAATTAAAGATGCCCAAAAGCGGCAAGCTCAAATTGCTGCAAGACAACCAGAAATTAAAGCGCAAATTGCAGATTTACAAATTAAAATTGAGCAGCAACAAACAAGTTCTGAATCTGCTCAAGAAATTGCTTTCCTTGAGCGCCGGATTACTGAAATTGGTTATGAGACAGAAAAACACAATGCTATTCGTACTTCTTTACGTCAGGCTCAGTCTTGGCAATTGCGCTATCAACAGCTAACTTCGGCACAGCAGCAGTATCCGCAATTACAACAGCGATCGCAAGACATTGCCCAAGCACTCCAGGCAAGAAAAGCTGAAAAGCAAGTAATCGCTGCTCAACTTGAAACTCTCTCTCACCAACTTCAACAAACATCAGATCCCAAAACCCAAATTCAAGCTTTAGAGCAACACTTACAGCAGCGACGGCGACAACTAGACGATCAACTGAGTCAATTAGGGCGTTTACAACAGCAGTTCAATCAGCTAGAAACGCTACAGATGCAGTATAAGCAACAACAACAACAACTTCTTGAGGTAAAGCAGCAATATCGCGTTTATCAAGAATTAGGACAAGCATTTGGTAAAAATGGCATCCAAGCGCTGATGATTGAAAATATATTGCCGCAACTCGAAGCAGAAACAAATCAGTTATTGGCGCGGCTCAGTGCTAACCAACTGCACGTGCAATTTGTAACTCAAAAAGCAGGGCGTAGCGGTAAGGCAAGCAAAAAAGCTCCGAAAATGATTGATACTTTAGATATTTTGATTGCTGATGCTCGTGGTACTAGACCTTATGAAACTTATTCTGGTGGTGAGGCATTTAGAATTAATTTTGCAATTCGATTAGCGTTGGCAAGATTATTAGCTCAAAGGGCTGGTGCGGCGCTGCAATTATTGATTATTGATGAGGGGTTTGGCACACAAGATCAAGAAGGATGCGATCGCCTAATTGCGGCGATAAATGCGATCGCTGCTGATTTTGCCTGTATTCTGACTGTCACTCATATGCCTTATTTCAAAGAAGCTTTCCAAGCCCGAATTGAAGTTAGCAAGACGCAGAGTGGCTCTCACTTAAGCTTGTCAAGTTAAAATTCCTATCCGTATTGAATAGTTATCTATCTATCGCGCTAGCCCTACTAAATGAAGAGTGTATAGTATCAAGACAGATGATATCTAAGTAGAGGTAATGATATATACAGGAATACCCATGACGGCTACGTATGATGTCCGCCTTGTCATTGTTTCAATTGTAATTGCCGTCTTTGGCTCATACATTGCTCTAGATTTAGCAGGACAAGTCTCATCTGCTAAAAACTGGGTACGTCAGCTATCGCTAACTGGCGGCACAATTGCCTTAGGAATCAGCATCTGGGCAATGCACTTCATCGCCATGCTGGGCTATCAGCTGCCAATACCTATAGTCTACGATTTCACAATTGTCTTTGTTTCAATGGCAATAGCGATCGCTGGTGCTGGTGCGGCGCTATTTGCGATTACTCATCAGCAACCTTTAGGTGGACTGCCTTTAATAGCAGGAGCAATGTCTCTGGGGTTAGGGATTGTGGGCTTGCACCTCACAGCAATGGCATCAATGCAAGTAGCGGCGATCCCAATTTACGAACCAAAGCTAATGATTTTTTCTGTAGCTACGGCGATTACTTTTTCTGGTGGCGCATTGTGGTTGGCGTTTCATCCTAGTAGCGAGAATCTAATTACAGTATGTGGGCGCAAAATTGGCAGCGTCCTCTTAATGGCGACTGCAATTGTGGGAATGCATTACCCAGCAATGTCAGCAGTTAGCTTTCAGCTTACTGAAAGGGCATTAGCGCCGTCGCCTCCCGCTAGTAATTACGCTCAACTAGGCGTGACAATTAGCATCGCTACTTTGCTTATTTTGATTGTTACCTTATTTGCTTCCTTTTTTGGTCAGCGAACCAGCGCTCAATTAGCAAGAGCAGAAGCACTGCGCCAAAGTGAAGAACGCTTCCGCTCTCTAGTCCAAAATGCTTCTGATGTGATTGCAATTATTACAGCAGATTGCACTCTTAGCTACCTCAGCCCTTCCTTTAAGCGAATTTTGGGGTATGAACCCGAAGATTGGCTGGGCAGAAAAGCCCTAGAGCTAGTACATCCTGAAGATATTGCTCAAGTAGAAAGTGTCTGCCTCGAAGCCCAAGATACTGTTGCAGTTAATATTAAAACTGAGTTTCGCTTCCAACATACAGATGGTCAGATGCGAGATTTTGAAGTAATTATGAATAATTTATTAGCCGAGCCAAGTGTAGCTGGAATTGTGGTAACAGGTCGAGATATTACCGATCGCAAGCTCTCACAAGCAGCACTATTAGAAAGTGAGAAGCGATATCAGAACTTATATGATTTTGCTCCTGATGCGTATTGTGCGATCGCAGGCGACGGCACAATTACATCTGCTAATCAAATTAGTGCTGACTTTTTAGGCTACACCAAAGAAGAGTTAATCGGTCAACCTGTTTTAATGACAGTTTATGAAGGCGATCGCCAATTATTTCAAGAGTGGTTCACTAAAATTTTTACGGAAAAGTTGGTAACAGGGGAAATGGAACTGCGGAAAGTCCGCAAAGATGGTTCAATTATTTGGGTACGTGAGCGTAGTCAACTGCTCTTTGACGAACATGGCACACCAACTGAATTGCACGTTATTTGTAGAGACATTACTGAGCGCAAACAGGCAGAGGCACAATTACTGCATAGTGCGTTTCACGATGCACTAACAAGTTTACCCAACCGCGCTTTGTTCACAGATCGCCTAGAACGTGCTATAAACCACGCAAAACGACAAGAAAATTATCTGTTTGCTGTTCTATTTCTAGATTTAGATCGCTTTAAGGTAATCAATGACAGCCTGGGACACACATTTGGAGATCAGTTGCTTTGCACTGTTGCCAACAGAATAGCCGCCTGCCTGCGCCCTACAGATACGGCTGCACGTCTTGGTGGCGACGAGTTTACAATTCTCCTGGAAGGAATTAAGGATATCAGCGATGCAATTAGAGTTGCCGACAGGATACAAGCAGAACTGAAATTACCCTTAATTTTAGGAGAACAAGAAATATTCACTATGGCGAGTATTGGCATTGCCATGAGTGACAAAAGTTATGAAAAACCAGAACAACTTTTGCGTGACGCTGATATTGCTATGTATCGTGCTAAAACTCTTGGCAAAGCCCGTTACGAGATTTTCAACACAGATATGCATACACGGGCAGTTGCCCGCTTGCAGGTAGAAAACGATCTCCGCCGCGCTATTGAACGTCACGAGTTTCAAGTCTACTACCAACCGATTGTGTCATTGAAAAGCGGCACAATTATCGGTTTTGAGGCTCTAGTACGCTGGCAACATCCAACTCGTGGCTTGCTTTCTCCAGAGGAGTTTCTCGTCGTAGTCGAAGAAACTGGGCTAGGTGTACCTGTTGATCAATGGGTACTGCGGACAGCTTGTTGCCAGATGCGCGAATGGCAGCTAGCGTTTCCCGCGCAACCGCCAATGGATATCTGCGTCAATTTTTGTAGTCGACACTTTGCTCAACCGAATTTAGTTGCAGAAATTAATACTGTGCTTCAGGAAATTGGTTTAAATGCCCAAAGTTTGAAGCTAGAGATCACTGAAAACGCAATCATGGAAAATTATCAATCTGTAACTGATGTGCTTTTGCAACTGAAAGCTTTAGGCATCAAATTAGCGATCGATGATTTTGGCACTGGTTATTCATCTTTAGGTCGGTTGCATAGTTTTCCAATTGATGTACTGAAGATTGACCGCTCTTTTATTGCTAACGCGGCAACTGGAATCACTAATTTAGATATTGTGGCAACAATCGTTCTGCTTGGTCACAGTTTGGGTATGGAGGTGACAGCAGAAGGGATAGAAACAGCAGGACAACTAGCACTACTTAGAGAATTAAACTGTGAATACGGTCAAGGATATTTTTTCGCTGAAGCATTAAATACCAAAGCAGCAGAGGCACTGATCGTCGCCAATCCCCAGTGGTGAATAAGAAGCGGGGGAGTAGAGGAGCATTCTTAGCAGAGGAGCAGGGGAAAACTAGATTAATTCTCTCCGTTTGACCTTTTTTATCCTCTACTTCTCTTCGGTGAGTTCTATAAATCCTTGTTAGTTACAGTGAAATTAAATGGGAATTTGAGGAGTTGCTGCGAAATGCTGCACTGCGGATAGGTATTACAGGGACGTTATCAACTGGACAAAATCTGGAAGAAAATGCTAGTCGTCAAATTTGTCTGGCGACTGATTTAGAAACCCCTAACGCTGAAAATTCCCAAATTATCGTCAGAGTTCTGACTTTCGGTGGTCAATTCAGTAGGAAAATCTTAAATTATTTGAGCGAGAAGCGTAGGTATTTATACAGTTAAATTATGCTCAAATTCCTAGATATCGGGATTATTTTTAGATCGGCGATCGCTTACTATATTTTGGCTTAGTTCAAGAATGTATTTCTGGTTCATCGCTTAAAAAATTGCTGAATCAAGGGAAAAAATTTACATCACAGCAACTACACAAATAAGTGACACTGAACTTATCTGGTTAGCTCAAGAGATCCGAGACTGGTTGCAGGTTCAAAAGTTAGCGGAACTGAGGCATTAACCAAAGGCAACAATGGGCCTAGTTGCTCTTGTCCATTTACGGCTAAATCACTATGACACAAGTAAACTCGTTCTCCTACGCGCCCTAACAAATCGCGTAAAATTCGCCGTAGCCTCTCTTGATCGGCATTAATGGTATCTTCAGTTGTCCAAGGCTGTCCGAACCTATCCTGTAAAAATAACGTAGCACCAAATAACGTAGCAGCACCGCCACTTAGCCAAAGCGGTGAACCAGCATCAAGCCAAAATTGCCAGCGATGAAAGCGGCGACTAGAGCGATATTGAAAAATTGTCGCTAGGGTAACAGCGCGGCTTGCTGGGCCAATGAGACGAACTGGGTAAGGATTAGCAGTAATTGTACCACGACGCAGCAGTTGAATAAATTGAGCAATGGTAGTGTGAGGTGGCGCATTAAGTTGGTCAATCTGCCGCAAGCGGGTATCAACTTCCCAGTAATGTTGGGCAGTTTCCAGTAATTCCCGCAATGCAGCTAATTGGTCATAAGGAAGGTTGCTACCATTCCACAAAAACTTTTGAATTGCTCTATCCAAAAGCGAAATCGGGCTAGGTAAAAGACGCTCTTGCTGTTGCGATCGCTGCATCTCTAACCACTGTAATATCTGAGTATAAGCTGTAGTCGCTGCATAACCCAACCTATCCCAGCGATCGTAAGCTGTAGGAGGCAGCAAATTAGGCTGCTCAGGATGTGGCTCAAAACAAAAATCAGCCAGTAAGCCAGCACGTACAGGGTCAATGTAGGGATTAGGAACTGAGGCATCTTCTTCTAACCCCTGATCCCTGACCCCTGATCCCCGACCCCTACTAAGTACCACCAGCATTTCGGCTACTGCATCTCGATCAACCATTCGTCCTAAACCTGGATATACCAAGGCGAGAATCGTTAGCAGCGCTCGAATTATTGGGAAACTGGTAAGCGGTCGTTGGTCGTTGAGGGATTGAACTGGAATTCCCTGTTTAGTTAAAATCTCCACCAAGGTGTAACGCGCGATCGCATCTATTCCTGGTGCAATTACAGCTACTTCTTGCGGCTGTACTTCTCCAGACTGTACTGCTTTAATAATAACCTCGGCTGTTTGCCGCAATAATTCCCTCCGGTTTGTCGTTTGTAATGACTGCACTGAGGGGGGTAGGCTCAAAATCATCGGCTCAGTGAGTGATTCCACTATCGAGGAGCCAAGTGTATCTGCTAGGCTTCTTTGCGGCGGCTGAGTTAATGTTTTTTGCTGACAACGCGCCGCCAGTCCTTCTAGGTATTTAGGATCGGCTCCTAGTCCCAATCGCACCCCACTATCAGGATTATAAGTAAATGCGCCTACTGCTGCTTGATCTAACAGAAACTCGAACAACTGACGCGCTAGGCTGGGGTAATCATCCACATCATCCGCTAGCAGCAATTGATATCGTGCGAGTAAATGCCGTTGGTAATCTGGATCGGGTAATAAGTGTTGTCCGTAGAGTTCGGTAATAATTCCGTATGTCAGTAACCCGCGCTCTAAGCACCAGCTACGCCACTGTAGCAGTAATGCAGGCGATCGCTCTATAATTTCTGTTGCTCCATTCGTCGCACCATCCTCTGCTTGAAACAAGCCTTGTGCCAGAACACTCTTAATTTCCTCCGTCGGCGTACCACTGTAAGCTGCTAATTGCAGTAAGTCTAGAATGCGACGAATTAACCGAGATTCACTTACTCCTACAGAACGTAAAATTTCTGCATTCAACTGCGTTTGCCACAGTTCAGTTGCTAATTCTTGTTCTGTTTCAGGACGTAACCGGATCGGAAATTGCGCTCTCAGATTCAAGCGTTGAATCAGCAAGGGCCAAAATAAAATTACTTCATCTTGAAAAAAACCTAGTGGTGTCTTGGCGCGAACCGGATATTTCCCCTCAGTTGCTGCAACAATGCGGTCTGCTAGCTCACGCCGATTATCGTCGTTAGCAGCAAAAACTAAAACTCCTGGTTCATATTGAACATTCAGGCGTTTTTGCAGTTGCTCTCCATTATTCCGCATCTGTCTACGGTTATAATTTTTTGTGCGTTTAGTTGGATCATTTTGCAGCCAGGTACAGAATTGCTGAACTAGGCGATCAGTTTTGCCACTGTGACTGCAACCAACTATCCAAACAGAATTAGAAAGCACCAACTGTAACCTCGTGGATTTGCTAAGATACCTCGTACATTAACTTGAGTTTAAAATTCCCAAACAAGGCTGGATAATTGTTTGCGATGAAAAAGTCTATTACACAACAAATTTACTCTTACTTACGCTCGGCTCAACAGTGGTATCTACAGACACCAGAGCGATCGCTTGACGAAGCCTACAAAGCCGCCTTACTAATTAAAGCAATAGAGGATCAACATTTCAATGGTAATAAGATAGCGCCTGAATCCGCAAATTACGGAGACAGCGTTATGGCTTATTTTCAGACAGAACTAAAAAAACATCTCAGAACTGTCCGAATGAGACTTACAGAATTTAAGGCAACTCGTTCAGTGTTCAGTAGTTCTGATCAAACTATCACAAAACTAGCAAAAAATAACGGCACAACTCCTGTTAGAGATTCTTTCGCTATTCAAACTACAAATAATTCATTAGTTTTAGAAAAGCTAAGATTTATTGATGAAGTATTAGCAAAGTACAACTTATATGAAAACACTTCAGCTTCAGTTGTACCCCAACTCGTCAAAGTTGAACCAATAACGGTTGTAAATCAGCAACTACCAATTACAAACATACCTAATAAAAAACAGAGTAAAGCTGAAGAAACTAAGGTATTACCAAGGTCTATTATAGGTACAATAAATCGTCTTAAAGTTGAGCTAGACCCAAGTTCTGAAGAAGAAGTTGTAAAGAAGTTCCGCACTTCTCAAAAAAGAACATATATTTCTGTAAGGTTGGTTTTACTGTTGATTATTGTGCCTTTTCTCACTCATCAAATATCAAAGCACTTGGTAATAAGTCCAATTGTTGAGCGGTGGATAAATACTCATGAAGATACTATATTTTTAAATTCGGAAATGGAAGAAAAGGCACTTGTAGAGATGCAAAAATTTGAGGAGAAAATCAAATTTGAAAATCTATTGAGTGAAGCTGGCGAAATTCTGCCACAGAGAAGAGAAACTCAAATGAAAAGAAAAGTTCAGGAAATTGCTGAGGAATTTCGAGCCGAAAGTGCTAATGCAATTAAAAATATCTTTGCAGATATACTATCTGTGGGTGCTTTTAGTTGGCTAATCATTGTCAGCAAGAAAGACATTGCAGTATTAAAGGATTTTCTCGATCAAATCGTATACGGGTTGAGTGATAGTGCTAAAGCATTTATCATTATTTTGTTTACTGATATATTTGTAGGATTTCACTCGCCGCATGGCTGGGAAGTCTTGCTGACAGGTGTATCGCGGCATCTCGGACTACCAGAAAATCATGATTTTACATTCTTGTTTATTGCAACGTTTCCAGTAATTTTAGATACGATATTTAAATATTGGATCTTCCGTTACTTAAACAAAATTTCGCCGTCAGCAGTTGCTACTTACCGCACTATGAATGAATAATTCATGTATCATTTTGTTTAAGCCAGGTTTCAAAGTAGCGCTTGCGCTCTAAAAGTTGCTGTAACTTTTGATAACGGGCGATCGCAATACTAACACTAGGCAACTGTTCCAATGGACAGGGACGAGACCACTTTTTGCCAGTTGTATCTAGACCACATAGCAGGTAGCCAGCACGAGGCGATTCGCAGGTGACTTTCCCTTGCTCAAAATTAAGAACTTCTTGCACATAGTCCATTTTCGGTTCAACTGAGTCACCGCGAGAAGTCATGTTTTTTGGTGGTGTATACTGCTGAGACTCCAACCACCCATCCACAATCGGTCCTTCTAAGTAAAGGTGTTTAATTTGATCCACTATTTTCTGAATTTCAGCCATACAAGTGGCAGTATCTGTGTAATCTGGTAACAAGTTCTTTTTTGAAGCTGGATTTGAGCCGCTACGGGTACGATTTATGCTGGAATTGAAATTGGGTAGCACTGGTTCTTGATAAGTGCTTTGTTGTGGTGGAAACCTCTGTACAGGAGGCGAAGGAATTAATCTGCCTTTATCGCGTGGTTGTTGCTCAGAATCGCGCTTTTGGGCGGTGCTATTTATTTCAAATGAGTAGCTACGATTTTCCGTAGCAGGTGGTTCAGGGTAAGAAGCAGTGCTGATCCCTAAATTTTGCAAAGTTGCCTCAATTCGTTTTAAATCTGCTTTCATATTCACTTCGCTAAAAATCAACAAATATTTTGTTTATGCTTAGTTACAAACCGTCCGCTTTGTCTTTGGTCGAGTGCATTTAAGCTCTATAGCTCTTGCTTCGTGCCATTAGATAATATTGGTGCTAATTTTATCTGTTAAAAGTCGTTATAACCAAAACTCCATTGATAGAGTTCCTGTATAAAGGGGTAATGGGTGTTGGGTGTTGTGTATTGGGATGATGGGCAATTCTTCTGATCTCTGATCCCTGCTCCCCTCTCGCCTCCTTGCCCCTTATCCCCAAGGGGGACCCCGAGTTCCCCTTTGGGGACCCCGAGTTCCCCAAAGGGGGCCCCAAGCCTCCCCTGCTCCCCTTCTAACCCCTCTTTCACTATGGGTATCATCTTAGTAACAGGACCAGCCAGATCAGGTAAAAGTGAATGGGCTGAAACACTGGCAATGCAGTCTGGCAAATCAGTTATTTATGTAGCAACCGCCCAAGTTGACGCGGGTGATGCAGAGTGGGGGTTTCGGATTGAACAACACCGCGATCGCCGCCCTAGCAATTGGCTAACGCTAGAAGTGCCGCAAAACTTGGTAGCAGCTATCAAAACTACTCCTCTAGATAGTTGTTTATTGATTGATTCCTTGGGTACTTGGGTAGCGAATTTATTGGAACAGGATAATTCCAACTGGGAGGAAACAGGACAAAATTTATGCTTGAGTTTAGAGCTTGCAGATAGAGATATCATTGTAGTTGCAGAAGAGACAGGCTGGGGTGTAGTGCCAGCTTATCCAATTGGTCGGACATTCCGTGATCGCCTGGGTAATTTAGTTCGCCGCTTGGGAGCGATCGCCAATCCTGTTTACCTAGTTACTGGCGGATACGTTCTTAACCTCAGCGCCCTCGGTTCTCCCTTGCCACCAGCATTGCCAATCGACAAGCGTTAGTATATACCTGACCAATCAATTACCAATTATCCCCATCATTGGTCATTGGTCATTGATTTTGACTCCTCCAGTCGATTTTGGATAGCTCCCCTGCTAAAAAAGCTATAACTTATGGCATCCGAACAAAAAGTTAAACAGTATCTTGCTTACTGGTTCCAGCTAGGCAAAAAAGTTTTGACTCACAATGGTCAAACAATGCTGCCCCAACCAGTAATTCGAGGTGATCGCTACAGTCAAGAATTTGAAGATTGTTGGCGGCAAATTACATTAGCAGATAGCGGCGACAGCTACCTAGAAGGAACTGAACAAAGCATTGCCGAACTACTAACACCAGCTTGGGAATTAGCAGGCTGCGCCCGTTGCTCTATGCCCGTAACAATTCGCAGCGTCGGAATAGCATCATTGTTTTGTCCCTGCAACGATTTACCCACTTGGCCAAATACAGAAATTCCTGCACCGCGATCGCCAGTCAACACTCAAGCACAATTAACAGACATCCGCGATCGACTCCTGAAAGATAGGGAATAGGGATCAGGGGTTAGGGGTTAGAGAAATATAATATCTCCCCTGCACCCTTGCTCCTCTGCTAAGAATGCTAAGAATGCTCCTCTGCTAAGAATGCTAAGAATGCTCCTCTCCTCCCTATTTCCCAACTACCGTTTCCCGTTCTCGCCGCCTAGGTACTTCATAGCTTAAGAAATCATAAGCGATCTCTGTATTGGGGAAAATGGCACGAGCTTCTTTTAGCAGATCTTTTAACTCCAGATTATTTCCAGGCGCATAACGGGGACTGAAATGAGTCATAATCAGCCGCTTCACATTAGCTGTCAATGCTACTTGCGCCGCCATTGTAGAAGTTGAGTGAAAGCGCTGGAAAGCAAGATCGGCATCCTCGTGGGCAAAAGTCGCCTCGTGAATTAGGACATCGGCATCTTGAGCAAGTTCTACTGCGCCGTCACAATACACTGTATCTGTACAATAAACAACTTTGCGCCCTACTTCCGTTGGCCCACACAGTTCTGCACCATTGATTTGCCGTCCATCAAGTAGCGTCACTGTTTCACCGCGCTTTAGCTGACCGTAAACTCTGCCTGGAGGAATTGAGAGCGCCTTTGCTTTTTCAATATCAAAGCGCCCTGTACGGTCTTTTTCTGCGACTCGATAGCCAAAGTCGGTAATGCGATGCTCTAATCGACCACAGCTAACGATATATTCTTCATCTTCGTAGATTACACCTGGTTCTACGGCGTGGACGTTGATCGGATAAGACAAATGAGTGTGGGAATAACGACTACAGGCTCGCAGATATTCATCTAATTTAGGTGGCCCATAAATATCGATTTGGGTAGGATTACCAGCCAAGCCGCACGTGGCTAAAAGACCCATCAAGCCAAAAATATGGTCGCCGTGCATATGGGTGATAAAAATGCGGCTAAGTTGGCTAATTTTCAGGTCACTGCGAATAATTTGATGCTGGGTTCCTTCGCCACAGTCAAATAGCCACAGTTCTGCTCGTTGAGGCAGACGTAAAGCGACACTGGAAACATTACGCGATCGCGTGGGTACACCCGAACTTGTCCCTAAAAATGTAATCTGCACGTAAATCAGCCAAACTATAAAAGAATTATCGTAATTTCTTTTCTATGGTGGCACGCCAACGTCCAAAAACTCGTCTTTTGAAGTTGACTGCTGCAAAGATTAGTTACCTTATATTAATTAATTTAAATTTTAGCGAACTGAAAACTTCAAACAATTCACAAGCAAAACCTATACTTCAGTGCGAGGAGATTGCCCGAATGAATTTTAGACTGTTGTTGACCTTTTTTTCTCACAAAGCAAGCCATTGGTGGCTTTCTGCCATTTTGTGGCTCGTCTTGGTTGCGCCTGCTCAAGCAGCTATGCAATTACGAGTGGCGATTGAACAAAGTGCAAGTCAAGTCAAAGTTGGCAGTTCTACCCAAGGAGTCGTGCGTGACTATAATACCAATCGACCACTGGGACAAATTGCGGCGATGAATGCCTTTTACGCCCAGCCGAGAGAGGGCGGAGTTGCTTTAGAGCAGATGGAGGCGGGCGCAATGTGGATTGAGCCGAGTGGTAATGGCTATGTGTATATTGGCGATCGCTGGTATCGTGGTAAAACTCTGCTAGTTCCTACCGCCAAAGGCTTAACAGCAGTTAACTACGTCGATTTAGAACAATATCTCTATAGCGTTTTGGGCGGCGAAATGAATGGTAATTGGCCTCAAGAAGCCCTCAAAGCTCAAGCCGTCGCTGCCCGTACCTACGCTATTTATAAGCAACAAAATGAGAAAAATCCTGTTTATGATGTTGTAAACACACAAGCATCACAAGTGTACACAGGCGTGAAGAGTGAAGCTCCTGGCACTTATGCGGCTGTGAATGCAACTACTGGACAGATACTGACTTACAAAAACCAGGCCATCCTCTCGGTTTTTCATGCCTGTTCTGGAGGACACACCGAAAATGTCGAAGATGTCTGGTTTGAGGCGTTGCCTTATCTGCGTGGCGTTCAAGACTTCGATCAAAATGTCAGCGCCTGTCAGTGGGTAAAAACCTTTTCTCCAGAAGAACTCAACCGACGAATTTCTGGAGTAGGCAATCTTGTCTCCCTAAATCCAACTCTTACGCCTTACGGAAGCATCAAAACAATAAATGTTATTGGCGACAAGGGAACGCGGGAACTTAGAGGCGATGCTGTGCGGAATGTCTTAGGTCTTAAAAGTACACGCTTCACGATCACAGAAGAGCCTTTAGGTTTGCGATTCGATGGCCGTGGTTGGGGTCATGGTCTAGGAATGAGCCAATGGGGAGCTTACACTTTAGCTCAGAGAGGAGTTAAATACCAGCAGATTTTGCGGCACTACTACCAAGGCACTAACCTTGCTAAAATTCAAGTCCGATAGAAGTTAAGCTCACAGACGAAGAGGTAACTTCGCTCTTTTTGGATGACATTTTCTATTTCTATACATAGCTCTTTTTTGTTAGTGGGTTGCTAATAGCAACCCACTTTTTTTAATCAGCTATATATTTTACCTTTTTCAGTACAAATGAAATCTAAAATAAATATTAACTTTATAACTCTCAA
Organism: Gloeocapsa sp. UFS-A4-WI-NPMV-4B04; assembly: GCA_019359535.1. Classification (GTDB taxonomy): domain Bacteria; phylum Cyanobacteriota; class Cyanobacteriia; order Cyanobacteriales; family Chroococcidiopsidaceae; genus JAHHHE01. The sequence goes on from JAHHHE010000011.1 coordinate 32,226, forward strand.
TTTTTATATAGACTTTTTTGCAGAATTTGATAATTGGATAAATACTCCTATAACTTTAATAAAAAGTGTTTTTTTGTAAATAGTAGTTTAACGTAGATAGAAATTTTGATAAACTACAGCCAAAGCTAAGTTAATTTTATACATCTAGCCTCTGGTAGATGCCTATGATTTGGAAGTAGTGAAATGATTACTTAGTAGGAAACTTGAAGTTTAATCCACTTAATTAATCTAAATATTTTTGTTTTATTGCCTAAAAGTGGTGTAATAATAGCAACACAATATGGCAGTAAAAATAATTACATCATAATCTGCGAACTTTGTGCAGACTATAAATAACTTTACCTCTTCGCCAGCACTTGGGGGTAAAGATTTGATGTGATTTTTAGAAATTTAAGCAAGTTTCTCAGCAACTAATGGTCTGCTTGCATAAAAAGCAAAAAAAATGCTGATAAGTATTAGAGCAATGTAGGCAAAATAAAATCGACTTTTTATGATAGAAACGCTGTACAAAAGGTTGCTAAGTCTGAGAAATTGCCACTTCATGATCATTGATGCAATTGCATTTTTGATCACACCTGTATTGGCACTTGGACTTCGTTTAGATGAGTTCTTTCTTTTCGATATATACGGATTTGAGCTAATTGTCGTAATAATTTTGTTTTTGGCGGTAAAACTGAGCGTACTTTATATATTTGGATTTTATAGACGTTACTGGCGGTATGCCAGTATTGATGAACTTACACAGATAAGCATACTTATAGGTGCTGCCGTTGTAGTGCAAACGCTGTTATTTTATGCACTTCGCTGGTTTTATTCTCCTATAGAAGAGCTACCGCGATCGCTGCCGTTGCTTGACGGTATGCTCAGTTTAATCTGCGTTGGTGGGCTGCACTTCAGTATTCGTGCTTTTGAGAGAGTAAGCCAACGAAGAAGAGCGTCTGATACGTCCGGCGATCGCGTGCTGATAGTTGGTGCTGGCAGCGCTGGTATTTCGTTGGTAGAAGAGATGCGACATAATCCACAACTTGGGCTTTATCCAATCGCCTTTATTGACGACAATCCAGCAAAATTAAATCTAAACATTCGTTCTCTGCCTGTAGTCGGCGATCGCCATAAAATTCCTGAAGTTGTTAGCTCTTTGCACATTGATAGAGTGATTATTGCCATGCCTACTGTTAGCGGAGAAGTTATTCGGGAAATTGTAGATATTTGCGGGGTAATAGGAACTCGAACCAGCACAATACCCGGAATACATGAAATCCTGAATGGAAAGGTAAGCGTAGAAAGTATCCGCGATATCAAAATTGAGGATCTGCTACGACGTGAACCGATAAAAACTGATGTCGAGAAAGTCTCAGAATTTCTTAAAGGCAAGAAAGTGCTGATCACAGGTGCAGGAGGATCGATTGGTAGTGAACTTTGTCGCCAAATTTTAAAGTGCCACCCTGCCGAAATGGTGCTGCTAGGACACGGGGAAAATTCTGTGTTCAATATTCACCAAGAATTAGAACGAGTTTTGGAATTACTTAAAAAGGAAGGTGTTGCTCATCACATACCCCGTCTTACTAACGTTATCGCCGATATTCGATTTTTGTCTCGATTAGAGTACGTTTTTAAACAATTTAGACCCGACGTAATTTTCCACGCTGCGGCTCATAAGCACGTCCCCTTGATGGAATTAAACGCGCCTGAAGCGATTACTAATAATGTGTTGGGGACAAAAAATCTGCTGAATCTGGCGTTACGCTACGACGTTAAACACTTTGTCATGATTTCAACTGACAAAGCAGTTAATCCAACCAGTATCATGGGGGCCAGTAAGAGATCGGCGGAAATGCTAGTGCTGCAAGCGGCCCACAACAGTGGCAAGTCCTTTGTCGTTGTGCGTTTTGGTAACGTGCTTGGCAGTAGAGGCAGTGTTGTCCCAATCTTTAAACGGCAAATTGCTCAAGGTGGCCCAATAACGATCACCCACCCCGATATTTGCCGATATTTCATGACGATTCCAGAGGCAGTTCAACTCGTTTTACAAGCTGCTGTAATTGGTCGTGGTGGTGAAGTATTTATGCTTGACATGGGGCAACCTGTGAAAATTGTTGACTTGGCAAAAGATTTGATTCGCCTTTCAGGATATGAGGTGGGCAAAGACATTGACATTGTATTTACGGGATTGCGGCCCGGAGAGAAATTGTTTGAAGAACTATTCATTAAGGGCGAACAATATGAACCAACCCAGCATGAAAAAATTCGGATTGTCCGCAACGCTAGCGGTATTGTTCCAGAAAATCTTGAATCTATAGTAGAAGCCCTATGTGAAGCAGCAAATAATAATGATCTCTATTTAATAATTGATTTACTTGAATTGCTGGTGCTGGAATACACACCTAAATACTCAAGAACCGAACTGCAAGCTAAGGCTTTGAACCAACATGACATAGCAATGCAGCATTTAAAGAATAAGGCATGGCATGGCGAGGTACTGGAGAAAATTATTAATACCTCGATAGCATCTGTGCAACTAGAAAATGATTTACAACAAGCAATTGAGCGTCAAGAGTTTCAAATTCATTGGCAGCCGATTATATCTCTAGAAAATAATCAGATTAGTGGTTTTGAAGCTCTCTTGCGCTGGCAGCATTCCCAACAAGGCATAGTTTCGCCAGCAGAGTTTATGCCAATAGCCGAAGAAACAGGCTTGATCATCCCTCTTGGCTGGTGGGTATTGCGTGAGGCTTGCCGCCAAATGCGGATTTGGCAGCAGGAAATTACTACAGCGCCTTTAACAATCAGCGTCAATCTTTCTAGCAAACAGTTTTTACAACCTGATTTAAGTAAGCAAATTGAGCAAATTTTGCAGGAAACAAAGCTAGCTCCTTGTAGTTTAAGGCTAGAAATACCTCAAAACATTGTCATGGAAAATCCTGAAATAACTTTTGCTACACTTTTGCAATTAAAAACATTAGGTGTCCAGTTACAAATTGATAACTTCGGCATCAGTTATTCATTCTTGACTTCTTTTCAGGGTTCCCAAAACCTGCTTTATTATGAGAAGTTCGACAGGTTGAAGATAGATCGATCGCTGATTAGCCAGATCGACACTGATGACGAAAGTTTAGAAGTTGTCAAAACAATTGTAGCGATCGCTCATGAGCTAAATATAAATATGATTGCTACAGGGGTGGAAACAGCAAGGCAAGTTGCTCAACTCAAAACACTAAAATGCGAATATGGGCAGGGATATTTTTTCTCTAAGCCACTAGATACTGAAGCAGCGCAGCTGTTAATTGGAGCGCAACTCACCATGAAGGATGGTAGCTAAAATTTTGGCACTGAGTTGACTCAAAAATTCTTTAATAATCTTCGCTTTCAACACTTAAGAGAATTTTATAAAGATTTTATTTCAGTTTTTAAGATTCATATTATAAGCAAATATAGCAATTATTTTTTTAAAGGATAAGTAAATATTAACTAACAAAAAAATATTAAACTTTGTTTGAAGTGCATATTTAAAACGAAAAAGGTGGCTATTTTGTGAAAAGCTTTATAAAAAGATTTGTGAAACGGCAATATAATTGGTCAATTGGAATTTATTTCGGTAAATCTCCTTTTGATTTTGTTGCCATTGAAAATATCAATAACCCAGTTCTGACTGCAAAAGATGTAACCGACGTGCCAGCAAGTTTTGTTGCTGATCCTTTCATGATTTGTGAAAACGGCACTTGGTATATGTTTTTTGAAGTTATGAACGCTGCAAATCAGCAAGGAGAAATAGGACTAGCAATTAGTGATAATGGCTTAAACTGGAATTATCAACAAATTGTTCTTAAAGAGTCTTTTCACTTATCTTATCCGTATGTATTCAAATGGAATGATGAATACTACATGATTCCAGAGACTCGTCAAACAAATTCTATTCGATTGTATAAAGCGGTTAATTTTCCGAATAAATGGTTATTAGAAAAAACTTTAATTGATGGAAAAGATTATGCAGATTCTTCTGTTTTTTATTTTAATAGTAAGTGGTGGCTATTTACGGCATCAAAAAATAGTAGTGTTTTGCATCTCTATTATGCAGATGAATTAACAGATTTTTGGAGAGAGCATCCTAAAAGTCCGATCATCAAAGATTCAAATATAGCTAGACCAGGAGGTAGAGTGGTAGTAAGCAATAGCATTATTAGATATAGTCAAGATAATAAGTATATATATGGTCACAAAATCCGCGCTTTTGAAATAACTGAGTTGTCTTTGACAACTTATCAAGAAAAGGAAGCAAGTAATCATCCCGTAGCAGCAAGCGGAATAGGTTGGAATAAAACAGGAATGCATACTATAGATCCGCATCAAATTGAGCAAGATAAATGGATAGCGTGTGTCGATGGATATGCAGGAAAAGTATCTTTCTTTGGACTTCAATTTGACTCTACTATTGGTATTTCAGCTATTGGTTTTTTATCTCAAAATTTTGCATGGCTAGTAGACTCGGTAGCTAGATTATTAACTAAAAAATCATAAGACTTAGTAAAGTACCTTAATAAATATTAAAAATAAAGTAGATTAATTCACCTGGTAATTAATTAAAATAAGGAAAGAAAGGTATGAATGTCTTTCAAGAAAAGTTTGTTTCAATCGAAGAGGTTTGGTTTGATGAAGAATTAAAAGACAAACCTAACGTTGATATAGTTCATTATATTGAGCGATCGCAACCAATTAAAAACATTCACTTTGATGAATTTCATACACTTTTAGTCGATTTAACCAAAGCTGAGGATGAACTATGGAAAAATCTAGGGAAAACTAATCGCTATAAAATTAATAGGGCAGAGCAAAAAGATCATATTTTATATTGTTATTGGGATAAAGATGATATTGATGATAATAAACTAAATGATTTTTTAGAGTTTCACGATCAATTTGCTTTATCTCAAGATTTGCAGAAAATTTCCAGACCTCGGCTTAGGAGTTTCGCTCATATTGGAATTCTCGATCTTTCCATAGTCAAGTCGCAAGACGATACTGTCTTGGGTTGGCACGCTCATTGTCTTGTTAAAAATCGAGTTTGTTTTTTTTACGGTGCATCAATGAAAAATCATAACGATACTGCCTACCAGTCAATGTTAGGACGCGCTAATCGTTATCATCACTGGCAGGATATATTGAGGTTCAAAAATTCAGGAATTTCAATTTACGATTTTGGCGGCTGGTATGCTGGGAATACAGATCAAAAACTCCTAAATATTAATAAATTTAAAGAAGAATTCGGGGGGCAAGTTGTCAAAAACTTTAAAAGTATTCATGGGATTACTGTGAAAGGCAAGCTATGTGTAGGCTTGTATAAGCTTTTAAATAAAAGGAAAAATTGAAACATTTTTTAAAATATTTATTTATAGCTATGTTGCCTAACAATTACTTATTACTACTTAGCGCCTCAATAGTAGTTTAGGAAAACAGTTTACCTAAACTTAGTGACCTTGGATGACAACTGACTGGCATTCTGGAGGAGTCGAAAACTTTTCACTGAAGTTGAGGCAGAAGATATATGCAACAAAATAAACCACTAACACTGCGTCATAACTTCTCTTGGACTTTCGTCGGCAATGTTGTCTATGCGGCTTGTCAGTGGGGAATGCTGGTAGTGCTTGCTAAACTCGGTAGTCCAGAAATTGTCGGGCAGTTCACATTAGGGCTTGCGGTTACAGCACCCGTAGTCCTATTTACAAATCTTTCACTGCGAGAGGTTCAAGCGACAGACGCTAAACACCAATATCTTTTCAGCGATTACCTTGGTCTGCGGCTGCTCTTAACAGGGCTAGCACTTGTGGCGATTATGGTAATTACTGTAGTTACAGGATACCACCAGGAGACATCGCTAGTCATCTTGCTGGTTGGTTTGTCTAAGGCATTTGAAGCTATTAGCGATGTGTTTCACGGGATGATCCAGCAACACGAACGAATGGACTGTGTTGCCGTGTCGCTAATGATTAAAGGCCCTCTGTCACTACTACTACTGGGCATTGGTGTTTACATATCGGGCAGCGTTGCGTGGGGAGCAGCAGGGTTGGCGGTTGCTTGGGCCATAGTTCTGATTAGCTATGACATTCCTAATGGTGCATTAATTCTAGGCTATGCGCGGACAGCGCCACACGAAAGATCTAGCAAGCGTGAGCTAATGCTTGCACTGCGGCCTCGCTGGCATCTAAAAACGCTCACAAAGTTGGCGTGGTTCGCTCTGCCTCTGGGCTTCGTGACGATGCTATTTTCGCTGTATGTTAATATTCCTCGCTACTTGATTGAGCGGTATTTGGGCGATCGCGAACTAGGCATTTTCGCGGCGATCGCTTATGCAATGGTGGTAGGAAACATAGTAGTAAATGCCTTGGGGCAATCAGCAATTCCTAGACTAGCTAAATATTATGCAGCAGGGGATGGTTTAGCTTTTCGCAAGCTTCTCCTCAAGCTGGTTGGAATCGGCGTTCTGCTAGGTGCTGTAGCTGTATTGGTAGCTGTAGTTGCAGGTAAGGAGATTTTGACTTTGCTCTACCAACCTGAGTATGCCAAGCATACAGATTTGTTTGTGTTGCTAATGGTTGCAGCAGGAATTAACTATGGACTTTACTTTTTAGGAGATGCAATGATAGCAGTTAGGCATTTCCGGATTCAAATACCTTTGTATATTGGGGTTACAACTATATCAGCTATATGTTGTTTTTGGTTGCTGCCAATTTTTGGACTAAAAGGGGCAGCGATCGCTTTAATCATTGCAACAATTGTCAAAGGTGCTTTGAGTTCGGGGGTAATTATTCATGCACTTTACAAGCTTGACAATCCAAAAATAAACTCAGAACTCTAGTCAGATCCTAAACGTCTAATACGTATTTTTAAATTATTTAGAACTACGACATTTTAGGGGTAATAAAGACATGATAGCTTCTGTTAGTACAATTATTCCCTGCTACCGTTGCTCTAGCACAATAGGTAGAGCAGTTGACTCTGTTGCCAAGCAAACTCTTCTACCTGCTGAAGTCATACTTGTTGATGATGGTAGTGGAGATAATACTCTAGAACTCTTGCTACAACTTCAGCGCGATTATGGTAAAGACTGGCTCAAAGTTATTGCCCAAAAAGAGAATGGCGGCCCCTCTGTTGCCCGTAATACTGCGTGGGATTTTGCCTCCCAAGATTACATTGCCTTTCTTGATGCTGATGAGGTTTGGCACCCAGAAAAGATTGCTGTTCAGTATTCATGGATGCTTCGTCATCCTGACATTGCTTTATCTGGACATAATAGTGTCCAAATAAAATTAGGAGAGCAATATAATTTTGAGCCAATACCAACAGAGATAAAAGCTAGTTTTGTTTCCAAAAGTCAGATTCTGCTATTTAATGTTTTCTCCACTGCCTGTGTGATGAATAAGCGCGATCTTAAGCAACGCTTTAGTCCTTCCCTCAGATACTCTCAAGACTATTTTCTTTGGCTTGAAATTCTCCTAGGAGGTGAGCAAGCTGCTATTCTAAACTTTTGCGGAACGTATTACGATAAAGCTCTTTTTGGAGAAAGTGGACAAACCGCCAATCTTTTAAATGGGAAAAAAGCTGAGTTAGAAATATATAAAAGATTGTGGAAATCTAGATATATTACGTTTGTCGAGTCACGCCTTCTTTCTTTATGGTCTTTAGCAAAATATTATCGGCGTGTGGGCATCTGCTTATTACGCAATACGTAAAAACAGCGTCTCAGTCATGTTTTATCTTAATAAAACTGTTAGAGATATAAAGCCGCATAACATCAATTCAGGTAACAAAGGATGCGCTGTAGTAATGAATAGCTTGGAAATTACTTGGGTAGCAGTAGGACTTGCACTCTCCCATGCCACTCAATTGAGACCCGCAGGTCTTCCTATTGGGCCAGGTGAAGTTATGCTGTTTATCTGGATGCTACTTGTAGGTATCAGGCTATTAATTCACCATTATCCAATAACGCACATTACGAAAGTAATTTTTTGGTTTTGGGTGAGTTCCTTTACTGCTATGAGTTTAGGTTTCTTGATAGCAGAATCAAAAGGACTTACAGCTGAAGATTTTGACCATGATGGTTTATCTTTTGGATTGGCATTTATTTTTTCGCTAACTTTTTCAATTGCAATATCTTCAAAGCAAGAAATTAATAAATTACTTGCAGTTTTTGTGCCATTCACACTATTTTGTCTAGTTGTAATACTTCTTTTCCCTTCTCTTTTACCTTTTATCAACCCTTGGTACGGGGAGATAAGATTTTCAGGTTGGTCTGATTATCCAAATCAGCTGGCTTTACAATTAAGCATGATTCCTTTCTTTGCTTTACATTTGCTCAACCAGAGTAGTAGAAAAGCTACAAAAATCTGGTATATATTCCTAATTATTATTTCTTTGTATATTGGTATAGCAACGGGTTCAGATGCCCTCCAAAGTGCGTGGGTTATTGGATTTGGATTGCTAATATTTTTTGCAATCAATCGCAAAATTTCAAATTATTCTGCCGCCGATAAATCACTTTATCTAAACGCAATTAATCGGAAGCTTCAGCAATTGTTGTTAGTAATAATTATTTTGACAATAGCCTTTTTCTTATACACAAAATTCACTGGTGTTGTTGGGGATGAATATGATAAAGATGCTCAGGGAAGCACTCGTTTTATCTTATGGCTGAATGGAATTGCTGCAATATCCTACTCACCGATATTTGGTCTTGGTCCTGGGTCTCAGTCAGGTTTCACAGGGCCATTTTTTGGTTGGGAGGCGCACAATACATTTATAGACTGGGCAGGAGATTCTGGAATTGTTGGATTAGTCTGCTACGTTGCTCTTTTGGGATGGATAGGCTGGAATGCCTGGAAACGTAACTTAGTTATTATGCTTGTAGCCATTATCTCGTTAGTAGGCTTTAGCGTCTTTCATTATATGTTGCGCCCTCCTACTTATTGGTTCTATTTGCTGACAATAGCTAAATTGAGTACCTCTACCTTAAAAGAACGCGATTCTCTTGGCAATGTAACTAAACAGATAAAAAAACTACCTAGTAGGCTTTTGAGGTATTAAATGTGCGGAATAAGCGGTTTCTTTGATACTGAAAAGCAAATGTCTCCTGAGGAGATGGGTTCTGTAGTTCAAAAAATGTCTCATGCTCTTGCTCATCGCGGGCCAGATGATAGTGGCTTATGGGTAGATGCCGAAAATGGTATTGCTTTGGGACATCGACGGCTAGCAATTATTGATATCTCACCAGAAGGACATCAACCGATGATGTCTCTAGATAATCGCTATGTAATTGTATTTAACGGCGAGATTTATAACTTTTTAGAGTTAAGACGTGAGTTGGAACGCTTAGGTCAGTCCTTTCAGGGTCATTCTGACACCTCTGTTATGCTGGCTGGATTTAGCGAATGGGGAGTACATGAAGCAGTCAAACGCTTTAATGGAATGTTTGCTTTTGCTTTGTGGGATCGCAAAGAGCGAGTTTTGCATTTGGGACGCGATCGCTTAGGAGAAAAACCGCTTTATTATGGCTGCATCGGTCAAACTTTGCTATTTGGCTCCGAATTAAAAGCCCTAAAAGCCCATCCTGCTTTTCAACCCCAAATTAACCGCGATGCTCTAGCATTGTTTCTCCGATATAACTGCGTACCTGCACCTTATTCAATCTACAAAGACATCTATAAGTTACCACCCGGAACAGTCCTTACTTGGAACGGCACAGATAATCCTGCTCCCGTATCTTACTGGTCTGTCAAAGAAGCGGCTGTTGCGGGTGTAGCTGAACCTTTCCAGGGGTCAGAACAAGCAGCAGTAGCACAGCTAGACACTTTACTACGAGATGCAGTGGGGCTGCGAATGGTTGCAGATGTGCCAATAGGTGCTTTCCTGTCAGGGGGTATTGACTCTTCTACGGTGGTAGCCTTGATGCAGGCCCAGAGTAGCCAACCCGTGAAAACATTTACAATCGGTTTTCATGAAGATGCCTACAACGAAGCACAACACGCTAAAGCTGTAGCAAAGCACCTGGGTACAGACCACACAGAACTATATGTGACTCCAGAAGAAGCACTAGCAGTCATCCCTAAGCTACCAATTTTGTACGATGAACCCTTCGCTGACGACTCCCAAATTCCGACCTTTTTGGTATCTCAACTGGCAAAAACTCATGTAACTGTTAGTCTTTCAGGTGACGGCGGCGATGAACTGTTTGCTGGATACAACCGCTATTTCTGGGGTCGTAGTATTTGGCAGAAAATCGGCTGGATGCCGCCAACATGGCGATCGCTTGCGGCGCGTGCCTTGACGGGAATTACACCTCAAAGTTGGGATCGTGGTTTTACTAAATTCAATGCCTTACTGCCATCCAAACTCAGACAATCTCCTCCTGGTGGTAAATTACACAAGCTGGCTGAGATTTTGGCAGCGCAAGATCCTGAATCAATGTACGCTGGCTTTGTTTCCCACTGGAAAGATCCCGCAGCTATAGTAATCGGCGCAAAAGAACCCGTGACGGCGTTAAGCGATCGCCACTCCTGGGCTAAGTTACCAGACTTCACTCAAACCATGATGTATCTCGATACCATTACTTATCTCCCAGATGACATTCTCGCCAAAGTAGACCGAGCCAGTATGGGCGTGAGTTTGGAGGCTAGAGTCCCGTTTTTAGATCATCGCGTGGTGGAATTGGCTTGGCAGATGCCGCTATCGATGAACATTCGTGGCGTTAAGGGCAAGTGGCTATTGCGTCAGGTGTTGGATAAGTATGTGCCTCAAACCTTAATTGAGCGTCCTAAGTCCGGGTTTGGGATGCCGATAGATGTTTGGTTACGCGGCCCTTTACGAGACTGGGGAGAAGCACTGTTAGATGAGAGTCAATTGCGCCAACAAGGGTTTTTTAATCCCCAACCAATTCGGCAGAAGTGGGCAGAGCATCTTTTAGGCGATCGCAACTGGCAATACTATCTGTGGGATGTATTGATGTTTCAAGCTTGGCTAGAGCGATCGCTGTTAAGTCATGAAACAAATTATTAAAACTTACTTAATTGTACTGAGCCTCCTAATAAAGCTGATACACAATAGAAAGTAGAACAACATTTACCTGTTAAAAATATTACATAGTTTTTTAAATAGACATTTAGTGTATTTATCAGTCAACCGATTAGATAATCTACCGTAAAATAAATGATTAATATCGCAGTGATTGGTCTTGGCTATGTCGGGTTGCCTGTCGCCTTAGCATTTGCCAAAAAATTTCCCAACACAGTTGGATTTGATATCAATCTAGAAAAAGTCGCCGCGTTGAAAGAGGGTATTGATTCCACTGGTGAAGTTTCTATTGATGACTTAAAAACCTCCACTCTCAAAATTACTACAGACATAGTTGATTTAGCTGATACAAACTTCTTTGTTATTGCTGTACCAACTCCAATTGACGGCAACCGTTGTCCCGACCTCACCCCCCTAATCAAAGCCTCTGAAATTGTTGGTAAGGTGCTAAAACCGGGCTGTGTAGTAGTGTACGAGTCCACCGTTTATCCAGGAGTAACAGAGGATATCTGTGGGCCAGTCTTGGCAAAAGTATCTGATCTGCGACAGGGAATTGATTTTAAGTTAGGCTACTCACCAGAGCGAATTAATCCTGGTGACAAAGCTCATACCCTGGAAAAAATTGTCAAAGTCGTAGCAGGCGAAGATGCCGAAACATTAGAACAGGTTGCTAATGTATACGCAACCATTGTCGATGCAGGTGTTTATCGCACTTCCTCCATCCAAGTCGCTGAAACTGCCAAAGTCATTGAGAATACCCAGCGAGATTTGAACGTTGCCTTAATGAATGAGCTAGCGATAATTTGCGATCATCTAGGAATTCGCACCAGCGATGTCTTAGCAGCTGCAAGCACTAAATGGAACTTTTTAGGCTTCAAACCAGGGCTTGTAGGCGGTCACTGTATCGGTGTCGATCCCTATTACCTGACCACTAAAGCGAAACAGATGGGGTATTATCCCCAAGTGATCTTAGCTGGACGACGCATCAATGACAGTATGGGTAAATACCTGGGAGAGCGCTTAGTAAAGCTTTTAGTGCAAGCAAATCTACCGATTAAAGGCGCACGGGTAGGAATTCTCGGACTCACATTTAAAGAAAATGTGCCAGACTTACGTAATAGCCGAGTGCCAGACATAGTGGCAGAGTTACGGCAATTCGGCATCGAGCCTTTAGTCCATGACCCCTTGGCTGATATCCTACAAGCACAGCAGCTATACGGTATTCAATTGATAGATTGGCAGGATTTTTCTAATTTAGATGCAATTGTGTTTGCTGTTAACCATCAAGCATACCTGGACATACCCCGCGATCAGCTGCTAGCTTGTGTGCGTCCTGATGGAGTGCTGATGGATGTGAAATCTGTTTTCGATCCTGCTACAGTACCTTCCAGCATAAGTTACTGGAGTTTATAGAGGGAATTGCATGGTCATTTTGGTTACGGGTGCTGCTGGGTTTATTGGTTTTCACCTGAGTCAGCGTCTTTTAGCTAGGGGAGACGAAGTGATTGGACTAGATAATATTAATGATTACTACGATGTAACCATTAAAAAAGACAGGCTAGCCCAACTACAAACGTACTCAGGTTTTAGGTTTCACAAGCTAGATTTGGCAGACCGTGAAGGCATGGCTAGGCTGTTTACCGAACATTCCTTTGACAAAGTGGCTCATCTAGCAGCGCAAGCTGGGGTGCGTTACTCTTTAACGAATCCTCATGCTTATGTAGATAGCAACTTGGTAGGTTTTATCAATGTCCTAGAAGGTTGTCGCTATTCGGGAGTACATCACCTAGTATTTGCTTCCTCTAGTTCTGTTTACGGTGCTAATACCAAAATGCCATTGTCTATTCACGACAATGTAGACCACCCAATTAGCTTATATGCTGCCAGTAAGAAAGCTAATGAACTGATGGCGCATACCTACAGTCATTTGTATAATTTACCTACTACTGGTTTGCGCTTTTTTACAGTCTACGGCCCTTGGGGTCGTCCAGATATGGCGCTATTTCTGTTTACAAAAGCAATTTTGGCAGGGCGACCAATTGATGTTTTTAATTACGGAAAAATGAAGCGGGATTTTACCTATATTGATGACATCGTAGAAGGTGTTGTCAGAGTGTTAGATAAAATTCCTGAGCCTAATTCTGCATGGTCAGGAAATACACCCGATCCAGGAACCAGTTATGCTCGGTATAAAATTTATAATATTGGCAACAATCAACCGAATGAATTGATCCACTTTATTGAGGTGCTAGAAAATTACTTGGGTATGAAAGCAGAAATGAATATGCTACCGCTTCAACCAGGTGATGTACCAGAAACTTATGCAGATGTAGACGAGCTTGTTAAAGATGTAGGCTTTAAGCCCAACACATCAATTGAAATAGGAATTGAACATTTTGTGAAATGGTATCGGTCTTATTACCAAGTTTAACTAATACTTTATAAGTAATTAGCCCTGATATGGAAAAAATAGTAAAGCTACTTCAGATCACAACTGTACCTGAAACACTCAGCTTCCTCAAAGGGCAGACAGGTTATATGAAGGCACGAGGCTTTGAAGTTCACGCCCTATCTTCTCCAGGAGAATTTTTAACTGAATTTGCCGAAAGTGAGCAGGTAAGTGTTTATGCTGTAAAAATGCATCGGCGGATTACTCCGTTACAAGATATCTATGCCATATTCCAGGTTTGGCTACATCTACGCCAAATTCGTCCCCAGATTGTCCATGCTCACACTCCAAAAGGAGGGCTAGTTGGTACAATTAGTGCGTGGCTTGCGGGAGTGCCTGTGCGTATTTACCACATTCGCGGTTTACCTTTTATGACTGCTACAGGCTACAAGCGCTTGCTGCTGCGGTGGAGTGAAAAGGTTTCATGTCTGCTTGCTAATCAAGTGCTGTGCGTTAGCCACTCAATTCGTGAAGTAGCAGTGGCTGAAATTTGCCCAGCAGATAAGGTGAAAGTCCTACTCGGCGGCAGTGGTAATGGTGTAGATGCTAGTGGTAAGTTTAACCCTGCACAGGTAGGTGTACACACTCGTCAGGAAATACGCAAAAAGTATGGAATTCCTGGTGAGGCTTTGGTGGTTGGCTTTGTAGGGCGGATTGTCCGCGATAAGGGCATAGCAGAACTTGTAGCAGCATGGAAAACCTTGCGTGCCGAGTTTCCCAACCTACATTTACTAATGGTTGGCTCCTTTGAACCCCAAGACGCAGTATCGCCGGATATAGAAAATTTGCTGACAAGTGATGAGCGGATTCATTTAACTGGCATAGTTTATAACACAGCGCCAGTTTATGCAGCTATGGATATCTTAACGCTACCAACCTATCGAGAAGGATTGCCGAATGTGCCTCTAGAGGCGGCAGCTATGGAGTTACCAGTAGTAGCTACACTCATTCCTGGCTGCATAGATGCAGTGCAAGACGGTGTAACCGGAACGCTAGTACCACCTCGGAACGCAGAAGCATTAGCAGATGCAATTCGGATGTATTTGCATGACTCAGAGTTACGCCGCCAACATGGACAGGTAGGACGCGATCGCGTTTTACGAGGATTTCGTCAAGAGGCAATCTGGGAAGCAGTGTATCAAGAATACCTGCAACTTTTACAACACCAAGGATTATCTGCTCCTAGTCCTGGAACTGATAGTACAGAAGCAGTGTTGCTATAACTTGGATTACTAAAAAAATTGAGATGTTACTTAATAGTCAACTTTCTCGAATTGGCTTTTTAGTCTTTTTAGCCTTGTTAAACCCAGGACTCGTTCAATGTGTGCAGATACCAGCAGCAACTACCGCACATAAGCAAACTGTTGCAGTAACTACCTTACATAAGCAAATAGCAGCAGTTCCTCAACGAACTATAGCATTCAAGTTAACTGCTTCTAGCGGCAGTGAAGCTATTGGTACTACCAACTTGGCAGTAAATCTAAGTGGAACTAATAGTCAAACTGTAACTGTAAATTACACAGTAAACAATAGCACAGCTAGCAACACAAACCTTGGTAGCGGTAAAGATTACAACCTTGCTCGTGGTACATTAACGTTTCAACCTGGTGTTACTACTAAAAATATTTCTATCTCTATCCTTAATGATTCTATAAACGAAGCTGACGAGACAATTAAGATAACGCTGTCAAATCCTAAAAATGCAATCCTGGGTAGTAATAACTCACATACTTATACGATTGTTGATAATGATAGAAAATCAATTGTTGACATCAAAAAAGATTTTGGAGCGGTTGGTAACGGAATTACTGATGATACAGCCGCCATCCAAAAAGCAATAAATACAACGGATAACAGAGGAGGTGGAGTTATTTTATTTCCTCCGGGTGTTTATATTGTAAAATCTGTTGAATTAAAAGAAAACATTACTTATCAAGGATATGGAGCAACGATTAAAAGACCACCTATGCAAGGCAAGTGGACAAGAACTTTTGAGGGTCTTTATTCAGGAAAAGTAGACTCAAAACCATTAATTATCAAAGGGTTAACATTTGATGGAAACAGCAAAAATCAAGGTGCATACAAAGATCATGAGTTAGAGCAGGCACATTTAATATTTTTAGCTGGAAATGAAACTCAGCCAGGAAAATTAACAGCAATAGTTGAAGATTGTACATTCAAGAATGGAGTAGCTGACGGAATTTCTGTATATAATAACGTTGCAGTTAAAGTATACAATTGTGAGGCTATAGATGTCTTTCGTGGTGGATTTGTCTTGACAGGTGGATATTCCTCGGCTGAGGTTTCTAAACTGACAACAAGAGGCAAAATTGATCCTACAGGAATTGATATTGAGGTTGACGGCAAAGGTTACGGTAATACATTAAAAGTAGATGTGAAACTTGATGATCTCAATTTGATTAACGGAGATTTTGATATTGCTGTATCTGAAGGCTCTAATGTTACTGGCAATAAAATCATTGCTGATGCACCATTTTTTATTTTTAATCTAAATTCAACGATGAAGTTTACAAACTCCACATTTAAAGTCGGAGCAGCTGATGGATATGACAATAGAATCGTGTTTCCGGGTAAGCTAACTTTTGAAAACTGCCAGTTTTATATTACTAGGAAAATAACTGAAAAACCTTATAGCTTTTTTGCGGCAGCTGATATTTGGTGGCAGCATCGAAGTGCTGGCATTCAACGTAACCAATTAGTGGTTTTCAACAACTGTCAATTTAAGCTAGATAGTAACATCAAAAGCACAGATAAAACTTATGCTATCTACTCACGGGAGGACACTAAGGAAAACAACAATAGCTTACAAATCAATGGGGGAAATATTTCCAATAATTACGATATGAAGGTTTTCAGGCAATTAGTAGAATAGAGATGATAAAAGTATAAGTACACCAGGAATTGACATTTTTAAAAAATGTATCTTTAATGTATGCCAAATTATACTCTGGTAATCGTTTCACCAGATACAGCAGACTGGTTAAGTCCATATTAGATAGATTAGTAGCTGCGATCGCTTTACTTCTTTTCTCTCCTTTACTGCTGCTGGCAGCGATCGCCATTTATATTCGCATGGGCAACCCAATTCTTTTTGCCCAACCGCGCCCTGGCAAAGATGGCCGCATCTTCACCTTCTATAAATTCCGCACAATGACTAATCAGTGCGACTCTGAGGGCAATCTTCTTCCCGATGCCCAACGCCTCACAGCCCTGGGTAAATTTCTGCGGCAAATGAGTCTAGACGAGCTCCCTCAACTCTGGAACGTTCTTAAGGGTGACATGAGTTTCGTCGGTCCCCGTCCCCTCTTAGTAGAATACCTAAACCTCTACAGCCCTGAACAAGCACGCCGTCACGAAATTAAACCCGGGATCACGGGTTGGGCACAAATTAACGGTCGTAATACCATTACTTGGGAAGAGAAATTTAATCTTGATGTCTGGTACATCGATCATTGGAGTCTCTGGCTTGACTTAAAAATTTTGCTTCTAACGGTGTGGAAAGTATTACAAAGAGAGGGTATAAGCCAAGCTGGTCATGCCACAATAGAAGACTTTCAAGGAAATTGTCATGAAAAATAATTTTACAGTTAAGTTTTGGCAGCTTACGTAAGTCTCTATAAGCACCAGGAATGCAGCTAATGAGTAGTAATTTGCAGTTGCGAGATGTTTCTGAAGCCGTGCTGGCTTCAATGACCGAAGAAGACTTTGCAAACTGGCAACGTGAACAGGGAACACACGTTATTTACCATCGCGATCGCTACTGGAAAGAAACGCGTTTTGGCTTCTATGAGCCAATTCATTGGCTGGCTCGTTTGAGCGTCAAGCAGATAACGCCTCCAGCGCTATTGTACTGGGGCTTCCGGGCATCATTATCTGAAGATGATGCGGCGGCTGCCAATGGCTCAATGCCTATTCACTTGCTGTCCAACCTAGAAGGATACGATTTACAAACCTTTTCAAAAAATCGCAGAAAACATATCCGAAAGGGTCTGGCGCGGGTTAAAATTGTGGAACTGATCGGTTCAGAACTGTTGCAAGAGCAAGGGTATGAAGTCCTTATTTCAGCTGTAACGCGAACAGGGTATGGGAAAATACCTTCACGAAAGGACTATCTAGCGGGTTTAGCGAAGTATATAACCCCTAGACATCGGTTAATTCTTGCAGGTATCATCGGTGATAAGCTCGGTGGTTATTTAACTGGATATGCTATTAATGGAACTGCATACATGGAGCATAGAGTTATTGCAACTGCAGCATTGTCAACGGACATTAGCAGTGGATTGCTCTTTGAGTTTGTGCAAGTCTGCCGTCGCAATGGCAAAATTCGTGAGATTGTCAGCGGTCAGCACCCCATAGAAGATTCAGGGCTATGCGCCTTCAAAGAGGGAATGGGATTCCCAGTAAAACATATTCCCACTAAGGTATGCCTGAATCCAATTATTGGACGCTTTATTTGCTGGCGATATCCAAACAAATATTATCGCTTGACTGGACTTAACACCGATGTGAGTTAATTTAACGACTAGCAGAGATAATTTGAAATGCTTTTATAAAGAAGTACAGGAAGTCTAAGAGCTTGCATACTTTTATTCACGATCTGAAAAATAACGCGGCATGGTATATGTACTGTAGTCAAACACGATACAATGTTTCTAGCAAAATGTTCCTGCTAAACAAGTAATCCAGGGATAATTCATTGAAAAAGGGAAAATAGCTGAGGGATGTTATGGGAGAAAAATCGTTCAGCTTTGGTCAGGGAATTATAGCCGTGTTGACGTGCAAGATTAATAACGATATTGCGGAGCAACG
>JAHHHE010000012.1 GCA_019359535.1 Gloeocapsa sp. UFS-A4-WI-NPMV-4B04
TTGGCTCGAAAAACAATTTGTTTTTCCAAGTCGGAATGGATGCATGACATTGTGATTGGACTGTTTATTAATCGAGAGGAATTTGGACGAATGCTCTAGAATAGATCCACACGTCTAGAACATTACCTACTTGCTGCAGCATCTGAGAATGTGCAGCATTGAGATCAGGGTTGGTCTTTCTCGCCTGGGTTAAAGCTTTGCATTGGGATGCAAATGTTGGTCTAGGTGCGTCTGCCGGAATGATGTACTCGCGAAATCGACTACAAGCATCTATTCTGCATGACCTTGAACTATACCAGTCCTTCCTTTGGGCTAACGCAAAATTCCAGACTCTACGAGAGGTTTCTAGCCATGCCTCGTAGGTCTGAGATTGTTGCTGCGTCAGTTTTAATCGGTAGGTATAAGTTAGATTCAGCATATCTTCACTATACCTTAA
This sequence comes from Gloeocapsa sp. UFS-A4-WI-NPMV-4B04, assembly GCA_019359535.1. GTDB lineage: Bacteria > Cyanobacteriota > Cyanobacteriia > Cyanobacteriales > Chroococcidiopsidaceae > JAHHHE01. Next base: position 437 of record JAHHHE010000012.1, read on the forward strand.
AAACAGGGGGTGTCTTTTTAAGTATTCAAACTTAAATAAAAGCACTGACCGGAAGTGCGGGGCTTTAAACCCACTTATTCCGGTAAGTCCTGATTCACTTGACAATCTCTTTCCATCCTTAAATTGTTTTTGCAACACAGCCGGACTTTCGATTTAAAGCACTGTGTGGTAACACTCGCAGCACCTCTGTTAGTGTAGTCACTCCCCCAGTCACCTTTTCAATTGCTGCTATGCGAAACGAGTCAAAACTAACTTCATCCAAGTAACGGTGCAATTGAGTCATCGTCCCCTCATAAATCAACTGCCGCATAGTGTCATCGACATTGAGTAACTCAACAATCGCCTCTCGACCCAAGTAACCAGAATAAAAGCATTTAGGACAGCCCCGACCGCAACGCCAGCCAGTAGAATTTGCTTCCATCTCCAAACTCAGCTGCCTCAAATCCGCTGCCGTCGGCATATAAGGTTCAGCGCAGTGGGGACAAACTTTACGAACTAAGCGCTGTGCAACTATTCCCAAAATAGCATCACTTACCAGCCCTGGATCTGGACCAATATCTTTCAAGCGAGGAATAGCACTCACAGCATCATTAGTGTGTAGAGTAGTCAGCACCAAGTGGCCAGTCAGCGCCGCTCGAACCGCGGTTTCTGCTGTTTCGCTATCCCGAATTTCCCCTAACATAATAATGTCTGGGTCTTGGCGCAAAATCGCTCTTAAGCCCGCAGCAAAGGTCATGCCAGATGTTTCTTGCACTTGAGTTTGGGTAATTCGAGGCAACACATATTCCACAGGATCTTCCACTGTTACCACATTGACGTGTTCGGTAGCTACCGCTTGCAGACTGTTGTAAAGCGTACTGGTTTTACCACTTCCTGTGGGACCAGTGAGAATAATCATTCCCTGAGGCTGCTGCAACCAACTTTTGTACATCGCCAGCTTTTTGGCGGAAAATCCTAAGTCTTCTAAGCCAGAAAAGGGGTTTTGCTGTGGCAGCAAGCGAATCACTGCTTTCTCACCGCCAACGCAAGGTAGGAGGCTGATCCGCATATCCACTCTTGCTTCTGAATCTTGGTCGGAGCTATAGTTGTCTGCTAACCGCCCATCTTGAGGACGACGGCTTTCGGCAATGTCTAGATTAGACATGACTTTGAGGGCAACGATCGCCTTACGACTAATATCCGGTGGCAAAGTGGTGATGTCTCGTAGAATGCCGTCAATGCGATAGCGAACTCTTAACCCCTCTGGAGTAGGTTCTAAATGAATATCACTAGCGCGGTTACGTAATGCCCCAGATAGAATGGTTTTAATGCGGCTAATCTGATCGTCGGCTTTTGAAAGATTCAGTTCTGTAACTTCACTAATGTCTTCTTGCTCAATCTCAGCCGTAATCGGACTTGCAATTACTGAGGCACTGATGGAATTAGCATTGAAGTTTTGAGCATGGAACCAGGCGCGATAGCTTTTATCTGCAATCAGAATGGTTTTAATGTCAGTGCCAGTGCGAGCGCTCAGTTTTTTAATGTCCTCTAAAGATAGAGTAGCTGGACTGCCGAGATAGTAACAGTTACGCCAAAGTAACAAGGGAATAACAGGCGGCAATGCACTTCGATGAGTCACTTGCCGGAAAAAACGGGAGGTGACATCTTTATCCAGCAAGTCAAGGTTAATAACTCCTTGCTCATCGACCAATAGCTTTAAAGCTGATTCACAAGTAATTTCAGAATTTTTTAACTGTTGCCAAGCCGAGGCAAGAGTAACACAAGTCTGCATTATTTTTTCCAAAAATAGGAGCAAATTTCTGATTGGAACCCCGTCTCAGCAAACAGGTACTTTAAGAATCGACAACCTGTCAAAGACATAAACATCATCGGCAGAGTAGGTTTAATGGAGCGATTATGTAACACATTGAAAACTCTAAGGCAGTTGCTAAGAGCGACCATAACTACGAAGTTACTGTTATCAGCGCTCTAGAAGTAATTAGCATTATATTTGTCCAGCTAAACCAAGGCTCGCTAAGAAAAGACTACTCGTGGCGATCGCTCCCCAATTTAGGTAATCCTAACTAAAGCTAGTGGGGAGTCGAAACCTTAGTAGCGGACGATCTGCTTCTTGATGAAAAGCGCACCCAAACAACCGCTAGAGCCGCCGAAGTTTGTTTGATCAACGATCGCTCCATTTGCCTTACCGATCGTCTTATGGCGGTTGTAGTAGACATCGGTTCGTACACCGCAGTATGCTCCAGCTGGGCTGGCAAAGCGCATACCAGTGCTGCCTGTAATTGTTGTTTGACTAGGATTGTATAAGCACGTTGTGTTTGTCTTACTGAGGAAAGCCCAAAATGCTGTGTTCCATTTACCTTGGTCAGCAAAGGTCTGGCAGCTTCCCGAAACATTGAAGCCGTCGTATAAGAAGTCAACACCATCTTTAACATGGTTCTGAAAAACGTTGTTCAGGTTCACTAAATACGTCCGGCTGTAGGCGCGGCTTCTCAAGACTGCTGCTGCCGGATTGACTAAGCTAGCAGCAGCAGGTGGCGCTGCGAGAGTGCCGCTTTTCGTTCCTATACCTGTTCTTGCATCCGCCGCCGCATCCGGGGTGAATTTGTTTGTAAGGCGCTGCATCTTAATTGTGCAGGTTGGCGCATCAAAACCAACCTGACGTGCCTCTACTGCTTTCTCGCCTGGATAGAGTGTTAGGCTCGTGCTGAAGTGGCAGGTGTTGTTTGCGCCCTTTTTCCCTTGTACTAGATAAGTCTCGCTGTCACTTTCATCTACGGGTGTTGATTGGCTTTGCGCTTGTGAAATTTGAGTAAAAGGAATAACGATAGATGCTCCAGCAATTAAGGGTAGAAGCCAGGATTTTTTGTTCTTGCGTGTGTATTGCATAATTCCTCTGTTTTGACTTTAATGTTTATTTCTCAATTGCCTGATTAGTAAATAAATTCAAAATCTATGTGGGTTTTGAGTTGCATTACTGTAAGTTCAACTTCAGGCTTACTATTAAAGTACGATTAGTGCCGATATTCGCACTTCATCCAATTGACTCACCCAATCGGGTGATTTAACAAATTTCAGCTACTTCTATTTCAAGAAATTAGAAAAACCTTCTTCGTTTCTCCAACTTGAATCAATACATTTCTTTGAAGTTAATTATTGCTATGATTATCTAAAGAGGATTTGTAAACTTAAAATATTAAATTTCTACTTAAATACAGAATTAAAAATAAAGTATAACTTTTTGTTGAAACTAAACTTATATCCAAGTGTTTACTTTAAGGGTGCCAGTAAAGTAGTTAATGACTTCCTAGTTTCCCTTTCTATGAATTGAGCTTTGGTTGATAGTATTTACTTGTAATAGAGTAGAATATCGTGATTAGAAAAATTTACTCAAGTTTTCTATTAAAAATAAGGTAAAAACTTAAAGTCAAAGATTTGCTAAAAAAATAAGTTTACTATTAATCTAGAATAATATGTTTAAGTGTCAAATTTTATATAAGCTTGGCTTATCAATGATATTAATCGCAGTCTAAAAGTAATGAATATTAAACAAAAATGTCTGCTAAATATTAGATTATGAGAATACAATGTGATTTTATAGGTAGAATGATACAGTTATCCATGTTGAGCAAACAATTTATTTAGCAAATATTTAGTATGTTTAAATACAATTACTAAGTTTTTCAAAAATTTCAAATTAAATATGAAAGTTTATTGCGTATTTCCCTAGTAATTATTTGAGATTCAGGGATCGCCTACTTTAATAATAAGGTGTAATATCCTCACCACATTCATCGGCTAAATAGCACAATGCCCGAAAGCGTAAAGCCACAACTTCCTCATAAAGCGGGTTTAGCTTGCAAAGCGGTGGAATATGAAACAGCTTGTAACCGAAAAACTTGATGTCGCGCTCAAATGGACACTGAGCAGGAATAAGTTTGCACAAACTGTGAGCTAAATTTGGGTTATGGACTTGAATTTCGTTTAGGTTCTGACGCAGCAATTGCAGAACATTAAAGAACTTCGGGAAGGGATGGTGCAGCATTATAGCACCCTGAGAAGTATCGCCTTCAAGCAATGTCCAGTTAGCAAGGGAATTCATTTCGTCCTCCGCTCATTACTTCATTCTCAAGTGGATAGAAAGCAAATAGGAGAAACTTTGCGGTTAGGCAAATATTCAAATCAGGAATAGTGCATGGTTTCTCCGCTAAAAATGTGCTGATTCACAACGATCGCTCTAAACGGCTAGGCATTCAAGATGTACTAAGAGTATTACCTTGCCACAGTTGCAGGAGCAAAAAACTGCTCTAGATTCTGCGGCTGCATGAACATCAGGTATTGGCGGGTAAACGCTGGTGGTAACAGTTCAAGCATCAGTGTGTTTTCAACCCAAAACTCGATCACATCAAAAAAGGAGTCTCGATTGCAGCGCACGACACGCCAGCCTTCACGGATACCGATTTGCTCAATCTCTTCTTGAGTCATAGGTACAGAAATTGCCGCATGGGTAGCCATAAACTGGGAAGGCAAGGCGTTTTGAGAGAACCCTACCTGCTCATTGTCATTACCCGGTATGAGTTCAGTACCCAGAGGATAAATCTCGATCATCGTACCGTATTCATCGCCAGGACAGACTACATAGCTACCGGGATGCGGTGGAAATGGAGCTACTTTACCGTGCCAAATTTCTGCTAATACTTCAGCAACGTGGAGTGGATTCTGAGCAGGAATAGAAATGTGGTGAATCATAAAAATTTACTCTTAATTAAGATTGTTGCTATAAAGCTTTTGCAAACGTCAGTTCTTGCTATGCCTCTATATACTTCTCAGGATTTTTTCTACTTTTTATGCAAAAGCTGAATAAAAGGTATGGGAGAAGGCGTATATGCTATTTGAGATGAGCATTGCAATATTACTGCGATCGCCCGTAGTGAGCTTGACCCTCACCGTCTGGGGTTTCGAGTACCAGAACCTCCTGTCCAGAGTCGTTTGTCTCAATTGACCACGCATAGGTTTCTGGCTTTGCGGTATTTTGCTGCTCATAGGTACGCCCTGAATTGCATATTTGACCCTTAGACGTGCTTTCAGCAGGCTGGAAGGTGAGTTGCTGACCCTCGACCGTGACCTTACCCTTTTCTGAGATAAAGACGTTTGACGCGCAACTGTAGGTAGTGATTTGGAGCAGCCTTGTTCGCTGATATTCGCCGTTGGGGGTAAGCTTGAACTGATCACTGGAGCCATTCGTTGGCGCTGGCGCACCTGTATAGGAGTCTTGATATTGAATGGACGAGATGCGTCCGTAGCGCCATTCGCCCTGAAGTTCTGATGGCACTTCCAAGCTGTTGTCTGCTTTGCTTGCTTTCGGGTAGATAACGAAGCTGGCGGTGAGGGCTAAGGCTAGGGAGCAGAGAGTAAGCTGACGGGTAACAGGGTGTGTGCTATAGAGTTGCTTATTCATGGTAAAGTTTTCCTCCTCAAAGGATTTCAGAAAAATATCTATAGTAAATGTCAAAAAATTGGTTTGTGCCTTCTGGGGCTAGCATTCTTAGCTTGAGAGAACCCTTGCACGTCTTCTTGTGGAGATGGATTAGGTTTGTTTGAGGCTAAATAGCCAGTATTTATCTTGTAACCGAGTTAAGCTTAGAGGATGAGACGAACATCATGCTTATCAGCGATCGCCTGAAACTTGGACATATCTGGTGGCGTACTGTTAACGAATTGCCCCATCTCTTCATAAAACTCAGTTGCTTGGGCTGGCGAGATCAAAGCGATAAACTTAGCTGAGGCTGACAAGATTTTAAAGGCGTGGGCTGTTTCTCCAGGTATATTAATAAAATAGCCGGGTGTTGCCACAATAGTTTTTGTACCCGTTTGGATTTCTAGCTCACCTTCAAGAATGTAAAATGCTTCATCCCAAGGATGAGTGTGCAGTGGAGGACCATTGCCAGCTGTATCCGTAATTTCATAAAGTGTCCAGGCTCCTTTAGTATCTTTACCAGTTGCCTTAGTTGTGAAAATTGCGTCTAAAACCGAGAATTTTTTACCCTTTCCAGGTGCTAGAACAAAGTGTTTTTCTAGTAGTGTTTGCATTAAAACTGCTCCCGCTTCAATTGCTGTTAAGTTTCAACTACACTTTTAAAGTACGATTTTCAAGAGCGATCGCACTTCATCCAGGTGATTCACCCGATCAGGTGATTTGAATAACTACGGCTATAGATGAGCGGTTGCTACTAGCTTCAGGAAAGTTCTATAAATTATCGACATTAAGCGATAGATGCATTACCAGATGTGGAGTGCTTTACCAAAGGTAAAGTTAGCCAGAAAGTTGTGCCTGTTCCAGGCTTACTATTAACCCCAATTTGTCCGCCATGAGCTGTAATAATTTGCCGACACAGGTATAGCCCTAAGCCAACGCCAATTGAGCGAGTGCGGGAGCCGCGAACGTAACGCTCGAAAAGTAGATCGCACTGTGATCGCTCTATCCCCACGCCGTTATCCTCAACAGTGCAGTAAATCATCTCTTCCTCAACGATAGCTTTCAGTGTCAGCGTAAGTCCGGGTGGATTGTGGCTTAAGGCATTAGTAAGTAGATTCTCAAAAACTCGCCTTAGCTGCAAAGGATCGCCATTAACAAACGGTAAATCAAGAGGAACTAAATTTATTAGTTTTACTTGATTTTTTGTTAAAAGTGGTTCCAAGTCTGCGGTAAGGTCTTGAATCATTGGGTTCAATTGCACTGGCTCACAGCAAAGAAGAATACCTCGCATTTCGTTGGAATGAGCTTCTAATAAAGAATTAAGTAAATTTAGCTGGCGATCACTGCTGTGAATCATCCGCTCCAAAATTGAGCGCGAGATAGGTACAGTTGCTCCTGATTTGCTCTGTAAATTCTTCAGCACCAGTAAAGTACCCATAATTGGTGTCCGCAGATCGTGAGAAACTGCGTGTAAAAACTCTTCTTTCAGCGAGTTCAGTTCTTGCAATTCCAACATTTGTTGCTGCAACTGAGCATTTTGTAATTTCAGTTGCTTTTGCAGCCTACAGATAGTTAGCTGATTCTCAATGCGGGCTAAAACCTCTTCTACATGAAAGGGTTTAGTAATGTAGTCCACACCTCCTACGGCAAAGGCTTTAACTTTATCTAGCACATCTTCCAACGCACTAATAAAAATTACGGGAATTTCCCGCGTGCGCTCGCCTGCCTTTAGCTGCTGACAAACTTCGTAGCCATTCATCTGCGGCATATTAATATCCAGCAGAATTAGATCTGGCGGTTCAGCCTGTACACCCATCAATGCCATTGCACCATTAATTACACTACGAACTTCATACCCCTGCTCTGTAAGCATGGTTGACAAAAGGCGCAAATTGTCGGGTGTATCGTCAACGAGCAGGATATTTCCCTTAATATCAGGTTGCATTCTTTAATCCGATTGACAGGTTAAATCAACAATGGTGTCGAAACGATAACTATTAACTAAATCCTTCAGAGTGTGTGCCAAAAGGTGATGTTCTTCAGGAATTTGTTCTAGTAGTTGCAAAACAAGTTTGGAATTAACTCTAGTTGCTGCTTGATGTAATTGCGCAATCCATTCTATAGACATTACAGTTAAACTTTCAGCTTTCAGCACATAGCTTTCAGTTTCCTTTAACTGACTACTGATATCTGAGCGCTGATTATCTTCATAGATATACTGCACTCCTAGATGCTCTGCTATCTTGTCAAACAACACTTGTTCGCGGAAGGGCTTACGCACTAAATCATTACAGCCAGCAGCGATAATACTACCCCGTTGTTCCTCAAAAGCGCTGGCAGTTAGGGCAATAATCGCGGTTTTTTGCTGCCTTGAGTTGGACTGCGACTTTTCCAAGGTGCGGATGCGTCGGGTTGCCTGATAACCATCCATAACAGGCATTCGCATATCCATCAAGATTAACTGAGGATACCAAGCTGACCAAGCAGCGATCGCCTCCTGTCCGTCGGCAGCTGCCCTCGTCTCAAAGCCGACAGTTTGCAGTAATTCTTCGATCAGTTTGCGGTTCTCTAGGCGATCGTCTACTACTAAAATCCGCCATCCAGGCTGATCGGCAGCAAGTCTAAGCACCCGCCCTTTGCTAACTTTTTGGGCTTCTTCCGGCTGCTCAACTAAAGTTATTGGCACTTCAAAGCAGAAGATAGACCCTTGACCTACAGTGCTAGTGAGGTAGATATCGCCTCCCATCAACTGCACAAACTGACGACTAATCGTTAATCCCAGCCCCGTCCCTTCCCTAGCTTGAGTACCGCTTGTAGTTTGGACAAAAGGCTGAAACAGACTGTCTATCTCCTCCGGTGCAATGCCTGTTCCAGTATCTTCAACTTCAAAGTAGAGATATAGGGAAGAATTCCCCTTGTCCCCTTGTCCTGCTCGCAGCGTCACTTCTCCTCTGTCAGTAAACTTAACAGCATTGCTCAAAAGGTTAATTAATACCTGCCGGAGTTTGCCCTCATCCGTGATTACATACTGGGGTACAGCAGCAATTTCAAACTGAAGTGACAACTTTTTTGCTTCAGCCCGAATTTGGAACATTTCTTGCAGGGTTTGCAGTAGCCGATGCAGGTCAAATCGTTCAGGATTTAGGGTAATGCGTCCTGCTTCAATCTTCGACATCTCCAGCACGTCGTTGATGAGATTAAGCAGGTGTTCGCCGCTACGGTTAATGATTTCTAAGGACTCTCCTTGACGGGAAGTGAGTCCGTCGTCCCGTTCCATTAACTGGGCAAAACCAAGGATGGCGTTGAGGGGGGTACGCAGTTCATGACTCATGTTTGCTAAAAAAGCGCTCTTGGCACGGTTAGCAGCTTCAGCAGCTTCTTTGGCAACCCGCAGTGCTGACTCAGCTTGATATCTAGCTCGACCGATCGCAATTAGTTCTCCCACCAGTTTAAGTAAGCTGATTTCCTCTTGGCTCCAGGTTCTAGAGAAATGAACCACATCCAGTCCTAGAAATCCAACCACTTTGCCAGTATGAGACATAGGAACAGCTACAACAGACTGGATGAAATGACTATCAAAAAGTTTTTTCTCAGCTAGCTCAGGCGAGAGTTCTACCACATTTGGGATTTGTACAACGTTGCCGCTAAGGAGCAGGCTATTGAAATAGAGGAACACCTCAACGGCTGTACCCCTTGCATAGTCCGGTAATGGCTCGATGCTAGGAGCGCACCATTCATGAATATTATGGAACTGGCTTTGATCGTTGGAGTATTCAAAGATGCAGCTGCGTTCAGCACCAAAAAATTGAGCGATCGCCTGCAACGTAAAGTTAATCGCCGTATCCACATCTTGGTCGATGAAATGTCGAGAAATGCTGCTGAGTAAACTTTCTACTTGGGCGCGATGCAGCAGTTCTTCTTCTAGTTGTTTGCGCTTGCTAATATCTGCCATCACAAAACCCAGACAGCCTTCCTCTGCATCCAGGCGAAAGGACAGCAAAACCCAGTTGATTAATCCATTAGGCTGACGCAACCGCAATTCAAAGTTACTGACTTCACCATGCTGGTGGACTTGAGCTAATATTTGCTGGCGATCGCCCGGATTTGCATAAAACTCAGTTGCACAGCGCTTACCAATCAGGTCTGCGGCAGAGTCGAAGCCCAAGAGTTCAGCCAAACGTTGATTTGCCTCCAAAATCAGCCCATCTTCTAGACGAGTCAGACCAATCCCCACCTGAGAGTTTTCAAAAATATTCCGGTACTTTAGTTCACTGCGGCGCAGGGCTGACTCTGCCTGTTTGTGTTCTGTAATGTCACGGGCAACCGCTAGATATAAAACACTGCCGTTCGGCTCTTGTACAGTCGATAAGCTGGTACTGAGCCACCGCCAGCTGTCGTCCTTATGCTTCACCCGCACCTCAAAAGCTGGCTGCTGCTGCCCCTGCTGGTCTGCTGCTCTTTGCAATGCTGTGAAGCAAATATGCTGGTCATCGGGATGCACCAGCGGTGCAAAGGATTGACCCTCTAGTTCTGAAACTTTGTAGCCCAGAATCGAGGTCATATTCGGCGAGATGTAGGTATAGATTCCCTCTATGGTATTGAGCGAGATAATAATATTGTTAGCGTTCTCCACAATCGAGCGAAACTTTAATTCACTCTGTTGCAGTGCTGACTCTACTCGTTTGCGCTGAGTTACATCAGTCCCGACTGATAGAATTTCAACCAGGTTTCCCTGCTCATCCAAAATTGGTTTATTTGCCCAGACAATCCATACACGTTCACCATTCTTGCAAATGTTTTCATTCTCGTTGAACAGATAGTTTTCTGGGTGCTGACAAATATCAACCATTAGTGCCTGCAAGTCACGCCCCGAAGTTTCAGTTTGAGGGACAATCGTGCCAACTACATTTCGACCTTCAATTTCGCTGCTCTCAAAACCAAAGAGGCGCTGACCATAGTCGTTCATGAACCTGATATTGCCGTCTGTGTCCCAACGAAGAATGATGCAGTTAGCAGTCTGCACTAAGTCCCGGTACTGAGCAACGCTAGCTTGTAGTGCTACTTCTGCGCGTTTGCGATCACTGACATCGCGTCCCAAAACTACCAGAGCCTTGCGCCTACCATCAGGATAAAACAGGGGAACCTTAATCAGCTCGAAAATGGTGGTTGTCCCATCAGGTCGGGGACAGATTTCCTCTACTCGGTAAGTAGAACCGTGTTGCCAAGTTTGTTCATCGGTTTCTTTGCAACCAAGCAAGATATTCCGATAAAAATTGCTGAATTGGGCTAGTTCTGCGTCTGTTTTGCATCTATAATCAACACCTTCTAGCTGGAAAAATTCAAGATTAGCCTGGTTTGACACTAGCCAACGTCCGGCTCCGTCCTTGAAACAGATAATATCTGGTGTCGCGTCGATCAGTGTCCGCAATCGCTCCTCACTCTCTCGCAGTGCTTCTTCTGCTCGTTTACGATCGCTAATATCCCGGAAGTACCAAACTCTGCCGTAGTAATTTCCTTCTAGGAATTCTCCTTCTGAAACGCTATTCGAACGCACGGTTTTAGAATAGCGCTCTAAAATCCGTTGATCTTTTAGGTAAATTTCATCACTGCTATCTTCTTCTGGATGCTGATATAGATACTCCACTTTAGCCAGAAACTCCTCTGGCTGTTTCAGTTTATCCAGTACCGATGCCAACAATTGCTGATCGTCACCAGTCTCGATAACTGCCTCTGGAATTTGCCATAGTTGGCAGAAAAGCTGATTGTAGGATGCAACTGCACGGTTTTCATCAATAACCAAAATGCCTTCAATAGAGGCTTCTTGTTGAGCTTTTAGCAGAGCGTTACTACGACTTAGCTGGGCTGTACGCTCCTCAACTTGACGCTCTAGATTAGCGTTGAGCGCTGCCAGCTGTTGGTAAAGTTTTGCTTGTTGGATGGCGATTGCTACTTGGTTTCCCAGCTGCTTTAATAAGTCAACTTCCAACGGTTGCCAATCACGCGCTCCTGAACATTGATGAGCAACTAATAGCCAACAACCCTGGTCATCAAAGTGTTTTTCAGACTTATCTAAACTGGGTAAAAACTCGCGAGCCTTGTGCGGAGGGCTACCCAGCAGAATCGGCACTCCCAGACACGCTTTGACCTGAAGTTGCTGCAAAATCTGGGCGCTAACTGGGATAATCTCCTCTTGAGACATATCATTAATTGCCCGAACTCCCTGCTCAAAATTTGCCATCATATCCCTACTAAAGGTTTGATTGGCGATTGTCAGATCTAGAATTGATTGCCGTTCGGGAACAACTGATTCTGCAACAACCTTGGTGTGGCAGTTCTCATCTATGTAACAAATGCAAACGCGGTCAGTTTGGAGAAACTGCCGCACTTCCACAACAGTTCTATTGAGAATTTGCTCTAGGTCTAAAGACTGCCGAATTCGCAAAGCAATCTCTGCCAACAAGCGATCGCGCTCTTGCGACATCCGAAGTTGGGCTTCTGCCTGCTGGCGCTCAGTGATATCGCGCACTACCGCTAAAACGTGAGGCTTGCCTTTGTATGTGAAGGTTGTCCCCCTTACCTCAACCGGAAAGGCTGTGCCGTCTTTACACAAGTCAAAAGCTTGAACCTCAAACTGAACATCACGATGGATTGTTTGCAAATAGTCAACAACTATAGAGTGATAGTCTGGGTGGATTAAGGTTTTGTGGTCTAGACCAATAAACTCTGCATTGGAGTAGCCGTGCATTCGACAAGCAGCTGGATTTGCCCCAACGACATTACCTTTAAGATTATTAATAATCAAGCCATCACTGGTTGCTTCAAAAATGGCTCGATACTGTTTCTCTCGTTCTTGCAGTTCTTCTTCAGCCCGCTTCCGCTCTGTAATGTCTTGAAAAGCACCAATTGCATAAACAATTTCGCCTTTTTCGTCAAAGATAGGAGTCGCCCGCACCTCTAGGGAAATAGTGCGATTACCTTGGCGGATCTCCATATCGTTAACAATTCCACTTTCGCCTCTCAAAGCTTGGACAATGGGTAGTTGAGCGTTTGGGTACAGTTGATTCGTTCCGGCGATATAGACCTGATAAACTTCTGCTAATTGCTGCTCGCTAGCTTCTGGTGTAATACCTTTACCAAGTAGCTGCTGTGCCGCACGATTGGCGTAGTAAGGTTTACCACTGGAATCGACAACGAACACACCCACTGGCACTGCTTCTAAAAACTGGGCTAACCTTTTCTCACTCTCGCGTACTGCCTCCTCTGCCTGGTTTTGCAACTGGGCTTCAACCGTATCCGAGTGTTCTATATTAGTTTCTAGTAAAATTTCCAGATCCGCTTTGTCCCGCTTTAAGTCTTGGACTTCTTGGCGTAGCCTTTGGATTTCTAAAAGCAGCTGTTCTCTAGATAGTTCTTCCTGCATAACAATTTGTCCCTTTTCGAGCAAGGGAAATTCATACCCCAGCTATTTTATTCATACACTAGCAGCGAGTTATTATTCCAATTTCAACTGCAAATTAGGCATTAATCGTTGTAAATTTTTCAACGACTTCCCCTGCCAAGGAATATTTTTAGAGCCTTGGATCGTTAGCCCAATATTTGCTTTCTGACGTACCTTTAGTACAAACTTTAAGATCATATTTATTCCTGAACTATTGAGAAATTGCAGTTCTTGTAAGTTCAGAATAATCATCGACCGCTCTTGCAAAATCACTTCGTTTAGTAACTGCACAATTGGCGCATACTCTTCCATCCCAATTAGCCGCAGTGAACCCTGGAACTTAACTGTTTTGGTAACTGGATCGTACCAAACCCTGTAATCTTTAGTTTTAATTTCCATCTCCCAAAGCTCCTTGCATATCCTCAGCTACCTCGTCAGGCTAAACCGTTAATTGCAGCATAGTAGTCACAGTTATTACTTCCGGTTCCCCTGTGACGGTTGCAAATTTCCACCCAATTTTGGCTAAATAATCATTCATCATTGTCAGCAAGCCTAATCCGGATTCTTCGTACTCATCGGTGGCATTTTTTTCTAGTTGCCTGATATACAATTCTTCTAAATCGGAACTTGTTAATTCTTCAATGAATGCCTGAAATTTCTTAACTCCTTGTGGAGGTATGCTGTTAGTAACTAGAAATACTACGTGATCACTGTATAAGTGCAGCGCAATGCTGATCGGCTGCTGCGATGCTTCGTCGTTAAACTTCATGGCATTTTCTAACAACTCATTAGCAATGTAACTCACAGCACTTTTAATTTCTGCTTGTTTGTTGCTCGTGGTAGTAGTATCTTCATTTTTAGGAAAAAAAGTTGTTAAGTAGTCAGCAATAAAATCAGCAGATAAGCCATTGTTACGCCATCGCTGCTTGAGGGAAATGGAGCTAGGAGAAAAACTAATTAATAGAAATTCTTGACTGGGAGATAAAGCATCGTTAAAGTTGCCAAACACCTGAGTCGTAGTCATTAAACCTTTAATCACTTTCTACTTTTGTTTGAGTACCAGCAAAGTAATGTCATCGTAGACTTTTTGCGTGTCAATATGCGCTCGCACGTCTTCAATTACCACTTGTTTGATTTCCTCTGCGGATCGCTGCCAATTACAGTTTACAACTTCACATAGCCGCTCTAGGCCATATTGTACTCCCGACTCGTTCTCAGCTTCAGTAATCCCGTCGGTGTACAGCACTACTACGTCACCTGGATTTAAGCCAATTTCCTTTTGTGCCACAAACGCTGCAATGTCTGGTTCCAAACCTATCGGAAAACCAAAATCTATAGTATCAATTTGCTCTATTCTGCCCTTAGCACGCACTACAATTATTTCTTCGTGTTGTCCACTCAAACGCAGTTTGCCTTCTTCGTAGTCCAACAAAGCGATGCTCATACTTTTATCAATATTCATGCGCTGAATGTTGTGATAAATTGTGCGGTTGAGAACATTCAAGAATTTAACTGGATCTGTCTCGTTATTTTCGAGTAAAGTTCGCACTGCGGTTTGCACCATAATCATTAATACACCGCTTGAGAGCCCGTGTCCGGTTACGTCACCAATGCCAATTTTTACTCGCCCATCGTAGCTAAGTACGTCGTAATAATCACCGCCTACTTCATCTGCTGGTTGCATAAAGCTGGCAATCTCTAGTCCCTTAACTTGATTTAGCTCTTGTTGTTTAGGCAAAATCATCTCTTGGAGTCGGCGCGTAATTGATAATTCAGCGCTCATCCGCAGATTTTCATGTTTGAGGCGATCATTAAGAGCAATAATTTCAGTATTGGCTTGTGCTAGTTGAGCGGTGCGCTCTGAAACTTTAAATTCAAGTCCTTCATTCGCCTGTTCCAGCTGGTTATGTTGCTCAACTACTTCAGTTGCCAGAATATTAAATACTTGAGCTAATAGCCCAATTTCATTAGAAGTTGTATGTTTAATTGGTAGATTGCTTATTTGATTGAATTTCTTATCTGCTACTAACGCACCCATTATTCTGACATTAGATGTAGTTTGTAATAAAGGTTTGATTAAAAAGCGGCTCAATATAAAATAAGCGACAAACATAATCAAGACAATAGTAAGTAATGAGTAAATAATTAGTAATTGAATAATATTGTCTGCAACTGCATTAATTTCAGAAACAGGCTTGACGATAACTAACTTCCAGTATGAGTTTGGAACATGAAAAATGAATGCTGTAGAAGCTTTGTTTATAACAAAATCATTTTTTAACTCAATTCTCGTATATAAGTTTGTTTGATTCTGACTTTGTTTAAGTGGATTGGCGATCGCAGCAGAAATTAATTCTGCTTCCGCTTGCTCAATTTGGTAACTATCACGATTGATCGCTGCTGCGACTATAGAATTATAGTTTTGCCTTTGAAGTGCCTTACTTACTATTTCTGCGTTCATTTTTTCAACAGCTTCAGACAATGGTAAAAAAAAAGGTTCCTTTGCAGCAAGCTCTGATGCGAGGTATAATTTTTCAGTTTTTTTACTTTGGTTATCTTTCCCAAATGGTCTAATTAAATTAGTTTTAGGAAAGGTAATAAATCTGTTGTTTCTATCTAAAATAAAAACATAGCCACCTGTTTGTTTTTGCAAAGATTCTGCAAATGATTGTAATCCTTCTAGATTCAAATCAATAGTAGCTGCGCCAGAAAATTTTCCCTGGTCAAATGTGGCTACTGTACAAGTAACCATCGGTTGATAGGAATAAGGATCTATGTATGACTTACTCCAAAAACAAGTGTTTTGCTTGGTGTAGCGGACAGGAACATACCATTCTTCATGGTGATATCCTAAGCAGGATTGATTATAGTCATCGTAGTATTTGAGGTTTCCGCTTTTGTCTCTACCCCAGAAAAAACTTCTTCTTTGTTTATCTGGTTGAAAACTATAGGGTTCGGGCCAAATTCCGCCACCTGCTACAGCTAAATCTCCCTGAAAGTTAATTAGTTCTGGAATAATCTTTTTGAAAGTCGCTTCTGATTTCGGTAATTTTTCTGCGGTGACTGCTAAAGTTCGTGTAAGAGCAGCAATTTCCAAAGAGCGAGCATTTAATTCGGAAACAGCATTATTACCAGTTATCTCAATCAAGCGTGATGATTCTTTTGCAAGTAATTTTTTGCCTCTTGTATTCATCACCAACACGATACCAGCAAATAACCAGAGTGTAATGAATCCTATGCCTATTAGACCTTGAAAACTTAAGCTTTTATACCATTTAACTGTGTGTGTTGACATCGTAAATGCCTGGCTCTGTTTGAGAAAGTTAGTGTAGCTGGCGAGCGCTCCGGAACTCTGTGATTCTTCAAAAATGCTCTTTTAGACAGCAAAAGTAGGGGAGAAAATTATTATCTCGCCTCTCGTTGCTTATTTATAATACTTTAGTTATCAATTTTACCTGTCTTTAGCAGTATTAGCACTTAGCTAACTAATGTTAGTTATATATTCATGAGTACGCTAAACTAATCCAGAACGCAAGGCAACAACAGCCGCTTGAACGCGATCATCTACGGCTAGTTTGTTCATAATGCCACGCACATGAGTTTTGATAGTATTAGGGCTAAGGTAAAGAGCGGCAGCAATTTGTGGATTACTATAACCCTCGACCATCAGTTTTAACACCTCTAATTCTCGCTCTGAAAGCTGAACTGTATTACCAGTTGGTGCAGGCGGTTTGAGGTTATCTATCACACGACGAGCAATTTGAGGATCGAGGTAAGTTGCTCCTTCACTAGCAGCAGTGATCGCACTTAGCAGTCGCTCCACACTAGCACCTTTAATACAGTAAGCATCTGCACCGCTCGCAAGCGCCGCAATAATTTCAGTTTCTGTGGTGTGGGAAGTTAACACTACAACACGAATTTCTGGAAGTGCAGCTTTAATTTGCTTAGTTGCAGCAACACCGTCGAGTCGTGGTAAACCAATATCCATCACCACAAGATCCGGCTTCAGCTTAAGTGCAGCTTCTACCCCTAAGTAGCCATCTTCTGCTTGCCCGACAATTTCAAATTGAGGATGATTTTCTAACGCTTGCTCTAAACCTAACTGCATCATCGGATCATCTTCCACAATCAAAATCCGCAATGTTGGGGGTTTAGGAGTAACGTTCATAAGTGATGCTGTTTAGGGAATATTGAAGAATATTCAAGGAGAATATATTGACATCCTCACCGCCCTTAAAGTGCGGTGATTCTTCGCCACGCCATGACCTACGAATAGGAAAATGACCGCTGATTGGGGTTGACGCTTCAACAAGAACAGCGAGTAACCTCGTCTTACACTCTCTCCACGTCCGTTTAGAGTCTCGGAATGACCTTCCGCGACTAACCAACGAATCGGACTATATAGTTTACTTTTTCCTCTGGGGTGGATTTATGTTTGCTACCATTGCCCATTGGCTTTTCTCTACGCCTGCTCTCACCATAGCTGTTTCAATGTGTCTTGAGCCTAGAGGGGGCTTTTTATCACCATGTATATTCTAGCACAAAGCAGTCCTACAAGGATGGGGCTTGTATCCCATTTTTTCGGTCAGATTACTGCTCTTTCTGTTTAACTTCAACGGGCAGAAGTCCCACGTCATAACATGAGTGCTTTCAAGCACGAAGGTTTGGCGCTATGGATGAATACCCGACCGAATCTATAACATGAAATGCTTTACCATCGCTAGCAACTTGTGGTAAGATTATGTCATGCTAACAATGAACTACACTTACCGACTTTATCCAAGCGCTACTCAAGAGCAACAAATGCTTGAGTGGATGGAAACTTCGCGCAAGGTTTATAACTATGCTTTGCGAGAAATCAAAGACTGGGTAGCGTCGAGAAAGTGTAGGATTGATCGTTGTTCGCTGAAGCAGGAATACATTATCCCTGCGGATGCACCATTCCCTAGCTATCATCGCCAGCAAAATGCTTTGCCCAAAGTAAAGAAGGTAATGCCTCGTCTGGCAGTTGTACAGTCTCAAGTGCTGCAATGTACTATCAGAAGACTGCACGATGCTTGGGATTATTTTCAGAAGCGAGGGTTTGGATTCCCACGTTTCAAAAAGTATGGGCAGATGCGTTCAATGTTGTTCCCACAAGTTAGCGCTACTGCTATTATTAACTATCATATAAAACTGCCAAAAATAGGACTTATACCTATAACTTTGCATCGACCTATCCCCGATGGATTTGTCATCAAGCAAGTGCGGGTTCTGCGTCGTGCTGATAAGTGGTATGCAGTAGTTTCTATCGAGTGTGATATATCTGTCCCAGACCCACTACCGCATGGTCGAGCAATTGGCATAGATCTAGGATTAGAGAAGTTTCTTACTACCTCAGACGGACTTCCAATAGAACGTCCAAAGTTCTTGAAATCTCTACAAAGCGAACTAAAATTGTTGCAACGTAGAGCATCTAAAAAGAAGAAGCGTTCTCATAACTGGGAGAAAGCTCAAAAGAAAGTAGCGAGACTGCACCACCATATTGCCAACCGCCGCAAAGATTTCCATTGGAAAACTGCTCACTCTCTTTGCGATCAGGCTGATACTATCTTTGTTGAGGATCTAAATACAGTTGGATTGAATCGGGGAATGCTCCGAAAAGATTGTATTGATGCCTCCTTCGGACAATTTCTCTCCTTGTTGGAGTGGGTATGTTGGAAGCGGGACAAGTATTTCAGTCGTGTCAATCCGAATGGTACGTCGCAAACTTGTCCCGCTTGCTTCGCTCATGTGGCTAAACCCCTAAGCGAAAGAGAGCATCTTTGCCCTGAGTGTGGATATCAAACTCATCGTGACCACGCGGCGGCTGAAATGGTGTTGCATCGGGGTAATGAACGCTCTTAGTATGGCGGGACACGCCAGAATGGAAACTGTCTATGCAGACGTACTGCTGGGGGCTGGCGAAGTCCCGCGCAAGTGTCGAAACCCTTCGGGAATAACTAGAAAGTCTCAATTGTGAAATTGGGAAGCCCCCGCCATATTCCTTTGAGGAATTGGCGCGGGGAGGATGTCACCTACTAGCAAAGCTACTCGGATTCCCAACTTGAAATGTCATGGTCTATGTATGCCTATGCCAGGATAGTCCATCTTCCCGACGTGCGATGGTCGCGAAGCGAACCGCCGAAGGCATCGCATTAATAACGCGGAGATCGCCCCTGTAATGTGACAATTGATTTTAGTATCTAGAACACCAGTTCCAAAGACTAAATGCCCGCTCTTGACTTCAAACAGGAAGCTTCGGAACTCAAACTCACTGCACCCGTACCGTCAACTCGGCAGCCGGCGGCGGTGTATCTTGCTGGACTGAGTGAAGGCTCTCAAGCCACGATGCACCATGCCCTGGATGCGATCGCTTCTCTCCTGACCAATGGCGAGTGTGACGCGCTGACTTTGGACTGGTCTCTTCTTCGCTATCAACATACAGCAGCAGTGCGGTCGGCTTTGATGTCTCGGTACACGCCATCGACTACTAAGAAGATGCTATGTGCTTTGCGGCGAGTGTTGCAGGAAGCTCGTAAACTCAGGCTGATTTCGTTAGAGGATTACACGACAGCGATAGATTTACCCCGCATTGACACGCCACCGCAGAAACTCCGAGGTCGCGCTTTAAGTGAGTCGGAACTTGCCGCTTTGGTGGATGTGTGCCAAACAGAATGTTCTAGACCTATAGATATTAGAGACTTAGCACTGATCGCTATCCTACGCGGCGGTGGAGTACGACGAACTGAAGCGGTCAATCTGGAACTCAGAGACTTCAACCCCAATACGGGCGCTCTGGAGATTCGTGAAGGCAAGAGAAAGTCATACCGCACGGTTTATCTGCCTACGGCGGCGCTCTCTTTGGTGTCAGAGTGGTTGGCTATCCGAGGACGTTCACCAGGACCTCTGCTATGTCCAGTCAGGAAAGGTGGCTTTATTGAACTGCGACCAATGACCGCCGATGCCGTGTTGAAAATTGTTCGGCGGCGGGGGAAGCAAGCTTGTGTTGACGAATTTTCTCCTCATGATTTTCGCCGGACTTTCTGCTCTGACCTGCTGGATGCTGGTACTGATATTGTCACTGTGCAGAAATTAGCTGGTCACGCCTCGCCAGTGACGACTGCCAAGTACGATCGCCGAGGTGAGGAAGTAAAGCGACTTGCGGTGGAACGGTTGTCTATTCCTAGTAGCAAACATCGATCTGCTAAATAGCTTCTGGCAGCATCCAATCTTTGCAATGCCTTATCCTTGCTTTACTACGCCCCGAATGGTGTTATCTAAAATATCTAAATCTGCTACTGGGTAGGCAAAAGCTTGAGTTCCTCTATAGGGTTGCCTCTTGGGGAGTTGTCCATGCCGCTCCTGATAATTCGCATTGGCAAACATTTCGATTTTTAGGCGTTGGTCTGCATTGATGGCTACGCCTAAATATCTAGCTCTGTCCTGAATAAACCAAAATTCACGATTTTTAGGAGGATTGGTTTTATTCGGATAAGTACGAGCATTCGTTGTGGATAGACGTGCCTCTAAAGAGCCAATCTTTTCAGATAAGGCAACGACTGTGGAATACAATTCTCTTGAATTACCTTGATTCGTCGCTAGATATTTATCCAGGTGTGACGGCAGCTGCTTCTCCAGATACTCATCAACGTTTTCCTTGATTCGTTTGTCAAAGCGATCACCAATTATATCTGCATCGAGGTTATCCAGCTTGCCATCTAGGTAGAGTTGGATAAACCTCGTGAGTGTCGCGGTCGCGATCGTCCCCTGCTCCTGACATCGGCGCATGAAAGCAGACCACAGTTCTTCGTCACAGTTGAATGATGCCAGCTTTTTGTTGCGCCCTGTATTGCTTATCTCAAGGTTTTATCTAGGTAGTTTATAGGTAAAGAGACTGCTTACCGCCTTTGTCATTTGTCAAGGTATTACCTTGACATTGTCATGGTTGAGTTCCGGTCGGCTTTTCATCCGCCCACAACCGCGCAAGAAAACCGGTGTACATTGTGAGAGAAGAAGATTGCTGCACACCGACGGCAGGAGGGCGTATGAATACTGAACAATTGCTGCTTGAAAAATGGCGCTCCCTCCCCCAAGACTTGCAACAAGAAGTCATTGATTTTGTGGAGTTTCTGGAATTAAAGAAAACCTCTGCTACTAAGCAGAAAGCCGAACCAAAGTCTAAGCCTCAACTAGGCGAACGTTTGCGGAAGCTCCGTAAGGAAATTGTTGCCTCCAGTGTGCCTTTACTTGATTGGGAAGGAGTAGAGCGTGAAAAAATTGAGCGTAGAGGAGAATATCAGGAAGACGCTGATTGACACTCTCCGGCGTGAACACACGGAGATTCTTAAGAAGCAAAACCTTAGTAGGTCTTAATTCGTAACGGCTGTGCCAAACAGCCTCTAGACAGTCCGGTAAAACCATTCTGCTTACTTTTTCTACCAATATTTAATGCTCCGTTACAATCAGCATTAATTAAATGTCCATCTTTAGTCCGGTACAATCCTCGCTTAACCCGTTTACCGGAAAATTGATAGATAGCTGGTTTGTCAGTATTGTAAATAGGTAATTCATCACCATCTAAAGCACTCGCCAAGCTTGTGTAAGATTCCTCTTGCTCCTGATAAATCAAACCATATCGCACACATTGAGCAAGAAGTTTATTTCTCAAGCTATAGAAAGGTAACTGGACAAAGTTTTGATTATTTCGACTACCGATGTTAATACCATCTTTCATCCCCAGATTGAAACCTACGATCAGGCGTTCAATTTTATTGGTGATACAGTGATTAATAATCAGTCGAGCCGCTTTATTCAAGTAATCCCTAACTTGGTTGCTACGGTTGATATACAGTCTGGATTGACGTTCGGTAAGACCTTTAATTTTCTGTAAGTCTTTAATAGATTGCAGTCGGGCGTTTTCTTTGTTGAACCACTGGTTAATAGATTTAAGTTTGCGACCATCCACAATGAAGGATGCCCCATTGGTATCAACACAGGTTGCCAGATTATTAAGTCCGAAGTCGATAGCCAGAGAGCTATCAGGAATCGTATCTATTGGCTCATTTTCGACTTGAGAAATAAACTCAATTTCAAAGAATCTAGCATCATACTTAGGGTGAATCCGAATCTCTTTAACTGTTGCTGGATCAAGTCTGTCAGGAAAAGAGATAAATACCTCGCCAAACTGCTTCTTAAAAGCAGCAGACATCGGAATTTTGAACTTCCCATCTTTAACTTTGATCCGAGGAATTATCAGAACAAAGTAGCCATCTTTGTCCAAGTAGTGAGGAAGTCTCACTTTTTGCTGATAGCTACCAGACTTAACTGCTTTGATCAATCCATAGAAACCACGAAAAGTTCTATCTACTACTTTCAGTGTTTGCTGTGCAATGTCAGTGTTAAGAAGTTGATAGTTCTCATTGTCTTTGCACAGATGGTACGCAGATTCATAGCGCAGGTGCTTACGTTCCTCAAAAAAATATTGGCGAACGGTGTAAAGCCCAACGTTATAAAGGTTTTTACTCAGTCTACACAACTCTTTCAAAGCCAAAAATTCAGCTTTGCTCAGACTTCGTAATTGATTTTTCTGAGTTGAGTACATAGAGTTATTTTCGCTATATAGTATATATATAGCGAAAATAAGCTACTCTTAAACTAAGTTTTGTAAAGCCGTCCTTAAGGACGGGGTTTCCACCCATATTTTTGATGACTTGCACATTTATCGACTCAGGCGTACTGATTGCTGCCGCAAGGGGTGAGGAAGCCATTGCTGAAAGGGCGCTTGTCATTCTCGAAGATTTAACCCTTGAGTTTGCGTCCAGTATCTTCTTAAAACTAGAAGTCCTACCTAAAGCGATTTATAACAATCAGGTAATGGCTTAGACGTGTTGATTTAGCCCCAAAATTGTGCTGCAATCAGGTAAATTGTCGTCTTTGCGAGTTCAGTAATGGTTTTAGAGCCAGTTCAATGCCCAAATTGTGGCAGGATTAACGTAGTCAGACATGGGAAAACGGCACAAAAAAAGCAGCGTTATCAATGTCGAAATCCGTTATGTTGTCGCCGCACATTTATCCAGGAATATACCTATCAGGGCTACTTACCTAAAGTTAAACAGCAAATCACTGATATGGCAATAAATGGCAGTGGGATGAGAGATACCGCAAGGGTGTTAAAAATTAGCCGCAATACAGTAACTCAGGAACTTAAAAAAAATTCCCCAACTACAGTTTGTGTGTTTGAAAAATTTTTCCAGACGACAAACTTAACTCAAATTGATGTCAGCGGTGTGTCGTGTACAAGAGGCAGAGATGGATGAAATGTGGAGCTTTGTCCAGTCCAAGCAACAACAAAGATGGTTATGGCATGCCATAGACCATGCTTCCGGTAAAATACTAGCTTATGTGCTTGCGCCTCATGAAGACTCCGCCTTTGTGAAATTAAAGGCTCTACTCCAGCCCTTTGGAATCACACGATTTTTTACCGATGGATGGGGTTCCTATCAACGATATTTAGAGCGACAAGTACATATTATTGGTAAGTCTAACACTCAGAAAATTGAACGCAAACATTTAACTTTAAGAACAAGGATTAAACGTTTAGCACGTAAGACAATATGCTTCTCCAAATCTATTGAAATGCACGATTTGGTAATTGGGTTATTTATCAACCGTAATGAGTTTGGGCTGCTAATTTAATCCCTTATCAACACGTCTAAGCCATTACCTAACAATCAAACCAGTGAAGCCAGGTTTTATGAGGAATATTTTGATGCCGTCTCGTACTGGGCAACGGATATTGACCAAATTATCCAGAGCGCATATCGAGAGGTTAGTGAACTAGGATTAGGAGCAATGGATGCGCTTCATGTGGCAGCAGCCGTATCAGTCGGTGCAGTGGAATTTATTACTAACGAGAAGCCCGAAAAGTCTATTCACCGTACAAAAAGTATACAAGTGATCTCGATTTGGTCTAACACAATTACAAGCGCACCTTCTAGTTAAATATTCAGCTATTCAACTATTTGCTTACCCAAACCCAAGATTACGAATAGTTGAATATCCAACTATTTACTTCCTAGATTTCTAAATTGCTTCAGAGCATCGTCCGCTCCTACCTGCTCCGAAAGCCTGAAAAAGCTTTGCAACAGTTCCTCAGCAAATTCAGAGCGATCTAGGTTGACACCTGCTTCACCTAGATCCAACAACTCTCGATCCAGCCGCTTGCTAGTCTTCACGGGCAAGTGAAATATTGCTTGCATATAGTCTGGGTTGCTGCGCTTCGATACTTTACCGCGTCTGCCTGCCTTAGCCTTTGTCTCGGCTTCTACTGGTGCTGGCGGCGCTGCTGGTTCTGGAGTTGGTTCTACTAGTTCATCGGGTGGCAGGTTTTCCGAGGGCTGCTCAACTTCTAAGTCTGCCTCTTGTGCCTGCTTAAATTTCAGGATTTCGCTGAATCTAGAAGCTCGGCTAGTGGGTTGAGTTTTGCCAGTTCCGTCCAGTCCCGCCATACCTTTTTTCCTCCCTTAATTTTATATACAGGCTGTCCGAGCGCAGCAGCATCTTTGTAGACCTTGAAGCGCCTAATTCCCCGCTCTAAAACAGGGAATCCATTTTCTTTCAATGCCTGGAACGCATCTGCTCCATCTTTTTCAGGAGGCGGAGGAATCATGGTTAACAGAACCCGATAATTAGCATCATTCGGCAAGCTCTGGGTCATCAGCGCTAGGGCATCCATTGAGAGCGAATCTGGCGTAGTTGGTAGCAGCAATAAATCGCATCCTTCCGCTAGCTCCTGAAGCTCGGATTCAACAGGTCGCGCTGGAGTGTCGATAACAACAAAATCAAATTTGTTCTGCCCCATCAACTTAGTAGCAGTATTTTCGCTGCACACCTTGAAAGGGAGATTTCCTGATCTCGCCCAAGTGCTAGCAGAGCGGTTAGGGTCGGAATCAATCAGCAGGGTTTGTCCATGTTGAGAGAACAAGGACGCTAGACAGATTGAACTGGTTGTTTTGCCCACTCCACCCTTGTAGGACGAGAGGGTAATAATTTTCATCCGAGTTACCGATGTGTGAATATTATCCAATATAACTATTCTACTACTTAACTATTCGGATATTTGAATACTTTAATATTTAAATACCTGAATATTCAAATAGTCACTATAGTTTGTCCTGACGTGAAGTGTACTGTTGGCACTGCAATTCACTAACTCAACTTTTGGAAGTTTATATAGCTATTTAAACATTTGAATATTCAAATATTTAAATATTATTGGGTAAACTAGGAACGGGCTGCATCTCGTACTTGTAAGGAGGATTTTGATAGAAAAATCCGTAATAAAGGAAATAGCCTTATTGCAAACTAGATATCTATCAGCTTTAAACCTTGGCACTTCAGTATTTGAAATTCCTTCTTTGCAGCGAGGCTTTGCCAAACTAATTCACCTCCTCAACCAATTTCCAGGTTTGTTCCCTACTGTCGTCCCTGCGACTTCCCAACGCTTTTCCTCTGCCTAGAGTGACAGAAGAGGGGTATCATTCATTAAGCTCTTAGCTGATTAGGCAACACAACGGTAAAGGTAGTCCAGCCATTGAAGCTTTCAACTAAAATCGTTCCCTGTAGTTGCTCAACTAACTTCTGGACTAGAGCTAGCCCTAACCCAGTCCCGCCTTGTTGCCAGCGATCGCCCTGAGGCACGCGATAAAACTTTTCAAAGATACGTGGCAACTGGTCAGATGGAATTTCTGTTGGATTGCTGATGGTAAAGATAGTTGCTGCCTCAGTAGATTTTTGGCAAACGTTCAAGACAATTTCACCACCGCAAGGAGTGTACTTGCAGGCATTATTGAGGAGTTCTGCTAAGATTCGTTCCAAGCTGGCGCGGTTGGTAACCAGTGAGGGAAGGTCAGGGGTCAGATTAATTTGTAACGTTTGCTTAAGTTGCCCAGTACGGACTCGAAACGGCTCAATTATAGTAGATAACATTTGTAGGCTCACTGCCTCGTTAAGCAAGATAGGATAAGAGCCAGCTTCCAGCCGCTGCAAGTCTAAGAGGTCATTAATTAGGTTAGTTTCACGGGTACACTCAGCTTGCAAAATCTCCAAATAGCGCTGGCTTTTTTCAGCAGTAGGAGAAAGTTTTAGCATTTGGATCGCCATCTTCATATTGGCGATGGGAGTCCGCAATTCATGAGAAACGGTACTCAAGAAGTCGTCTTTAAGAGCATTGAGTTTTTCTAGTTCTCTGACATTTTCTGTGAGTACCTCCTCCGCCAGCTTACGTTCATTAATTTGTGCTTGCTTGGCTGAAAATTCCGATGCGTGGCTCATGGCAGCGGCGATTAATCCTGCCATGAGTTGCAAAGTCTGGACATCCCGTTCGCCAAAAGCGTGTGCTTGTGGCGAAAGAACTTTCAGCACCCCCACTACCTTACGCTCATGATGCAAAGGCACAACAATCATGGACCTAGCTCCAACTCGCCTGCAAGCAACAATATCGACCCGTGGGTCTAATTCCGCATCGTTGCAGCGCAGAATCTCGCCCGTCCGAACGCACTGCCCCGATAGACTTGCTGCAATTTTGAGTCGCAATCCAGTGTAGTCGGCTACCGTTCCGCTTGTGGCGTGATACACCATCTCGTCACCTTCGACTAATTCAATAGCCGCCCCACTAGCGCACGTAAGATTTTGCGTGCGCTCGACGATGAGATTCATGACTTTGTTGAGATCTAGTTCGGCTGTCGCAATGTCGTACTGGGTTGCAATGATTGCAGATAGACGCTTTGCATCATTACGTAACATCTCCTCTACCTGCTTGCGCTCGGTAATTTCGCTTTGCAATTGCGAGCAGGCATTTCTTAATTCAGTCGTCCGATTCTTTACGCGGATTTCTAGCTCGTCATTTGCCTTTTGCAGTTCCGATTGTGACCGCTTAAGTTCAGCATTAGTGAGGGACAGCCCGATTAAACTATGCCGCAACTCGATTTGTGTCATTACTTGACGACTTAATGCTTGCAACGCCTCGATCTGCTTAGGGCTAAGTTCATGCGGCACATAGTCAATGACACAAATCGTCCCTAGTATATGACCATCGGCTGTAGTCAGAGGTACACCAGCATAAAACCGGACATACGGGGTTGAGACAACTACGGGATTGGTTGCGTACTGTTCATCCGCTAACGTATTAGGAATGATTAAACTGTCGCCTTTTTGAATTACAAAAGGGCAAAACCCAACATGAAGAGGGTTTTCTGTTATATCTGCCCCCACTTTCGACTTGAACCACTGGCGTTCAGTATCAATAAGGGTAATTAAGGCAATGGGCGTGCCGCAAATATCAGCGGCTAAACGGGTAATATCATCAAATGCCTTGTCTTGCGAGGTATCGAGAATCTCACACTGACAGAGGGCTTTGAGCCTTGCTGCTTCGTTATTAGGTAGTAGAGCGTTGATCGACATTGTTCCTACTTGTGGTCAACTGACAGTGCTACATTAAGCTCTTGGTGTCCAGCAGTGTTCATCTCAAGTTCGCTACTTTACAAGAATTTAATAATACTCAAATTTTCCTTTAGTGGCTGTAAAAGTGGCTATGGTAGCATCACTGAAAAATCCGGCAAGTTTTTCAGGTGATTCGGAGTTCGCTAACAGTATTAATTACTACTCATACCCTTTAATTTGACAATGCTGAAGTCAGGCTTGGGGATAGTTCTCAGTGAATTCACTGCTAGATTTCTAAGTGAATCTACTGGTAAAGCTCTAGGTGAATTCACAGGTGAAATGCCACGAGTTTTTAAAAAGTAGTAGTTTTTCGGTTCACAATCGGTTCGATTAAAGAATATAACAAACTTCATACTGTGTAATTTTTCTGAGATTCACTTTGTGGAAATTGCAACCATCCTGCGCCTCAGCCAGAACAGGCAGTCTGAGCAGAAAGTTAATGTTCTCTTGGTTGATGATCATCCAGAAAATCTGCTGGCCTTGGAGGCTATACTGGGCAGCTTAAGCCAGAATCTGGTGAAGGCTCATTCTGGTGAGCAAGCCTTGAGATGTCTTCTCAATCAGGATTTTGCTGTGATTTTGCTCGATGTCCAGATGCCAGGGATGGATGGATTTGAGACGGCAAAGCTGATTCGAGAACGAGAGCGAACGCAGCACACCCCGATTATTTTCCTGACAGCATTCAGCGCCAGTGCCCTGCTTGTGTTAAAAGGTTATTCCCTTGGCGCAGTGGACTACCTACTCAAGCCGATTGAGCCGGAAATATTGATATCCAAGGTGGCAGTGTTTGTTGACCTGTTTAAGAAGACAGTGGAGGTAAAACTCCAAGCGGCACAACTCCAAGCGCTCAATGCCGAACTAAAAAAAAGTGAAGAACAGTTTCGCTCTTTGAGTGCCTGCTCACCCGTAGGCATTTTCAGGACAGATATTGAAGGTTACTGTACATACACTAACCCACTCTGCCAAGCTACTCATCACTTTACTCTTGGGGAGAGCTTGGCAGAGATTTGGTCGCGGTCGGTTCATCCGGAAGAGCGCGATTGGGTATTGACAGATTGGTCGGCACGGACACTTAAAGGCCAGGAATACGAGAGCGAGTTTCGCTTACTCACTCAGGAGGGAATTGTTCGTTGGGTTCATGTCCGGTCATCCCCGATGTTCTCTGACAAACGCGAAATTATCGGTCATGTCGGTACTTTAGAAGACGTGACCGAACGCAAGCGAGCGGAGGAGACGCGCCAAAAGCAAGCGGAATTAGAAAGGCTCAATCAACTCAAAGACGAATTCCTCAACACCGTTTCTCATGATTTGCGAACGCCTATGACCAATATCAAGATGGCGCTCTGTATGCTAAAAGTTTCTCCCACCATCGAAAAGATTCAGTACTATGTGGAAATTTTGCAAGCTGAGTGCGACCGCGAAATTGAGCTACTGAACGACATTTTGGACTTGCAGCGACTGGAAGCGGCATCTTATTGCCTTTCGCTCAGTGATGTGGTGAATCTACAAGAGTGGTTACCCAATGTCGTTGAGCGGTTTACTGCTCGTACTCAGGAACGCCAGCAAACTCTACAGGTTAATCTGACTCCTGACATACCTCCACTGCTCTCAGACAGCGCCAGCCTGGAACGAATGTTGCCAGAACTCCTGAATAATGCTTGCAAGTACACTCCTTGTGGTGGTGAGATTGGACTGAGCGTTTGCTATAAATCTACTGAAGCAGTAACTATCTTTACCATCAGTAATCCAACAGAAATTCCAGCAGACCAACTGCCGCGTATCTTTGAAAAGTTTTATCGCGTGCCCAATGCCGACCCTTGGAAACAAGGCGGGACTGGGTTAGGGCTAGCTCTGGTGAAGAAGTTAGTTGAGCGTCTTCAGGGAACGATTAAAGTTGAAAGTTCCAATGGCTGGACTACCTTTACGGTCGTGTTACCTAATCAGCCAAAAGCTTAATGGGTGATAAATAGGGGATTTGTTCTAGGGCGTATTTACAAAGTCCCGATGTAGTGTAAAGGGTCTCATTTCAGCCAAATCAGAATTGCCGCAAATGTCAGCATGGCGAGTTAATTATCCACTCGTTTTTCATAGCGCGTCGCTAGGCGGCGGAATTGCTTAATCCGGTTAATCAGTCTCTCAATCCGGTTGCGCTCTTGATATAGCCCACGATTGAAGTGCGGTTTGTACAAGGCATTTTTGCGGAGCAGGAATGATAGGTGTGGTGCGTTGACGGCGTAGAACATGGCGAATACGAGTGACTGTCGTACGCCTTGTCCCAACGAGATAACGCGAGCGTTGCTTGGGTCTACTGCTAAGTCAGCAGGGTATCCCTTGCCCTTTAAGGCAACTGTAGCTTTAGGTTATGCCTGGCAGATTCAGCCTGATACGGGTAACGTTTTCTTTCACAGTGGAATAGATTTATTAGCAGCAACTGGAACGCAGGTACACGCTGTAGATGCCGTAACGATGGCAGTTGCTGGTTTCCAAGGTAATTATGGCAATTTAGTTGTTGTCAATCATCAAGGAGGATGGCAAAGCCGCTACGCCCAATTAAACAGTGTTGGAGTAACTGTTGGTCAAAAAGTCAAAAAAGGAGAATTGCTAGGAACTATTGGTTCAACTGGTAAGCCAACCTTGAGCAAACCGCATCTTCATTTTGAGGTGCGTTATAGTTCATCACTTGATTGGGTTACTGAAGATATCCTCGTTTTTGGTTGCAGCGATGAAGGTTAAGTCCCCCAAGAGCGTGCTAAAGCTGAACGACTAAAGTTAATCAAAATTAAAAATCACACATCTGTCGTAATAGTTATGTTGCGAGAGAATTAAAAACGTACGAGCGCGGCAAAATTCATAAATCTGCTCTATCAAGTGCCAGCAATATAAAAAATTTAAAGGATAAAACTAATGCCAACTGAAGTCTTAACCAAGGACACAGACAATTTAGATCCCAAAGAATTATTAAGAACTTTAGTAGCTGTTAAGAAGGGTGATTTTACAGTTCGGATGCCCAGCGATCAAACAGGAATCGCCGGAAAAATTGCCGATACGCTCAACGATATTATTGAGATGAATGAGCGGATGGCGGCGGAATTAGAGCGCGTCAGTACCGTTGTTGGTAAAGAAGGCAAAATCACTCAACGCGCCTCTCTAGGTAGTGCTGGTGGTTCTTGGGCAGCCAGCGTTAATTCGGTTAATACGCTGATTACAGACTTAGTTCAGCCGACATCGGAAACAGCGCGTGTGATTCGATCTGTGGCCAATGGCGATTTATCACAAGTGATCGCACTAGAAATTGAAGGTAGACCCTTGCAAGGCGAATTTCTCCAAACCGCGCAAGTCGTCAACACAATGGTAGCTCAACTAAGTTCCTTTGCTAGTGAAGTGACAAGAGTTGCCCGTGAAGTAGGAACTGAGGGTAAGTTGGGTGTCCAAGCAGAAGTTAAAGGTGTCGCAGGTACTTGGAAGGATCTGACAGATTCGGTTAACTCAATGGCCGGAAACTTGACAGCGCAGGTACGTAATATTGCTGAAGTGACAACGGCAGTAGCTAACGGCGACCTCTCGAAGAAAATTACCGTTGATGTCAAAGGCGAGATTTTTGAGTTGAAAAGCACGATCAACATCATGGTTGATCAACTCAACTCATTTGCTAGTGAAGTCACACGAGTTGCCCGTGAGGTCGGTTCCGAAGGCAAACTAGGTGTCCAAGCAGAAGTGAAAGGCGTGGCGGGTACGTGGAAGGATCTGACAGATTCGGTTAACTCAATGGCGGGTAACTTAACTGCCCAAGTGCGGAATATAGCAGAAGTAACGACGGCAGTAGCTAATGGTGACCTCTCGAAGAAGATCACCGTTGATGTCAAAGGCGAGATTTTTGAGTTGAAGAGCACGATCAACATCATGGTAGATCAACTCAACTCATTTGCTAGTGAAGTTACACGAGTTGCCCGTGAAGTAGGTTCCGAAGGTAAATTAGGTGTCCAGGCAGATGTAAAAGGTGTAGCAGGTACTTGGAAGGATTTAACTGATTCGGTAAATTTCATGGCAGGAAGCCTAACCGCCCAAGTACGGAATATTGCCGAAGTGACCACGGCGGTAGCTAATGGCGATCTTTCCAAAAAGATTACGGTTGATGTCAAAGGCGAAATTCTGGAGTTGAAGAACACGATCAACATTATGGTGGATCAACTCAACTCCTTTGCTAGTGAAGTTACAAGAGTTGCCCGTGAGGTGGGTTCCGAAGGCAAACTCGGTGTCCAGGCAGAAGTTAGGGGCGTGGCTGGCACTTGGAAGGATCTCACCGGGGCAGTTAACTCGATGGCGGGTAATTTAACGGCACAAGTGCGAAATATCGCTGAAGTGACAACGGCGGTAGCTAATGGCGACCTTTCAAAAAAAATTACAGTTGATGTTAAAGGCGAGATTTTTGAGTTGAAAAACACAATCAACACAATGGTTGATCAACTCAACTCGTTTGCTAGCGAAGTGACCAGAGTTGCCCGCGAAGTAGGTACAGAAGGCAAGTTAGGCGGTCAAGCACAAGTTAAAGGTGTCGCAGGCACTTGGAAAGATTTGACAGATAACGTTAATTCGATGGCGGGTAACTTAACAGGACAAGTACGGAATATTGCTGAAGTTGCCACCGCGATCGCTAATGGCGACCTGTCTAAAAAAATCACTGTCCAAGTTAAAGGTGAAATTCTAGAACTAAAAAACACGATCAACATCATGGTAGATCAACTCAGTTCCTTCGCTTCGGAAGTAACCAGAGTTGCCCGTGAGGTGGGATCTGAAGGTAAGCTGGGTGTCCAAGCTGATGTCAGAGGTGTAGCAGGTACTTGGAAGGATCTCACCGATTCAGTTAATTTTATGGCAGGTAGCTTAACTGCCCAAGTACGGAACATTGCCGCAGTGACAACGGCGGTAGCTAATGGCGATCTCTCGAAGAAAATTACGGTTGATGTCAAAGGCGAAATTTTGGAACTCAAGAACACCGTCAACACGATGGTGGATCAACTCAACTCCTTTGCTAGTGAAGTAACCAGAGTTGCCCGTGAGGTAGGTACAGAAGGTAAGCTAGGCGTACAAGCGGAAGTGCGGGGAGTAGCAGGCACTTGGAAGGATTTAACCGATTCAGTTAACTTCATGGCAGGAAGCTTAACTGCCCAAGTACGAAATATTGCCGAAGTGACAACAGCAGTAGCTAACGGCGATCTCTCTAAGAAGATTACCGTTGATGTCAAAGGTGAGATTCTGGAACTAAAGAACACAATTAATACAATGGTGGATCAACTCAGTTCCTTTGCAAGTGAAGTCACACGAGTTGCGCGTGAGGTGGGTTCAGAAGGCAAGCTGGGGGTGCAAGCGTATGTCAAAGGCGTGGCTGGTACGTGGAAGGATCTGACGGATAATGTTAACTCGATGGCGGGCAATTTGACGGCACAAGTACGCAACATTGCGGAAGTAACGAAGGCGGTAGCTAATGGCGACCTCTCCAAGAAAATTACCGTTGATGTCAAAGGCGAGATTTTGGATTTGAAAGACACCATTAATGTGATGGTGGATCAGCTTAATTCGTTTGCCTCGGAAGTAACGCGGGTGGCGCGAGAAGTTGGTACAGAAGGTAAGCTAGGCGGTCAAGCGCAGGTTAGAGGCGTAGCAGGTACGTGGAAAGATTTGACGGATAATGTTAACTCGATGGCAGGCAATTTGACAGCGCAAGTACGAGGCATTGCCAAAGTGGTAACAGCAGTTGCCAATGGTAACTTGAAGCGTAAATTGATGCTAGAAGCCAAGGGAGAAATTGAAACCTTGGCAGATACGATTAATGAAATGATCGATACCCTGGCGACGTTTGCCGATCAAGTTACTTCTGTGGCGCGGGAAGTGGGAATTGAAGGTAAGTTAGGCGGACAGGCAAAAGTTCCGGGTGCATCTGGTACATGGAGAGACTTGACGGATAACGTTAATGAACTGGCTGCGAATTTGACAACTCAGGTACGCGCGATCGCGGAAGTAGCGATCGCAGTCACCAAGGGCGATCTCACTCGTTCAATTGCAGTTGAAGCTCAAGGCGAGGTAGCAATCCTCAAAGACAATGTCAACCAAATGATTGCCAACCTACGGGAAACAACCCAGAAGAATACTGAACAAGACTGGTTAAAAACAAACCTGGCGAAGTTTACTCGAATGTTGCAGGGACAGCGAGATCTAGAAACTGTCTCTAAATCAATTTTGTCTGAACTCGCACCTTTAGTAAGAGCCCAACACGGTGTTTTCTACCTGATGGAGTCAAGTGTCAGCCATGAACCGCTACTCAAACTAATTAGTTCTTATGCTTACCGCGAACGCAAGCACCTAGCAAATCAATTTCATTTAGGTGAAGGACTGGTAGGACAATGCGCGTTGGAAAAAGAGCCGATTCTGCTTACGGAAGTGCCAGACAACTATATCAAAATTAGTTCTGGTTTAGGAGAAGCTACTCCACTGAATGCGGTTGTGTTACCTGTATTGTTTGAAGGACAAGTAACGGCAGTAATCGAATTAGCATCATTCCAGCGCTTTAGTGATATTCATCTTAGCTTCTTCGATCAACTTACCGAAAGTATTGCGATCGTTCTAAATACAATCGCTGCTAGTATGCGTACCGAGGAGTTGCTCAAACAGTCTCAGTCTTTGGCAGAAGAACTGCAAACTCAACAAAATGAACTGAGGGAAACTAATCAGCGATTAGAACAACAAGCAAAATCACTCAAAGCATCTGAAGATTTGCTCAAAAATCAGCAGGAACAGTTACAACAAAGCAACGCTGAGTTGGAAGGAAGATCCCAGTTGTTAGCGTTGCAAAATCGAGAAGTTGAGCGCAAAAATCGGGAAATTGAGCAAGCTAGGCAGTCTTTAGAAGAGAAAGCAGAGCAATTAGCCCTAACATCACGCTACAAGTCTGAATTTCTGGCTAATATGTCTCATGAATTGCGGACACCGCTCAACAGTTTGTTAATTCTGTCTAAATTGCTGGCAGATAACAGCGATAGTAACTTAACTGCTAAACAAATCGAATACAGCCGCACAATTTATTCAGCAGGTAACGATCTGCTGACACTGATCAATGACATTCTTGATCTCGCCAAAATTGAATCGGGAACTATGTCAGTTGAAGTTGAATCAATAGCATTAACTCAACTGCGAGATCAAATCGAAACCACATTCCGTCAAGTGGCGCAGAATAAAGAATTGAACTTTACAATTCAATTGCATGAAAAACTACCTAACACTATCTATACCGACGTAAAACGCTTATACCAAGTGTTGAAAAACTTGCTCTCTAATGCCTTTAAATTTACAGAGCATGGCGAGGTAAGATTGGATATTTCGCCAGCATTTTCTGGACGGAATCCCAACAATATAATTTTAAATCAAGCTAGTAGCGTTATCGCTTTTTCAGTCAAAGATACAGGTATTGGTATTGCTGCTAACAAGCAGCAAGTGATTTTTGAGGCTTTCCAGCAGGCAGATGGTACTACAAGTCGTAGATACGGCGGTACAGGATTGGGTTTGTCTATTAGCCGCGAAATCGCCCGACTACTTGGCGGCGAAATTTCCTTGGTTAGTAGCCTTGATAACGGCAGCACATTTACACTCTACCTGCCGCAGACTTATGTAGAAAATAAGCAGTTAGCAGCAGAAAATAGGGAAGAAAAACGTAGCTTTGATTTAGCTTCTAGCAGCCTGTCTTCCACTTTTACTGCTCAATCCCTGTCTACTCCCCAGGTTGTCACCGAAATTAATGATGATCGCGCCCTCATTCATGCAGAATTAGCTCATTCCTCAAGCCGCAAGCATCCTGTTTTGCTGATTATTGAAGATGACATCAACTTTGCTCATATTCTTTTAGATATGGCGCGGCAACAGGGATTTAAAGGTATTGTCGCCTTGGGAAGTGAAGCGGGTTTAGAAATGGCGCGAGAATTCAAGCCCGATGCAATTATGCTCGATATCATGTTACCTGTGATGGATGGTTGGACGGTGCTAGATCGCTTGAAGCACGATCCCCAGACGCGCCACATTCCAGTTCAGATTATGACAGTTATGGAAGAACAACTGCGTGGGCTGCACTTGGGAGCGATCGCTTATCTGCAAAAGCCTGTTACCAGTGAAGCATTAACCCAGGCATTGACTGATCTCAAAAACTTTATTGAACGCTCAGTCAAGAATCTGTTAGTCGTCCAAAATGACGAACTTCAACGCCGTAGCATTGTTGATTTAATTGATAATACTGATGTTTGTACAATTGCTGTAGGCACTGGAGAAGAAGCACTAGCGGCGCTCCGCTCAAATTCCTTTGATTGTGTTGTGCTTGACTTAGAATTACCCGATATCAGTGGTTTTGAATTAATTGAGCAGATTAAGCAAGCATCGGCTGGCAAGATTCCGATGTTAATTTATACCCCAAAGCAGTTGGATAAAAATGCCGAAACTGAACTTAAGCGCCTTGGCGAAACGACTGTTATTAAAAATGTGCGATCGCCAGAAAGTCTGCTAAACGAAATAGCTTTGTTTCTGCACCGCATCCAAGCAAGTTTACCTGATTCACAGCGTCAGATGCTGGAACAACTGTATTCCTCAGAAAGTTTCCTAGCTGGTAAAAAAGTGCTGATTGTAGATGACGATGTGCGTAATATCTTTGCCCTCACAAGTATGCTAGAGCGCTATCAAATGGATATTAAGTATGCTGAAAACGGTAGAGATGCCATTGCCGTGTTACAAAATACGCCTGATATCGACGTTGTATTGATGGATATCATGATGCCAGAAATGGATGGCTACGAGACAATGCAAGCTATCCGCAATATCGAGCAATTTCGTAAACTACCAATTATCGCTCTGACAGCTAAAGCGATGAAAGGCGATCGCGAAAAGTGTATTGCAGCAGGGGCATCAGATTATATTAGTAAACCTGTAGATACCGAGAATTTAGTATCACTTTTGCGTGTCTGGCTATACCGCTAAAATGTGGAGTGGTACGGAAAAGCTACAACCGCTTCTATTCCACTAAAAAATTACAATACCTTCCCATAAACTTTACTTGGGAAGGTAAAAAAGGATTTAAAATGTTGCTATTCAGAAAGTGAATTGGTACAGCCTGACTGGAGTTGGATCTGAACTAGAAATGTAATGCAATAAAAAGCAACATTTTATCTTACCTTAAACAATAAGGGTGGTAGTTAGAAAACTTGCTGTTATTCGTCCATGAATTTTCCATTTGGCAGAAATATGCAGACTGATGACATTAACATCCTGATGGTTGACGATCACCCAGAAAATTTACTGGCTTTAGAGGCAATTTTGGATAGCCTCGGTCAAAATTTGGTCAGAGCAAATTCTGGGGAACAAGCTTTGAGATGTTTGCTAAATCAGGATTTTGCCGTAATTCTACTAGATGTGCAAATGCCAGGAATGGATGGCTTTGAGACAGCAGCATTAATTCGTCAACGAGAGCGATCGCGCCACACACCAATTATTTTCTTAACAGCCTTTAGCAAAAGCGAAGCATTCGTATCTAAAGGTTATGAAACAGGCGCAGTTGACTACTTAATGAAGCCAGTTGTACCAGAAATATTAAAAGCGAAAGTAGCTGTATTTGTCGAGCTATTTCAAAAAACAGCAGCAGTAAAACGACAAGCAGCACAACTCGAAAGTATCAATATCTCGCTGAAAGAAAGTGAACAGCGATTTCGCGCTTTAAGTACCTGTTCACCTGTAGGAATCTTTGTTATAGATATTACCGGACGCTGTAGTTATACAAACCCATTTTGTCAATCTATCTTTGGGTCTACACTTGATACTCAAAAGTGGTTGCAGTCAATTCATCCAGAAGATCGCGATCGCGTATTTACAGATTGGTCTACCTGGACGCGCTCAAATAAAGCATACTCCAACGAGTTTCGCTTGTTCACTAAGGGAGAAATTATCCGTTGGGTTCATGTCCAATCATCCCCGATGTTCTCGGAGCAAGGTAAATTTATCGGTCATGTAGGCACAGTAGCAGACATTACCGAACGCAAACAAGCAGAAGCAGCACAAGCTCAAGTCCTCTGCGAACAGGTAGCACGACAGCAAGCTGAAGCAGCCAATCAGATGAAAGATGAGTTCTTAGCGACACTTTCTCACGAACTGCGTACCCCTCTTAACTCAATGCTTGGCTGGACACGATTACTCCGTACACGCAAGTTCGATCAAACCACAATTGACCGAGCGCTAGAAACAATTGAGCGCAACGCCAAATTGCAAGCACAACTAATTGAAGACATTTTAGATGTATCGCGGATTATTCGTGGCAAGCTACGTCTACATTTACGCCCAATTAATCTTGTAAGTGTAATTGAAACAGCCCTGGATGCTGTGCGTCCGCAATCTGAAGCTAAACACATTGAATTAGTAAATTTAGTTGAACCCGCAATCGGTCTAGTTTCCGGCGATCCAGACCGCTTACAACAAATTATTTGGAATCTACTCACCAATGCAATCAAGTTTACTCCCAAAAAAGGCAAAGTTGAGGTGCGCTTGGTGTCGGATGATTCCCACGTTCACATTGAAGTCAGCGATACAGGTGTTGGCATTAGAAAAGAGTTCCTACCTTATATTTTTGATCGTTTCCGTCAGGCAGATAGCACCACAACAAGAGCGTATGGAGGGCTAGGACTAGGATTAGCGATCGCCCGTCATTTAGTAGAACTTCACAACGGCACTGTTAATGTTGATAGTAATGGCGAGAATCAAGGAGCAACATTTACAGTTAAGCTACCACTCCTACCTGATGATTTGAATGAAAGTGATGATCAGCTACTGCCTATTGAGAGTAATCTAGCACAGATAGAAACTCGCTCAGAACTAGAAAATCTCCAAATACTTGTTGTCGATGACCAGCCTGAGGTCTGCGAAATACTTACTGTTATCTTACAAGGTTCTGGAGCTAAAGTGACAGCTGTTTGTTCAGCTGCGGCAGCGATTAAGGCGATCGCTCAATTGCAACCCGATATCTTGATCAGTGATATTGGAATGCCAGATGAAGACGGTTATACACTGCTGGGTAAGATCAGAAACCTTGATATTAAGCAAGGAGGGCAAATTCCAGCTATTGCCTTAACGGCATACGTCAGGCAAGAAGATTGTACAAACGCACTTTTGGCTGGCTTTCAGATGCATCTTTCTAAGCCTGTCGATTCAACTGAATTGATTAAAGCAGTTGCCGAGCTTACTGGACGAATTCAAAAAATTGCGTAGCAGCTAAAGATTCCGCTATCAATACTTTCTCTGTCCTGCGGTAGTCTAAAGCACTAACTCACAGTCTATCTAGGGCTGGATGGAATAATTGACGAATATCATCAATACTACATACAAACGGTCTGCCTGTGCTGTTGTAGGTTATTTGTAAATATCCTGCTGCTGCCGCTCGTAAACGGGCATGAGGGCTTTGGTTGTGGCAAGGCAAGTTTCGCTCGTCGGCGCTCAAGGCATCTATATTAGAGAGGACGGTAGTGACGCTACTCAATGATTTCGTCATACTGGGTTTCATCGTCTTCTCGGCGCTGTCTCATTGATGTCAAAATGTCTTCTACCGGGGTTTGGTCTAGCCACTCATGGCGCTCTTTGGTGTAATCTCCTTGTCCAGGGGTGAAATGCTGAATAAACCGAATAGCATCCACAACTCCCAAGGAATTGACTAATGCTTGATAACCTTGCCTGATAATTTCCTGCTGTGTTTTAGGCATTGGCGTTGTCTAAAGCTTGCGTGCTCTTAATTAACCATTGAACGGGATTGTCAATCTCTACATAAATTAGTTGGGTATTTTTTTGAGCTTTCTTGATCAGCCTGTCGTCAGTAGTCAAAAATATGTCGGCTTGACTTCTTTCGGCACTAGCAATGTGAGTTGCATCGTAGCCAGAGAATCTTAGTTTTTGGAGTTCTGTTGATCGCCCCTCGATAAATTGGCTACTAATAACTTTGATCTTAGCGAGCGCTAGTATCGTTTTCACATTTTTAAGTCTCTCAAGAGCCGGAGTTTGGTCGAGTTCTTCGTCTATTGCGGCGCTGGTAATGAGTTTCCAGAGTCCTGTTTCACATTGGCTCAAAATAGTAAGACTTGCCTGGGTTTCTAAGGCGATGCGGGGCTGGGTCTGGTCATCGAAAGGGCGATTGAGGCAGCAGGCATCTAAATAAATTCTGTAGCTCTGACTCATATCAGCCGCCTCTTCCCAGTGGGGAGTTCTTGCATCATGCCCTGTTTGATGGCTTGGGTTTTGGCGTTATGGTAGCATCTGTGCAGAAACTAACGCGCTTGGCTAAAAATCAGCCACAGCAATAACTTCAGGTTTTCAATTTTCTTAGCATTTCGTGGAGAATATTGCCTACCAGTTTACCTTGACTCTGTTTGGTACAGTAAACGAGTACGGCTTAAGCTTGGGTTTAAAGTCCCTAATTTTCAGACACTTCAATTGGTACTGTTTTACTAGGGTCGCTCAAGATTCTGTCAGTGACTCATTTAGTTCAAGCGCGTTAGTTTCTGGTCGGCTACTCATTTTACCCCGTGACACTGGATACAAGGACACAGGAAATCGTTGTCTGCGGTTTATCGCTGAAGCGTGCTAGCACACAGCACGCTTCAGCGCTCAAGCATAGAAAAGCGACGAGACTCATTTAACCAACGCGCTGAAGATGTACTTTCATCCTTTGAGTTTCTCGTTTAGTCCGATAGACCTTATCCTTTTCAAAAAAGTTGTCAAACCACATCAGTGCTATCTCGAATTCATCTACCACTACAACGAGCCCTTAAGTCTTTAAGACTACCGAGTATTTCTTCAACACAGAGGTGTTAATTATTCGTTGCCGCTGACACCGCTCCAATACACGAGTGGCTAACGAGCGAGAAACCTGTTCGGTAGTGTTCTCACATCACACAACTTTTAAAAAGAGTGTGAGGTGAAATATCCGCTTTTAACCGCAGTTGCTGGGGATTGATTTCATGAGCGGGTAATTTTCTACTTAATATATAGCTGATAATCCCGACTGCATAAGCCTTTGAAGTGTATTTTTGCACAAAAAGGTGCGTAAGGTACGGAGTATTTTACGGGGGAGTCAAGAGGGGTCTCCCCTCTTGGAGTTGGCTCCTCAAAGGGCGCAAAATTGAGTTGCTGTTGCGTTACTATGCGTTGTAAACTAATAACATTGTCTAACTAAATTAAACGAGTTATCCTCTTTCTACTGCTAATTTCATCCGGTTTTATGTGGTATAACGTTACTAAGTGTTGTTAAATGTTGTTAGTTAACGATTTAACGTTACCATTAGTTATAAGCATTTATACTCATAAATTCTGCAAGCTCGAATAGTTTTCTATAGTCCGGTCAGCCACTTTAACTAAATTAGTCTATGACTACATCTACCGCTCAACGAGCAACCAAAAAGCCCATCGTCTGTATTGATGTGGGCAGTTCCTTGAGCAAAGTGATTTATCAAGCAGGCTCCGAGATTAAATACTTGCTGATGCAACCGGAACATCTGGCTCTGCCACCAGAATCTGCTCCAATGCTTCCAGCCGATTCTGGTCTAGGTTTTCCAGAGGATAACGCTTGGATTCGATTCAAGAAGGATAGCGAGTGTCATGCAGTTGGTCGAGTCGCTCTTGACTACAAAGCGTTTGTTAATTTCAAAACACTTAAATCTCAAATCGCTACTCCGAAGATTCTGGCGGCTATCGGTGTTATTG
This sequence comes from Gloeocapsa sp. UFS-A4-WI-NPMV-4B04, assembly GCA_019359535.1. GTDB lineage: Bacteria > Cyanobacteriota > Cyanobacteriia > Cyanobacteriales > Chroococcidiopsidaceae > JAHHHE01. Next base: position 41,632 of record JAHHHE010000012.1, read on the forward strand.
CCGAGCGCGAGCAATTGAATGAGAATTTTTGTCTTGATTTGGGTGTGTTGCTTCCCTGGGGAGAGATTCAGTCGCGTGAACAATTAGAGACGGAGTTGAAAGCCGCAATGCGGAGCTTTTATTTCCGCAATCGGCGTTTAAAAGTTACTCTAGAGCGCTTTGAGTGTGTGCCGGAAGCCAGTGGCGCTGCGATGTGGGATGCCAAGTATCAAGCCGACTTCCGCACTGAAAATCGGGCTTATTTGATGTTTGGTCATCGGAATACTTCTTTATTGTTCTTTCGCAAAGGAACCCTTAGCCGAAAAGAAAGCAGCACTACTAAGCTGGGCTTCTACGATTTAATTGATAAGATGCGTCAGAAGGTTCCTGGACTTGAACGGGAGGAGGTGCTTAATGCGCTCCAGACTAGATTCAATCGCAAATACCTGACATTCGTTAGAACTTATGAATATGAAGTTCCGAGCAACGATTTCTTGTGGTCCCGACTACTCAAATCTACTAGCTCAGAAAAATCAATTGCGGAAAAAGCTCTCCTTGCCAACGCTTACAAGACCAGCCTCAAAGAGTATTGGCTTTTGCTCTCGAATTGGCTCGACTCGGAACTGCCACAAATGAATGAAATTGATGCAGTTATTCGCTGTGGTGGCGTTTCAGATTTACTCGCTGGTGAAATCAAAAAATTCTTTTGCTCCAAACCAATCAACGCCCCTGACGCATACAGCAGTAATCTCTTCAGACCTTTAGGACTAGAAAATAAAGGTAAGGAAAAAGAATATATGGAATTTACCAAACTTAATCTGCACACCAGAATGGTAGATGCTTGGGGCTTTTTTGCTATCTTCTCCGGTTATAAAAAGTAAACTACTGAGGGGGTCTAATTGGTGCAACGACAGAGCGATAAGCATCTTAAGCTAAGGGGACATCCTCACTCTAGATTAGGAAGGGTTCTTGCCTACCTTCAAAGCTTGGATACAAATATTCAGTCCCTAGCCTCTCAAAGTTTAGAGTCTAGGTTTTTACCCTTCGCTACAGATAGAGACTCGCCTCAATTTCGGGCAATTGCCATTCAGTGCGCTACCGAGTGCGAAGCTTGGGCTAGAGCGATTCGGGAATATGCGGCTTTACCTAGTAGTTCACAGCAGCCAGAGCAGAGGCAGATTAGTCACGTTGATGCCACCCAAGCCCCGCCAGAGGCGAAGTTTTCCGGCTCTCAATCCGAAGAAGAAGCAGAGCAAGATGAAGGCTCTGATATCATGCGGAATATGGGGCTGCTATGAACTTGTTACTTGTAATGCTAGTAACTAAGGAAATATGACTAATGCCCTTTTCTAGAAGGTGTGAGCAACTATGTTTTACTTGTTTCATCACTAGGCTGCTTTTTCTTCAACTTAGGCGGTTCTTTAGGTGAAGCCTGTGCTTCGACTGGTTGCTTGACTGCACCATTACCGCCCTTTTGCTTACCCTTTGTAGATTTCCCCTTCTTTGTTTTCCCCTTCTTCGGCTTCTTCTTGCCAAGGTAGGCGATGCGCTCTCCATCATCAATTACTAGGTTGTTGCCTTCTTTCTGTACGTGCAGGCTCCAGAAATTTCTCAAGGTAACAGAATTTGACTGTAGTAATGCTTTGGCTCGTCAGTTAAGCTGACAATGCCGATTCAGGATCAACCGCCTTGTGAACTGATTTTCTGGAAGTCTGGTTTGAAATACTTCTATTTGCTAGAGTTTCCACAGCTACTGCTGCTACTTGAGCTACTGCCTCTAATGGAAGCGAGCGCACCGTGTTCAATATATGCTCTAGCGGTTCACGGTCAGGCAGATCCCCTTTCACAAGGTATGCTTGGAGGTCAGAAAGACTCCATCCCCTTAAAGCTGCCAGTTTATCCAGATTTTCTGTATCAGGCAAAGATTGACCCGATTCCCAAAGATTAACCGAACCTTGACTAACGCCTAGTTGTTTTGCTAACTGGCGTTGACTTTGGGAACCTCGTAGCTCCTGGATGAATGTAGCTAGTCGTTTAGCTTTAGGATTCATACGACTATCTTATACCTGATTATTAAAATTCTCCAAGCAAATTTCCCGAATTACTGTCTTATTAAGCTGCTAATCAGATATTATTAATTAGTTAATCAAAAATTGCGTTTGCAAATCTTTGTATATAGTAACCCACAAATGCCAGAAAGCCGGGACTAAGCCTTCTACAGCACCAGCCCCAGACTTCCCTGACAGCCTAAACCTTTTCGCAGGGGTTTATAAGTAGGATAAATCTATTTTGAGCTGTTTTAAGCCAAATTGACAACATCCCCAGGTTGTTAGACGTTCACAAGGCGCTCGTATACTCAAGCTTGGTTCTCGGCTCCGGCAAAGGAGTTGAGAAATGTTGAAAGAACAAGAAAATCAATCTGAAGTCGCAACAGCACAAGTCGCCCCTGAAGCTTCACAGCTAACAGCGCGGCACTACAAGGAATGCACCGAGAAACGGGGTTTAAATCCCCAGTGGGTTTTAGCTAATTGCTTGTCAGTCATAGCGAACTACGCCACTCAATACTTGGGGTATACCGCGAAATCAGACGGCATCTGGCTCAAGGGCTGTAACCACCAAAGTCAATACAAGCCCGATAAACCTTGGAAGTCAGAAGGGGACAAGAAAGCAGCTAAGTACCGTTCGCCATTGGGTGAGTATGACGCTATGCTGCCCACGCATCCAACTGAACCCCATTACTGGGATGATATCGAAACACTTAAAGCTAAGGCATACAAGATTGAGGGGCATCCCTGCTTAGTTCTCACCGAGGGATTCTTCAAAGCGATCGCAGGTTGCGCCAATGGCATTCCCACCATTGCCCTGTTAGGTGTCGAGATGGGGTTAACTTCTTCATATGCCGATCCACAAGGTAAGCGATATTTAGTGAAAACATTAGAACGCTACGCTCGTGATGGTTTCGGATTCATCTTCGCCTTAGATGCCGACTGTGCCGACAATAAGAATGTCTTAATAGCGCAACACAAATTAGCTCACCAGCTTAAGCTGTTTAAAGCCCCACTTTATAGTGCAAGAGGGCTTTGGACAGTGGCAGAGGGTAAGGGTATGGATGATTACATCCACAATCACGGCGGTGAACAGTTTAAGCGTAAGGTATTGGGCAAGGTTGTTGATATTACTGCTTGGGAAAAGCAGATGCAACAGCCAGAAACACACAGAACTGGAAAGCTGCAACCAGCTGACATCGTTGGGCGAGAAATCATTGAGGATTACCGCGACCGCCTACTGTGGAACGACGAGCAGAAAACATGGATGTATTACAGTTTGGAGCGTGAAGGCGTTTGGACTCCTATTAGCGACTTATACCTAGAATCAGTCGTAGATGGGATTCTAGAGTCAAAGAGCATCATCGGCTATGGTAGCGCTTCCTATGTAACCAACGTCGTTACCAAGATGCGGCGGCGGCTGTTTGAGCGTGTCTGGGATGAACGCTCGATTAGTGAGATTTTGCCCTTTACCGATGGGGTTCTAGAACTGGCAACGGGGCAGTTCCACCAACACGCCCCTGGATATCGCCTAACTTGGTGCTTACCACGCCCCTACAACTCTATCGCTACTGGGTGGGCAACAATTGATAACTGGCTCTCTGAGGCGACAGGAAATGAAGCGCACAAAGAAATTCTGCTCTGTTTCGCCGCCGCAGTATTACGCGGTCGGTCTGACTTACACAAGTTCCTGCACTTAATTGGGGTCGGTGGTTCAGGAAAATCTACCTTCACCCGGCTGCTAGAAGCACTTATCGGTTCCCAAAACTGTTGGAACGGTAGCCTAATTGACCTTGAGGATAAGCACTCGGTAGCCATGCTAATCGGCAAGCGCCTGGTCATTCTCCCAGACCAAGACAAGGTAACGGGCAGTTTATCCAACTTTAAGCGGCTGACGGGTCAAGACACCCTTTCAGGACGGCGCTTGTACAAGGATGGTTTGAACTTTCGATTCCCAGGTATGGCGGTTGTCACCAGCAATTCGCCTATCTTTCATGCGGACGGTGGCTCATGGCTAACGAGACGAATTCTCATGTTGGCTTTTGACCACAAAGTGGCAACAGACAAGGTTCGGGATCTAGAAGCCGAGTTTGAGCCAGAACTATCAGCATTCACTAATTACCTGTTGTCAATTCCTAACGATGAAATTACCCGCGTCCTCCGCCGCATTGGAAAGGACGGGATTAGCCCTACGCTGTGGCAAGCAAAAATTCGTACTGATTCAATTGCTGCTTGGGTCAACGAGTGGGTTATTCATGAACCAGCTGCAAAAACTCAAATTGGATGCGATCGCTCTGAGTGGGCTGATAAAGATTACAACCCTAATATCTCAACCCTGTTTGGTTCCTACTCTCACTATTGCCGCGTTAGTGGACTTCAGGCTAAGGGGAAAAATAACTTCAGTTCTGACCTGATTGAATTATGCCAGCAGACTCTTAGCTGGGGTGATGTCAACTACGACCGCGATAATTTTGGACGAAGGCTGCTCCGCTCTTTGCGACTGCGAACTGATGGCGACATTACACTAACTTTGGAAGATAGCCTGACGACTGACAACCCATTTGACAACCGCTCTGACAACTCATCTGACAACCTGAAAACTACTCCCTATAACGAATCTGACAACCCTGATAACCTTTTAACTTCAAAACTTATTGGAATAGAAAATCAACTATCATCCGTAGTAGTAAAAGTTGATGAAGATGCTAAAAGTTTTGGCGCTCCGCCTATTAAGGAGCCTGAACCGCCTATAGAATCCACTGATCAGGTCGTCAGTGAAGGTTGTCAGCAAGTCGTCAGTGAGGTCGTCAATGAGGTCGTCAGTCAACCGGATGCCGCGAAATCACCTATAAAAGCACCCCAACCAGCCCAAAGAGAACTAGCACCAGCAACACCGATAAGGCAACCGCAGGTTTTCCGAGTTGGCGATCGCTGCCACTACTCAGGTGCAAAAGGGGCAATGGCTGTCACTTGTCGTGGTAAAGAATTAGAGGTATTGAACACTCGCATTAATGAGCAAGGTGAACAAGAGTGCGAAGTAAAAGCATCTAGTTGGTGTGCAACTTACTGGGTGTTGTCGCGTAGCCTCAAGAAAGTGAGGTGATTACCCATGTCAGGCTAAACGTAAGTGGCATGGGCAGAAGGAGCGCCCAGTATGGCGCAGCTTGGGAAACAAACGCGCTTCTGTGAGTATGAATTACAGTCGCCCTAGTCGGGGTTTTCGTAGCAACAGAACTAAAAACAACGGTAAGAGCAATTCACAACTTTTGACCAGGGAAATCAGTAGCCTTTCTGCCTCTGGTTAGCGGGGTGAGAAATTGACCAAGACCAAAACCCGTTAAAACAAATTGCTGTTATCCACGCCAATCTTAAACGCTGCGGCGGGTGTAATGGGGTCCTTATGCTGCTCAAGTTGTTGTTGGGGGTTCGTTAAGCTTGTTGCTAAGTGGTTATGCAAAATCAATTACATAGTTATCTCCAAATTCTCTCAGCACTTTTTCCACATAATCAACTAAGCTTTGCCAGCTAGAGTAAGCGCTCAATTCAATCCACTCGTACTTCATGAACCGCCAGACAATCTCAATCAAATTCAACTGCGGCGAGTAACTTGGTAGCCAGAAAAGCTCAATGTGCTGCTGTCTCCAATCTTCGAGCTTGTCGTAGATAGCATCACTGGTATGGATTGAAGATTGGTCCAGCACTATCACCGTCCGCTTAGAGTTCTGCCGACAGAAGCGATCAATGCAAGTAAGTAGAACGAGGTGAGAAAACCAAACTGTGTAAAGATAAATAAATACAGATAATGTGTTTACCAAGGTAACAGGGATATGGGCAGCCGTTTAAGGGTGTTTCTGACTAAAGAACAGGATAAAAC
>JAHHHE010000013.1 GCA_019359535.1 Gloeocapsa sp. UFS-A4-WI-NPMV-4B04
AAAGCTACCGTTGTACTTGGGTTTCTTCGAGTTTGTTCACAACGCCAAAAAGAGAGGCAAAGCCTTGCTGAGTGCTTTGTTGGAGGCTCTTCTCCCCTAACTCCCCGAAACACCTATTGAGCCAAAGAGTTAAAGAGAATAAGATATTCAGCGCTCCTATCACTACCGCCGAAGATTGCGAAGCGCGTTATATCAGACGGTTATTGAAGAAATTTAGCTGAATTAGAGCAGGAAATCAATGTAATCAATGCCGATTTAGCATTTAGTCCGCGTAATTTATTGCTCGGTATTTAGATAAAAATCAAGAAAATTACTTGCAAATAGCGCAGAGTGGGCAAAGCAAGAGAAAAAAAGAATTAAACTGGAAATAGATTGTAAAGCACTTTACAACTTGTTTAATTATTCAAGCAGAAAATCTAGACTGTAGATTGACTATGCCTCAAACGGTTGAAAACCTGGCTGCAATTGATGACAAACTTTCTAAGCGTTATATTGACCTTGACCCTAGTGGATATTTCATTATTTATCTAGATCCACAAGCAGGGCTAATTTGTGCTAAACATTTCACTAATGTGATTAATGAGCGCGGTTTAGCTGTTGATCCAGAAACGGGTAAGCCAATTCCGGTACGGGGTAAGGTTGAGCGATCGCACACCACAATATTTAGTGGCAGAACAGCGAAGGAACTTTGCATAAAGATTTTTGAGGAAAATCAGCCCAGTCTAGTCACTCGCTTAGATCATGCTGCATATCTGGGACGAGAATTTGTCCGGGCTGAAATTGCTTTATTAACAGGTGTTGATTACGTTCAAGATTAAAAAGTTGACAGTTGACAGTTAACAGTGGACAAATTGTCCACTGTTAAAATTAGGCTTACTTGACGTATAGATAGTATGTTGCCATTGGAATAATCGTAGCAGCAAGCAATAGCCCAATTACCCAAATAGTCGCGCTGCCCGCATTTGTTTCTTCTGCCTTTTTAAACGTGCCTTCTACGTTAACGGCTGCGGCAATCTGAGGTGGTCCAGGATCAGGCTGTCCTGATAATACGGCAACTAAGCGATCGCTAGCATCCAAAAAAGCTTGGTTATATTTCTCCCCAGCACGTAGGGGTGCTAGCACTGTCTCTGCAACAACACTTTTAGCAATATCATCTGTTAGCAGCGACTTCACTTGAGCGCCCGTGCGAATTGCTGTACCGCTACTAAGAGTATCAATCGCCAGTAAAGTTTGATTAGCTTGTGCTTCTTTTGTGGGAAACCATTTTTCAAAAAGCTTATTGGCAAAGCTTTCTGCTGTTTCGCCATAGTCGAGGCGACGAATTGTGACAATTCTCACCTCATTTCCAGTTTTGGCAGCTAAGTTCTCTAGCTCTTTACTAATCTCGCCTTCGTTTAGACGGCTTAAGACTTCGGCTTGATCGATCACCCAAGTGCGATCGCCCTGCTGCAAGTTCGGCATTTGAGCAATGCTTGTTGCACTGGCGGGAGTTGCTACGAGCAAGGTTGTTAGTATCATTAACGCTACCGTTGAAATCAGGCGTTGCAAATACTTCAAATTAAAAAAGGAATTAAGGATCTGTTTCATCGGATTAACCCGATATACGACTTTTACCCCAAATACTACAGCAACTGTGTTGCAGTTATGGAAATTAGTGCTATTAGCAAGTGCGATTTCCTGGGAAATTAGCCATCAATCATCTGGCGAACTTGTTGCTGGAGTTCAGGATCTTGTAGGGTTGCTGCAAAAATTTGGTTAAAGCGTTGTACCTCTAGTCCTTTTTGCTCAACTATCTGCTTCATGTGTGACTGATTATCTAGCTGAATTTGCTCAACCTTGCCAAAAGCTTTTTCAAAGTCTTGCTTTTCCTTTTCAGTAATCTCTGTGCTTGGTTGAACTTCAGGCTTTTGCTGCGCTAGATAAATTTCAGTAAACCGCTCCTTACTTAAGCCTTCTTCCTCAACTGCCTGCACCATCGCTGTTTGAAACTTCGGATAAGTTACGAGTAGTTCTTTAATAGTATCTGTAAACTTCTGGAGTTCGTCTGGATTAACTTGTACCTTTGCTGCTGCTTGAGGTGGAGATATGGCTTCCAGGGGTTCTGCTAAAGTAGACACGCTACTTACTAGCAACAAAATACAAACAAGAATACCTGTTAAAAATTGCTTGAGCATATTGCATTTATCCTTTAATTGTGTACTTATACCAATTCTTCTAGATGATGCCACAAATCAGATCCCCCTAGCCCCCTTAATAAGGGGGTTGGGGGAGCGTAAAAAGTGCAAGTTTATGGAGAAACGGTATTAGGATTGATATTAGACTTATCAAAGAGATTTAACTACATTTGCTACTAATAAATAAAGGAAACCCTTGGCTAAGAGTTATACCAACCAAGGGTTACACTATCTGAGGGTTAGGTGCCAAGAAAGGTTGGCAACGGAGGGCCACCATTACGACCAACAGCAGGGATCTCAATCAGAGCATCCGTAGCTTTGCCGTCGGCATCGGCGGTAACAGCGTTTTGATTGCCCGGATGTCCATTCGGGATGAACAGTTGGGGGTGGTCAAATGGCGCTCTGCGGTACTTAACTCGCTCGTCAGTAAGCGCTCTCATGAACTCGACTAAAGCCTGTTGTTGTGTTAGATTTAGCCCCAAATTCTGAATATCTGGATCTAAATTACTGTTATTAGGTGGGAATCCAGTGGTATCATCTCCCTTTGGACCTCGGCGATCGCCACCGCGATTGTAGAAAGCGACCACTTGAGCCAAATTCAACTGTCCACCGTTGTGGAAGTAAGGAGCAGTGAGTTCCACATTCCGCAGTCCAGGAGTTTTGAACGCTCCATCTACAGCGACTCGCTCATTTGGATTTAAGGGAAGGCATGGCTCAGGGTTCGGGATATCCGGCGCACAGTGAACTTCTTCCGGTGTCTGACCTGGTTGCTGACCAAGGCGCGACATTGAAAGCGGTTTACCAAACGGATCTTGTGCTCCTACACCCAGGTCTTCAAACGTCGGTCTAACACCGATGTTATAAAAACCATTGTCGTAGACAGCAGTTTTATTGTCTCCCATCAGCATCCGTTCGATTTTTTCGTTTTTCACGTTCTTCACAGAAGCGTTAGTAAATTCTGCGCCACCGTGACAGTTAATACACTTACCTTGGTTCTCGAAAATATCAAGCCCCAACTTCTGAGTAGGAGTCAAAGCATTAGAGTTTCCTTCTAGATACTGGTCAATCGGTGCATTGTTAGAAACCAGTGTAGACTCGTACAACTGAATTGCTAGCCCAAAGAACAGCGAGAAGTTGTACTCGGTAAGCGTGTACTCATTAGTAGTCAAGGCGCGGTTTGGCCTAGGAGCAAAACTGCGGCTACCGTCTGTCGGATTAATTACGACGATGTAATTAGATTGCCACCATACTGGTTGGAAGGCGGCTTTAACCAAGGCTTCGTAATTCTGGTTAATACCCGGTTGCGGGAATCTAGTAACACTACCCAAAACACTATCATCACGAGCGACAAGCTGCTTTCCGAGCGGTGTCAGACTAAATAGCTTCTGGGCTGTCTCTCTAGGGAGCCTCCTGCCCTTGGCAGCACTTCTAGATCTCAAGTCAATTGACCCAAACTTCTGGCCAATTTCCTCAAACGTGCGACCATCAGCAGACATCTCGAAGGAACTGAGCGGTGGCCCTACTGCCTGCGAAGCCAGAGATGAATCCTTAAGACTGACTCTTACTTCTTGTAAGGGACTGGTTGCGGTTGCTGCCTTGAGAACTTTAGCATTGGGGTCTCTTTTTCCAAACGGATTCACACCATTAAATTCATTTTGGGCGCGTCCATCCCAGAAGTTACGGAAGTTGAATACCGCATTAATCGTTGTTGGTGTGTTACGCGGCTCTACCCGGCGGGTTTCCGTACCTGCGACGTTAAAGACTGGCTCAGGCGTGAAAATTACTTTATCCTTAGCGCTACCACGAATAATGTCGACGAATTGGGTATTGAAAACTCCTTGAGAGGAAGCGACATCGTTTGAGTCTGAGACAACTTCCGAGTTACGGTTGTTCGGATCTGCCAATTTGTGGAATGGGAAATCTTTAGACTGTAGTGTGTAGTTCGGTCTACCCGTCTGGAAAGTTGTATCTGGGCCCGGAGTCACGCGCAACAGTCCAGGACTGATCTGGTTTTTGATTCTGTTGTCAGTTCCGGCGTTGAAGTGGCAAGTGGCACACCCTTGAATGCCATCGCTGCCGACCTGCATATCCCAGAAAAGGGATTTTCCGAGCATGATCGCGGTCTTTTTGTCTTTAACATAGACTGCCAGTTCAGAAGGGCTTGGCCCTGGAATTGGTACTGTCTTCAGCGAAGTTAAAGGCTGGGAAGGTCCTGATGGAACTTGTGCCGCTAGTTGTGACGACATCCCATGTCCAGCAATAATTGCGATCGCGAAGATGGCAACGAACTTTGTGCTTTTTTTGATGCTCCTTGACAACTTTAATCTCAGTCGCATCAGCAATGGCTGATTTTTGTGCGAGTTTTTCCCGCTCGAACTTGCTGCCGCTACAGCCGAGGAAGGCTGTTTTGTGTGGCGCTTTTGATTGTTACGGTAACTTGGATTGATTCTTACTAAGTATTTCTTGGCTTGCTGTACCTGTGCCTCTACAAATCTCTTAGCCGCCTTTAGTAAAGAGCGACCATTAGATGTCAGCAGTAGGCATGACATACCAAAAAATAATAGAAGAACTAGCATAGTTCGCATAGCGCACTCGTCCTCCAAAGGTGTTGATAAAAAAACATGAGATTGTGTATCAGTAAGTAATCACAAAAGTTTTCCAAATTTCTCAAACATTACTTTTATGCCTGAACTATGAAGTCCCCACGTCCGATTGAGGGATCGCCTGTGAGTGTGGCAAACAAAGCTCCGCTGCCAAACCCTGCTGCTGAACCGTTTTGGTTGTAGAACAAGTTGCCGTCACTATAAACAATACGGGCATTGCTAGATGCAGCCTGAAAATCATTTGCAACTTTGGCAAAATCACTCGCCGCATTTAAACCACCACCAGCAGCACTGGTAAGGTTCCTGAAGGTTGTTTTGTCTAGAATAATTTTATCAACACCAACGCTGAAGTCGGCGATCCTATCGACTCCAAGCGCACCAGTGTTAAAGGCAGCATTGGTGTTGTAGAGGAATCTGTCACGGCCACCCGCGCCTGTCAGCGTGTCAACGCCTGCTCCACCCCTAAGAGTGTTGCTAGCGTTATTTCCAGCGATTGTGTTGTCGAGGGTATTGCCTGTACCGTTGATATTACGAGTACCTCTGAGGATAAGGTTCTCTAGGTTTGCTCTCAGGGTATAGCTGACTGAAGCCTGAACGCTATCTGTACCACCACGGAAAGATTCGCTAATGATATCTCTAATGTTATCAACGATGTAGGTGTCATTGCCCACGTCGCCGATCAGCACATCAATACCCAGTCCTCCATCTAGCAAGTCATTGTCGCCGCCACCAATCAACTGATCCTGGCCGTCTCCACCTAGTAGTAAGTCAATACCAATACCGCCGGAAAGCAGGTCATTACCTAGCCCGCCATCCAAGCTGTCATTACCGACTTCACCGAATAACTCGTCATTCCCGTCTCCACCTGCGATCACGTCGTCGCCCGAAGCACCAGCAATGGTGTCATTTTCAGCTGCGCCAGACAAAGTGTTACTAGCATTATTACCCGCGATTATATTAGCAAGGTTGTTACCCATGCCGTCAAGCGCCCTGCTACCTGCAATGTTCAGGTTTTCCACGTTGGCATCTAGCGTCCAGCTAATCGACGCATCGACAGTATCTATTCCCGCACCACTAGCCTCTACAATATCGTTGGTTACGCTGGTGACAACATAGTAATCATCGCCCACGCCACCAACAAGCGTGTTACTGCCAAGTCCACCCTCAAGGAAGTCACTGCCTGCTCCCCCATCTAAGAAGTCATCGCCAGTTCCAGCGAACAAATCATCGTTCCCGTCTCCACCCATGAGAATGTTGGAACCTGAGTCACCATCCAAGGTGTCATTTCCGCCTCCACCAGACAAATTATTGTTAGTAGAATTACCCAAAATGTAGTTATCGAGGCTATTACCTGTGCCATCGCTGGGGCCGAAACCGCCATTCTCATTCAGCACTAGGTTCTCAACATTTCCATCCAGTCTATAGTTGACAAAAGCATCAACGGTATCTATACCTTCACCAGCAACCTCTCTAACCTCGTCAAGAACAACGTCGCCTGTTATAAGGTCAAAATCGCCGTTGTCCTGAATAATGTAGAGATCGTCGCCTAGTCCACCTTGGAGAACGTCTAAGCCAGCAGAATCATTCAGAACATCATTGCCAGCTCCCCCAATTAAAGTGTCATCACCGCCATTACCGAGTAGGTCGTCATCGCCACCTTCGCCCCTAATAACGTTATTACCACTATTTCCATCAATAAGGTTGGCGAGGGCGTTTCCCGTACCGTTGATAGCTGTACCAAGCCCAGTATTTGGGTTATCTAAAAGGATTAGATCATCTAGGTTGTTACCCAGGGTGTATTGGACTGAGGATTGGACAGTATCTGTTAATCCTTCACCAAACTTTTCTGTAACTATATCGAGCGCATTGTCAACAATATAGGTGTCGTTGCCTGCACCGCCCTCCATCCTGTCTCTACCAACACCACCATCTAGTACATCGTCTGCACCGAAACCAAATAATGTGTCGTTTCCTGTAAGACCTTCAATAAAGTCACTTTGGGCAGTTCCGTTTAAAGTGTCGTTTGGATTACGTGGATTTTGATCACCTTGGATAAATGCCATCTTTACTCCTGTTGTATTTCAAAAATAGGATTCTTCATGCTGAATAAGTTGAACTAAGCAAACATCAACTGCTACGCCCAAAACAGGAGACAGCGCGTGTTTCTAGTTGTCCATTACCAATAGACCACTGACAACTGGTATTGTAGAACATATTTAATTATACCTACTCTTCAAACTTAAATTAAAAGAGCAGAGAAGAGTAACTTCTCTTAAATGCGGTATGGGCTATTGGTTTCATAGCGCTCAATATCAAAAACTGTTTTCCTACAATGTCAGTAATAACACAGAAAAACAGCTACTAACGTATTTTATTATACAGTAATTTTAGTTTACTACTGGTTATTCAGCGCACCAAACTTAATTAGGACTTGCACAAGGGTTAGGCGATCGCAAAATGCTTAATCAGGAATTATTGGTATTTGCTTAATTTACTACTTTGGCCTCAACCAAATAAGTGTTTCGCAGTTAATATCTTTCCTGCAAATTTATGCCTTAATAACAAATAAAATTAGCGTTTTTAACGCTCAATTCATGTCTAACCATTCTCCTCAAAAAAGATATACTTAACCTACTTCTTAAATTATTAAACTATAAATTAATCTATTTTGCAATGCTAAAAAGGTTATCCAAAAGTTATAAATAGTTATTTGTTTGTTGTTGGTTCATTAAACAATAATAAAATTTGTTTGCAAAAAATATACTTATTATATAAATAAGTAAAACTCAATAATTTAAATCTAAATAAATAGTTAATATTACAAGAGATATAGTTACATCCAAAATAATTTGTTGACAATCATTATCTATAATCCATAGATAAACGTTGAGATGCAAGTGATATAGCTACGTTTATTCAATAGCCATATTTACAACAAAGAAGCAAAAGACTAAGTAAATTTAGAATAATTTAGCATTACGGTTGTACCTAAAGCATATCTAGATTAAATTTTTGGCTCTAAATCTAGTTATACACAATTATCCAAAAATAGCAAGAAATTTAAATGTTTAATATTAAACTAAAAATCAATAATCTAAATTTAACCAAATATCAATATAGAACTTTAGAACGAAGAAGTTGAAAAAAGATCAACCAATGCGCTATCCTGTCTATGAATGAATTAGCACTAGAAACTAGATAAACAATGTAAAATAATCGGATTAATAGCTATGTGGGAAAATGCGTGTCTAGGCTGGCATAATGCTAGCTGAGTGATAAAATAAATGCTCCTGATATTAACTAATGATGACGGAATTGATGCACCTGGAATGCGTAGCCTCAAACAAGCTTGCCGCCAGACATCAGTTCTCAAAACAAACGACTCAAAAGTAATTATTGCTGCTCCCAAAGACCATTTATCGGGTTGTGGGCATCAAGTTACAACAACTCAACCGATTCACGTTCAACGGCGATCTGATACTGAATATGCGATCGCAGGTACTCCAGCTGATTGTGTACGCATTGCGTATACACACATCTGCCCAGATGTCAAATATGTAATTTCTGGGATCAACGCTGGCGGAAACATGGGCGCTGATACTTATATATCAGGAACCGTTGCTGCTGTTAGAGAAGCGGCGTTTCACCGGGTTCCAGGAATTGCAGTTTCCCACTATCGCAAAGGAAAACGTAATGTTGATTGGGATGTTGCCGCTCGATGGACAGCTGGAGTGTTGACTGACTTACTTAAACGCCCAGCTGAACCCGGCACATTCTGGAATGTAAATTTACCACATCTAGAACCCGGAGATCCTGACCCCGACGTAGTGTTTTGTGAACCATGTACTCAACCGTTACCAGTTAATTACCGGGTTGAAGGCGATAATTTTTACTATGTGGGAGAGTATGGCAAACGTGATCGCACTCCTGGAAGTGATGTTGATATCTGCTTTTCCGGCAAAATTGCTGTAACTCAACTTCGACTTTAACTTATTGCAAGTCCGATGGCACAATCCGCAGTTTCAAACGAATATTGCCGTTAACAGATTCAGTCACCATCCAAGTGACAAGCGATCGCTTAATCAAATCAAGTACAGTTGAATCTTTAAGAGTTGAGACTTGATCGTCCAAGATAATTCGTCCCACGCGCTGATCTTTGATTGGAAAATCTAATACAATTTCACCACTGACAGATTGAGGAAGATTGACACTTTGGAGGTGTTGAGTGAGGGATGAGATCGCATCTTGACTCAATCCCGCCGCACTAATTACCTCAATCCGCGAATTGTTTTGATTGAATGTATCAGTTGTCTCTGATTCTGGAACTGCAAGTGGCGCGGGTAAGGCAGACGGCGCAACTCTCGTGGCTGCGGAACGTAATCTTTGCTGACGTGGTGCAGCACTATTAAACATCACACCACCAGCAGGAGCGGCAAAATCAGAACTTGCGTCACCAAAAATCCCTTCATAGCTCACACCTTGAGGCAATTCAACTGGAACTTGCACTCGCTGTCGTGTACCATCTGGATTGACCCGCACTTCATCACTAACGGCAACAAAAGCAGTGTATTGAGACAACAAGCGATAAGCCAAAGCTGTATCAGTAACTGCCTCTACGCCCGTTTTCGTCTCACCTCCAAACATTTGATTCATCAAGTCTTTAATTCTGGCGCGTCCCCAAAGTTGGGCAACAGCAGGGTTGCCAGTGCTATCAAAATTTAGATTCAGCGTCTTTTCGTAGCGCTTACCACCAGCAGCAGTACCAGTAATTCGCAGAGTACCAGGATTACGGTATTCTTGCCGTCCGAATAACACTAAAGGCTGATTCGCAAATAAATCGGGAGGAGAAGCAGGATAAATTTGCGGTTGGGTATTACCAACTTCAGCAGGACGACCGAGCCAATCTACTTTAATATTTGTCAGTACGGGGTTATTAATTTGGCGGAAGAACTTTTCAGCGACTTCCCCAGTGGGTTCATCTTGGCGAATAACTTGAGAAGTACCGCGTCCAACTTCTGCAAGGCGATCAAGTAAAAACCGATTAACAGAACTACCGACACCAAAACTATAAAGGCGATTCCCTGGTTTTAGTTGCTTTTGGACAGAGGCAATTACTTCTACTTCATTGCCAATATAGCCGTCTGTTAGTAAAACAATACTCCGCAAACGTCCTGATTGGGCAGCAGGAAAATTCAACACTGTCTGAATGCCGTTGAGTAATTCTGTACCACCATTAGCATCTAGGTTGTCGATATAGGCGATCGCTTTAGCACGGTTTTGAGGAGTATTCGGCAATGGTGCTGAGGATAACTGAGTTGTAGTATTGGCAAAGTCAATAATTGTGAATGTGTCGTTCGGATTCAAGCCATTAATAAAGCGGCGCATTAATTCCTGAGACTTGATTAGGGGATCTCCTGATTGGGAACCCGAAGTGTCCATCAGAAATACAACATCTTTCGGCACAATCTCACTTGTGCGATACTCAACAGCTGGAATCAGATAAACAGCAAAATGACCGCCTTTTTGATCAGATTGAGTTAGTACCGTTGCTTGTGTTTGGTTCGTGGCAACGCGATAGCGGAGAATTAAGTCTTTGTTAGGGATTGTATCTTCGCCGCCTAGCTGGACTCTGATTAGCTGTCCATTAGATTGAGTGCGGATTTGATGAGAAGGTGAACGTACTTCAGATGGAACTCCAGCATCAATTTCTACTGTTACAGCAATATCATGCCGCGATCGCGTTCCAGGTTTTAGCACTGGCGGAGTGATACGTGAAGCATCGGGTACGCTAGTGCTATCACCACTAACCCCCCCTAAATCCCCCCTTATCAAAGGGGGTAGGGGGGATCCCGGAATATATCGCGGCCCTACCACCATTGGGAAAACAAATTCGTAATCACCACCTTCAAACTTCAGACTATCTGTGTAACGAATAGTGACATCAATTTGTTCGCCTGGTTTAATGTTGGCAAGTGACTGAGTAAAGATATTGTCTCGTTCTTGTTCTAATAGTCCAGCTGTTCTGCCTTCTTGACGGGCGCGTTCATAAATTTCTTGTGCTTCTTCACGTTTTTTAATATCACCTTTGATTATGCGATCGCCAATTTTTATTTCCATATCATCCACTGCCGCTTGATCCGGCAACGGAAACACATAAACAGCTTCTAAAGGTTCCTTAAAAGGATTTTCAAATGTTTGTGTCACCTCTACTCGTGACACATTACCCGCAATTTTTGCCTTGACATCAGTGTGTTTAAGCGGAAAACTTTGCTTCTCTCCATCTTCAGACTGGACATATAAGCCACCGACTGACTTAGAAGAACGCTCTTGGGCTGATGTATTGTTCATAGGTAGCTGACTGAAAGATTGAGCAAGGGTAAAATGAGTAATTGTCCCCATTCCAAATACAAATAGGGTTGTCGGTAATAAATAAAAAAGTCTCATACCTGATTTGTTGTCTTATGCAAATTAAAAACGTTGGTCTTTACCATCGCATCGTTAAGACACAAACGCTCAATCGTTGCATTTTCTGTAACCAAACTGCTTTGTACTGCTTTTAAGCGCTTTCTGGGCGTAGTGAGTAGTCAAGACTGGAGAGTGGAAAGAAAAAATGGAACTATCAAGTCCAAAACCTAAGCATAAATTTACTCACTCCCCACTACTCACTACTCACTACTCACTACTCACTCCCCACTACTCACTCCCCACTCCCCACTACTCACTCCCCTATTTATCAATCTAAAAATATATGACGCAGAAGTAACGTTCATGACAAGATGTAGAAATGGATGACCCATATAGTTTTGACGCACCTATCAATCCACTAATTTACTCGGTTCGCTTTTTTCAAGGCTTGCCAAAAAGTGTTGTCGAAAAGGCCCTAATCCATCTTGTCACCCGCTCTCACTCAGCCAATCAAGTAATTTTATTAGAAAATGATTGGGGTACTTCGGTATACTTTCTGTTGGAAGGTTGGGTTAAAATTCGCACTTACAATTTAGATGGTAAAGAGGTGACACTAAACATTCTTGGTAAGGGAGAATTGTTTGGAGAAATGGCAGCTTTGGATGAAGCACCACGAGCCACAGATGTGATCACTCTTACTCCCACCGTAACTGGTAATATGCCAGCTCAAGATTTTGTACAATTAATTCAGACCGAACCGATAGCGGGAATCCGGTTGTCTCAGCTGATGGCACGGCGCTTGCGGCAAGTAAATCGACGACTGCGACTGCGGGAATCTGATAGTATGTCGCGAGTAGCAGATACATTACTGTTCTTAGCAGAAGGACAGGGAATACAAGCTCAAGCAGGAATGCAAATTCCCAATTTACCCCACCGTGAATTAAGTAGTTTTAGTGGATTGGCACGGGAAACAGTAACACGGGTATTAGCGAAGTTAGAGAAAAAAGGGTTAATTGTACGTAATCAACAGACACTTTGTATTCTCGATCTGCAAGCCCTTGAGCGCCTGATCGGTTAAATATAATTTACTCCTAATTTGGAGGTGCTAAATGAGTTTTCACAAAATTCTCGTAGCTATTGATAACTCTCAATTAACTCAAACTGTTTTTGAGCAAAGCTTAGAGTTAGCGCTCTTTTATCAAGGCAGCTTAATGTTGTTGCATTGCCTGTGTAATGATTTAATTGGCGAACCAATAGTTCCTATTCCTGTAGAAGTGGGTTTGTACCCCGCCATAATGAACGATTCTTATGAAGCTTGGAACCTTCACTATGAAAAGCAGCGATCGCACGGACTGACAATACTTACTCACTACGGGGAAATAGCAACTAGCCAAGGAGTACCAACAGAACTTAATCTATCGGCTGGGGAAGCAGGCTTGTGTCTATGTCAAACAGCAAAAAACTGGGGAGCCGATTTAATTGTACTTAGTCGTCGTGGCCGCACAGGATTGGCAGAAGCATTGCTAGGAAGCGTTAGTAATTATGTCCTGCATCATGCACCTTGCTCAACTTTAGTCGTGCAAACAGATAAACAAGGTATTTCTACTCAAACTTTACCGGAGGCAACAACTGTCAGAATCAATGAAAAATGAACAATTTTATCAATGAATTGACAATTGATAATTGATTTATTAGAGGAACCTGCATCCGAGAGATTGATAATTGATTGGTGAATACGTTTAAACTTGAAAGAGTTTTATAAATCGGCATGAGCGATTCTCCAGCAGATCCACCAGCTACTCCTCCTGAAACCTTTGTTAATCAACAATCCAATTATCAAGACAACTTCTCTGAGCCACGATTGAAGGCTGTTGCTCCTTTAAAGATGGTGGAAACTGCTTTTTTAGCCAGTACCGCCAGCTTAATTTGGTTTATTAATTACTACTTTCCTTTGGGACCTTTGTTGCGGATCTTTTTTCCCGTCCCGATCGCCTTGGTTTATTTACGCTGGGGTAGTCGCGCCGCTTGGATGGCAGCAGGAGTTTCTGGTTTGCTGCTTTCAGTCTTGATGGGGCCAACTCGTAGCATTTTATTTATCTTCCCGTTTGGTCTAATGGGAGTGCTGCTAGGATCTACATGGCAACGGCGATCGCCTTGGGTTGTTTCTATTGCCTTGGGTACGCTGCTAGGTGCTTTAGGATTCTTCTTTCGGTTTTGGCTAGTGTCTATTTTGACGGGTGAAGACCTCTGGGTTTATACAATTACTCAGGTAACAAGGTTAGTAGAGTGGGGATATATCAAGTTGGGATTACTCAGTCAGCCTAGTGTATCTATAATTCAGGCGCTGGCGATCGCTATGGTTTTTGTTAATAACGTAGTTTACTTGTTTGTGGTACACCTGGCAGCCTGGTTTCTACTAGATCGCTTGGGCAACCCGATTCCACGTCCTCCTAACTGGGTGCAGGTTCTGATGGATTACGAAGGGGAAGAATGAGATGGGGAGCAGAGGAGCATTCTTAGCAGAGGAGATAGTATTATTATTTATTCCCTAACTCCTAACCCCTAGCCCCTAGCCCCTATATTAAAATTTTGATGATTCGCGTTTATACTCAGGTGGAACAGGGGCAAGAATGGTTGCGGCAGTATCGGGGTTGTAAACCTGTATTTGCTTGTGTTTTAGGATTTACCGAAACTGCTTTAATTCCTGGTATTTCAGCTGCTGGACTTACTGCTAATGATCGCAAATATACGGCGATCGCTGATGCGGAGTTTTTGTACAATGGCCCCCAGAACCAGCCGCAATATCCCTTACCACCACTCGCTGCTGGCGCTTCCCCAGTATTGATTTCTCGTGCTGTTGTTGAGGCGCTCTCGATTCCGGTTTATTTGTTCAATGCCGGATTACCCCAACCGCCCACTGTGCCAGCAATTGATTTAGGCGGAACCGTTGCCAAGTGTTTGACTCAAGGCTGCGCTTTAGACTTAGTAACAGTAAAACATTTACTCAATCAAGGACTAATTTGGGGTGAAAAGCTAGCTGCAAGCATGGATCAGGGTTATCTGATTTTAGGCGAGTGTGTTGTCGGAGGAACCACAACTGCACTCGCGGTTTTAACCGGATTGGGCATTGCCGCAGCCGGAAAAGTTAACAGTAGCCATCCTGTTTGTAATCATGCTCAAAAATGGGCTGTGGTACAAGCTGGACTACAAAATGCTGGTTTTTGGCAACACCCCGTCAAAGATCCGCTCCAGCTAATTGCAGCAGTAGGCGATCCGATGCAAATCACAGCAGCTGGGATGGCGATCGCAGTTAGTCGCACAAATGGCGTAATGTTAGCTGGTGGTACTCAGATGCTGGCGGTATATGCCTTAATCAAAGCGATCGCCCAAGTTTATAACTTAGCTTGGCAACCGAAACAAGTTGTAGTAGGAACAACTCGTTGGGTAGCAGAAGACAAAAGCGGTAATACAATTGAATTAGCAGCGATGATTGATTCTGTACCTCTTTTAGCAACCCAGTTAAGTTTTGCTACCTCGCGTTATGCCCAACTTCGGGCTTATGAGCAAGGCTATGTCAAGGAAGGCATGGGAGCCGGAGGCTCCTGCATCGCTGCTCATCTTACCCAAGATTGGAACCAAACCCAACTTATACAAGCAATTGAAGCCTTAGTAGAGCGCTACAGCCACCATTAATCTACTTAAAAGGAAAATTAGACAACAGAAATTTTCTAGCCTCTAGCCTCCCCCTTTCCTAAGGGGGGGCATGGGGTCCCCTCTGGGGATGGGGGGAAAGGGGGGATCTCTCGCCTCTCGCCTTTGATCTAATGAATTCTCTGAGCAAGTAACAGTTCTTCCAAGGCGGCGATGCGATTGTAAGCTGCGGTTAGTTGTGCCGTCAGTCGCTGAATTTGAATTTCTGGTGCTAACTCCTTTTCACCACTCTGACGATGGTTATCGAGACTGCTGCTATCTACTAGCACGTCTTTGTGTTCCATCGCCGATTTGATGCTGCTATAGCTTTGATTTGAGTAATGCCCAACAGAATCTACTTCCAGAGAATTATTTGTTCCCTGGATTGGAGATAAGCGGCACTCTGAGAAAGCTTCAGACACCCTAGCATTGAGATTGTCAACAACCTGATACAGAGCATCTACTTTATGGCTCAAAGCGATGACTTGTTTTTGTACTGGCTCCATCTGATAACCCTCATCGCTCTATTTAATTTCTTTTCTATAGTAGGCAACAAAACAGCAAAATTATCTCTCCTTACAAATCATTTAACTTTTGAGACTTGTGCTTTTAAAGCGATACATTAATATTAGGTTTTAAACAAAAATAAATACTATTGTTGAGTAGTAAGATACATTATTGTCTAGCTTACTTAAATTTATAGCTTATTTTCAGCAAAAATATAGCTTTAAAGGCGAATTATGAGCATTAACCAACTATATACGTCAGCAGCGCACTATCCATAAGCGTAAACTAATTGAGTTAATATCTCAGATAAAAATACCTATTGGTAGTGTTTGATACGTTGTATTTAAAGATTGTCTAGAATAAAGTAGTGATTTGATTACGTTATAGAAAAAATAAAAACTCTGTCAGTTGTAGATAAAGAAATCTTATTAGCACTTTGATCAGAAAAAATGCTTAAATTTCAGGAATTTTTTACTGCTTGTACTGGACGATGGACAACAGAAAGAACGTACCATGAGGTGCTTGTAGGGCGGATAGAAAGGTCTTATACAGAATTTAGGGTAGAGCAAATTACCCCAGCCCAGAAGCAGCAAATTTTATCGCTATCTAGCTTAAGTGGGATTAAGGTAGCAGCAAACAATGAGCAAGAGGCATTACCAGGGTTTGCGATCGCCTTTGACACTCGCTCTGAAACTGGCGAAACAGTGTCGATGAGTTTGCAAGCTTTATTTGTGCCAGATAGCTACGTTACATCAACTGATACATCCGTTGAAACCCCACCCCCGCCTATAGCAGCACAAGTCGCCGAGGAAGAAGCGATTAAAGGCTTTTACCTTAGAAATGAAGGATACTCAGAAGCAGGAGCGATCGCGGGACGATTTACCTATCAGCCTACCCGTCAAACTTTGGAGATGACAACATATTATCGGCGATCGGTAGCAGTGGATCAAATGCGAATGCTTGCGCTTGACTTACGCCTGCGGACAATCGTTACTTACCAGCGCCCAACAGACGCCAACGAACCACCCAGCGTCATTGATTTAGTTGGCTTTGGAGTCGAGCGGCGGCAAAGCGTGTAGGGAAATATGGATCGAAGGTCTTTTTTAGCGGGTACAGGGACACTAGCATTAAGCCAGCTACTAGCTGCGTGTGGTGAACAAGACAAAGCCAAGTTGCGCGTTCAGCTATTGAAAGGTTCTATCCCCGCCCAAGTAGTTAATAAATTCCGTACTCTCAACCAACGTGCTGATTTACAGTTTGCTCCAGTTGAACAGTTAAAGGAGTTATTTTTACAATTAGAATCTGGTAGCAAGCAGCCAAATAAGCAAGCCGACGACAGGCAACTAGAACTACCTCTACCGTTTATTAAATCTCAACAAGTTGTCCAGCCTGACTTGGTAACATTGGGAGATTATTGGTTAGCACAAGCAATTAACCAGAAATTGATTCAACCGCTTGATGTAACAAAGTTGCCACAGTGGCTAAACTTGCCCACTCGCTGGCAAGAACTTGTAAAGCGCAATGATCAAGGACAGCTAGACGCTGGCGGCAAAGTTTGGGCTGCGCCTTATCGCTGGGGTAATACAGTTATTGTTTATAACCGAGAAAAATTCGAGCCTTTGGGCTGGACACCTAGCGATTGGGGTGATTTGTGGCGAGAAGAATTACGCGATCGCATTTCTTTACTTGACCAGCCACGAGAAGTCATTGGACTAACCTTAAAGAAACTAGGCAAATCTTACAACACCCAAAATATTAACAATGTTCCAGAGCTAGAACAACAACTACGCGCCCTAAATCAACAAGTCAAGTTTTATAGTTCCGATACTTACCTACAACCCCTGATTTTAGGAGCTACTTGGCTAGCGGTGGGTTGGTCAACAGATGTGCTACCAGCTATCCAACGTTATCAACAAATTGCCGCAATTATTCCTCAGTCGGGAACTACACTTTGGGCAGATTTGTGGGTTCGCCCCTCTGGTGAGGTTTCTAACACCTCTCTAGGCGAACAATGGATTGATTTTTGTTGGCAACCCCAAATTGCTGCACAAATTTCTGTCCAATCCAAAGCAACCTCGCCGATTCCGCTCAAGCTGAAGTCAAGTGATATCCAAAAACCATTACAAAGCCTGCTATTGTCTGAACCTGAAATTTTCCAGCGCAGTGAATTTTTGCTTCCTTTAACTGAAGCAACTATGCAGCAATATCAATCCTTGTGGCAAAAAATCAGAACCAGTTAATTTTCAAAATAAACTTTCACCTGATCCCCGCACACGCGCGTTCCCCGTAGCTTGTACCTGCATATTGCACAAGCGTGGAGTTGCACTAAAATCACAAGTATAAGTTGCCAAAAGTTCTTGTTGAACGTTGAAAACTCTGACGTTATAGCCGTAATCACTAGCAACACTGCCGAAGTGGTTAACGAATTCGTATCGCTGTATGTAGTCGCTTAAGCTCCAATTTTGTCTATTGACAATTAGATCAACTCGTGGATTGTGCTTACTATCACTTGGATAAGCTAGCCAGCTGTCAAGCAGATTACCGCCAAACTGTTCGCTTGCCCACCAGAGGCTAGGAATTGTAAGGTGCTGTTGGGAAATCGTGTTAGAGGTGATCACACTTCCATCTAGAGATGCGTCTGGTTCGAGTAAGCTTAAATCTAGAGGAGCTTCAGAATGCGGCGGTACTGATGTTTGTGCAAGTGAAGGTTGGGTGAGGAAAAGGGAGTTGAAGCTGATGGTTAGTAGAAGTAGCGATCGCATAGAAGGGAAATTACCCAAAAGCATTTTGTGTCAGTTTTTAGTAAAGTAAATTGGGATCAGTTCGCGTAGGCGCAGATATATTGATGTAGCGATAATTTTCTATTGTTCGCATATTAAGTGAAAGACGTATTCTGCGGTAGTTAGTTCTACAATGATCGAATTCAACTTCTCTCTAAATGTAGAGCAATTAATACTTCACCTCCGTTAAAAAGAGTAAGCGAATTACGTAAGCAGATTCATTAATGGCTTCAGTAGAATCAGCCAATGATATCAATTTAGAAGAAGTCTTTGTCTTTCCGACATCATTTGCCCAACAACGGCTGTGGTTTCTCGATCAGCTGTTTCCTGGTAATTCGTTTTACAACGTGCCTACCGCCTTTCGGATTACAGGTATGCTTGACTTAGCTACCCTAGAAGACAGCTTTAATGAAATTGTGCGTCGTCATGAAGTATTACGTACTACCTTTAAAACTGTAGCGGGGCAACCTGTACAAGTAATTGCACCCTACTTAAGAATTTACCTACCGAAGATCGAGCTTCAGCAATTACCTGTTAGTGAACGAGGATCTGCTGCACAAAAATTGCTGTTACAAGAGACACAGCAGCCATTTAACCTGGAACAAGGGCCGTTATTACGAGTAACACTGCTGCAACTTAGCGAATCAGATTATGTACTGGCGATCGCACTACACCATATTGTCTTTGATGAATGGTCAACCGCGCTACTAATTCGAGAACTGGGTTTGTTATACACAGCTTTCAGTTCGGGTAAACCTGATCCATTGCCTCCATTACCGATTCAATATGCTGATTTTGCTAGTTGGCAACGCCAATGGTTAAAAGGGGAAGTATTGGAGTCGCAATTGTCTTACTGGCGATCGCAGTTACAGGATTTGTCCACCTTAGAAATTAAGAGCGATCGCACACGCGCACAAAGCTATCGGGGCGCTACTCAGTTGCTAGAATTACCACTTGATTTGTCTCAGGCACTTTTGGCACTAAGTCAGCAGGAAGGCGTAACGCTGTTTATGACCTTACTAGCAGCTTTTAAAACATTATTGTATCGCTACACAAGTCAGACAGACATAGCCGTTGGTTCGCCAATCGCCAATCGCAACAGAGGCGAGTTAGAAAACTTGATCGGGTTTTTCGCCAATAGTTTAATCCTGCGAACCGACTTATCAGGCAATCCTACCTTTCGAGAGTTACTCTTGAGAGTGCGAGAAGTCGCTGTAGGAGCCTATGCTCATCAGGATGTACCTTTCGAGAAATTAGTAGAGGAACTGCATCCAGAACGTCAAGGAAGCCGTAATCCACTGTTTCAGGTAGTGTTTGCACTTCAAAATGCACCAATGGAGCAACTGAGCTTACCTGGGTTAAATCTGTCGTCTTTTAAGCTAGAGACTACAACTGCTCGATTTGACTTAGAGCTTTATCTATGGGAGTGTGCGGATAACTTCAGAAATCTGTGGGGCGATGGGTGGCAGCAATCAGAGGGATTGCGGGGTGTGCTGGTGTATAACACTGACTTGTTTGAGCAAAAGGCGATCGCGCTGATGCTTCAACACTTCCAAACGCTGTTAGCTGGCGCTGTTGCAAATCCTGATACTCGTTTAGCCGACTTGCCGCTTTTAAGCGCCGCCGAGCAGCACCAACTCCTAGTAGAGTGGAATCAAAATCAGCGTGATTATCCAACTCAGTGCATTCACCAATTGTTTGAAGCTCAGGTAGCACAAAACCCAAATGCTATTGCAGTAAGCTTTGGACGACAATTTACATATCGAGAATTAAATAGCGGTAGTAACCAACTAGCGCATTATTTACGCAAACTAGGCGTAGGTTCTGAAACACTGGTAGGTATCTGCATGGAGCGTTCGCCGATGATGGTGGCTTCAGAGCTAGGTATCCTGAAAGCTGGAGCAGCCTACGTTCCTCTAGATCCAACTTATCCTCCAGAGCGATTAAAGTTTATGCTGGAGGATGCACAAGTATCTGTATTACTGACAGAGCAAGCACTAGCTCCTCTTTTTGATCAAAGTTGGGGAAAGCGAATAGTATGCTTAGAGCAGCACTGGGAAGCGATCGCGCTAGGTAGTGAAGAAAGCCTAATCAACCAAACAGCCTTAGACGATCTTGCTTACGTAGTTTATACCTCTGGTTCAACAGGAACACCAAAGGGTGTAGCAGTACCTCATCGAGCCGTAAATCGCTTAGTCTGCAATACTAACTACATCACCGTAGCACCCGGAGATAAAGTTGCCCAATGCTCCAATATTTCATTTGATGCAGCAACATTTGAAATTTGGGTAGCACTGCTGAATGGAGCGCAATTAGTTGGGATTAATTCAGAAGTTACACTTTCCCCTCAAGACTTTGCTCAAGAAATTCGCTCTACTGAAATCAGCGTTTTGTTTTTGACAACCGCATTATTTAATCAAATGGCGCGGGAAGTACCTAACTCTTTTTCTTCACTGCGTTACTTGTTATTTGGTGGTGAAGCAGTTGATCCTATGTCGGTAGAAGCCGTAATCAAGGCAGGCGCACCTGAACATTTACTGCACGTATATGGACCTACTGAAAATACTACCTTTACTTCCTGGTATGAGGTGCAAGTACCACTGACATCAATTCCAATTGGAAAAGCGATCGCCAATACTCAAATTTATCTGCTGGATGCTCACCTGCAACTCGTCCCTATTGGTGTTACCGGAGAAATTTACATCGGCGGTGATGGCTTGGCGCGAGGCTATTTAAATCGTCCTGAATTAACCCAAGAGCGGTTTATTGCTAATCCCTTTGAAAAGTCAAAAAGTCGTCTCTATAAAACTGGAGATTTAGCGCGGTATCTTCCTGATGGTAATCTGGAATTTGTTGGGCGTAGCGATGCTCAAGTGAAATTACGCGGTTTTCGGATTGAGTTGGGCGAGATTGAAACTCTGTTAAACCAGTATCCAGCAGTACGAGAAAGCGTTGTGATGCTGCGGGAGGTAAAGCGCGATCGCTCTTTAGTTGCTTACGTCGTTTCTAATTCCGAGCAGATAACAATTAGCAATTTGCAGAGTTTCCTAAAGACGAAGCTGCCAAATTACATGATACCTGCCGCGTTTGTAGTCTTGGAGGCATTGCCGCTAACCCGCAACGGTAAAATAGATCGTCTTGCACTTCCTTTGCCTAATTTTACTAAGGTTGAAATATTAGATAACCAGACACCGCGAACGTCAGTTGAAGCTCAATTAGTGCAGATATGGAGCAAAATTTTAGGTCGAGAACAAATAGGGATAGAGGACAATTTTTTTGACTTAGGCGGACATTCACTTCTAGCCACACAGCTAGTTTCACGTATTCGCGATCGCTTTGGAGTCCAAATGCCACTCCGAATTATGTTTGAAACACCTACAATTGCAAGATTAGCTCAGTACATTGCAGCAATTAGTGGAGCAAATAAAGATGATACAATTACCTGCCAAAATCGTGAGGAGGTGGAGTTTTGACAGATGTTGAATTTTTAGCTCACTTACGCGATCTAGATATTCAAGTTTACGTTGAGGGACTCCGCCTGCGCTGCAATGCTCCTGAAGGAGTGTTGACTCCTCAGTTACAAGCAGAGATCGCTGAACACAAATCTGAGTTGATCGCTTTGCTGCAAGGGGCATCTCAGTTTAACCAAGCTGATCCCCAACTTGTACCAATTTCGCGCGATAGCGAAGCGCTGCTGCCTTCAGCAGATCGCGTATTGCCTTTATCATTCGCGCAGCAGCGATTGTGGTTTTTAGATCAGTTAGTACCTGAAAACCCTTTCTACAATGTACCTTTCGCTGTTCGCCTTAGTGGACAGCTAGACTTAACGGCTTTACAGCAGGCTTTCAATGCGATCGCCCATCGTCACGAAGCTTTGCGTACCAACTTTGCCAAGGTGGATGGACAACCTACTCAAATTATTTCTGCCAAAGTTAATCTATCTCTGCCTGTTGTGAATTTGCAGCATTTACCCTTCACAAAGCGACAATTAACAGCAGCGCAAATTGCAACTGAATCAGCCCAACAGCCATTTAATCTAGCTAACGAGCCACTACTGCGAGTGAAGTTGTTGCAGCTTGGTGTAACTGAATATGTCCTATTGCTAAATCTACACCATATTGTCTCAGATGGTTGGTCGCTCGGCGTGTTGCTGCGAGAATTGGTTGCACATTACACCGCTTTTAGTACAAATCAATCATTTTCCTTACCAGAACTGCCGATCCAATATGCTGATTTTGCCTATTGGCAACGCGAGTGGTTGCAAGGGGAAGTATTAGAGTCGCAACTGTCGTATTGGCGATCGCAACTAGCGAATCTTCCGCTACTCAATCTTCCCACTGATAGAACCCGACCTGCCGTCCAAACTTACCGAGGTGCTACCCACAATTTAGAGCTATCAAAAGAGCTAACTGCTAAATTAGCAGCCCTCAGTCAGTCCGGCGTGACTCTATTCATGATTCTGCTAGCAGCATTTCAAATATTGTTGCACCGCTACACAGGACAAACAGATATTGTAGTTGGTTCGCCAATCGCTAACCGCAACCGTGCAGAACTTGAGTCATTAATTGGCTTTTTTGTCAATAGTTTAGTGCTGCGCGTGGATTTGTCCGATAACCCGAGATTTCGGGAACTTTTGGGACGAGTGCGGGAAATGACGCTAGCAGCCTACGATCACCAAGACTTACCTTTTGAGAAGTTAGTCGAGGAGTTGCACCCAGAGCGCGAAGCAAGCCGTAATCCCTTGTTTCAGGTTGTCTTTGCGCTTCAGAATGCCCCGATGCAACCTTTGGAGTTACCTGGATTGACACTGAACCCACTCAAGTTTGATGTCAGCACTACGCGGTTCGATCTGGAGTTGCATTTGTGGGAGCGTGGTTATGGATTGAGCGGTTTGTGGGAAGAAGTATCAGAGGGGTTGAGTGGCTTTGTTGCATACAACACAGACTTGTTTGATGCGTCGACGATCGCCCGATTTATAAATCACTTTCAAACGCTGTTAGCAAGCATTGTTGCTAATCCCGATGCCCGCATTGCAGACTTACCCCTGCTGAGTGTAGCAGAACGCCATCAGCTGTTGGTGGAATGGAATCAAACTGAGTGCAATTATTCAGACAATTGCATACATCAACTATTTGAGGCGCAAGCAGCAAGAACGCCCGATGCTATTGCCGTTGTCTATGCTGACGAGCAAATAACTTACCGAGAATTAAATCAACGCGCTAACCAACTAGCAAACTATTTGCAGCAATTGGGCGTTGCACCTGAAGTTTTGGTAGGAATTTGTATTGAGCGATCGCTAGAAGCGATAGTAAGTATACTAGGCATTTGGAAGGCAGGCGGGGCGTATGTACCGCTTGATCCTAATTATCCGAGCGATCGCCTCAAGTTCATGCTTAGTGATACTCAAGTTGCGATCATGTTAACCCAACAATCCTTAATCCCGCTTTTTAAAGATTGGGGCGATCATAAGCAGGAATTAGAAGTCGGAAATCTTCAATTAATTTGTCTAGATAGTGACTGGGAAGCGATCGCCACCCACAGAGATCAAACTCCAACAAGTAGCGGAACACCAGATAACCTAGCTTACGTTATTTACACCTCTGGCTCGACCGGAAAACCGAAAGGCGTTTTAATTCAGCATCGTGGGCTTTGTAACGTAGTTGATGCTCAAATTCAAGCATTTAATCTGCAACCAACCAATCGCATTTTACAATTTAGCTCCCTGAGTTTTGATGCGTCTATTTTCGAGATGCTGCTAGCGTTTGGGGTTGGTGCTAGCCTTTACATTCCTCCCAAAACAGCACAGTTACCTGGATCTTCTCTGATTCAGTTTTTGCAAGATAAGGCGATCGATACTGCTATTCTCCCGCCTGCGGTTTTAGCCGTTTTACCAGCAGAACCACCCTTGCAAACGGTTATTGCTGGCGGTGAAGCTTGTCAGCGCGAAATTATGCAGCAATGGAGTGTAAATCGTCGCTTTTTCAACGCTTATGGACCAACAGAAGCAACAATTTGGGCAACGCTGGCTCAGTTAAATGCCCCTGATAATCATAACAAGCCCTCTATCGGTCGTCCTGTTGCTAATACCCAAGTTTACCTGCTAGATGCTAACCTCCAACCTGTGCCAATTGGGGTAGTTGGTGAGGTTTACATTGGTGGAGATGGACTAGCGCGGGGCTATTTAAATCAAACTGAGTTAACGGCTGAACGTTTTATTCCCAATCCTTTTACAGAATCCTCGCCTTTTAGCCGCTTATACAAAACCGGAGATTTAGCGCGTTATTTTCCTGATGGCAATCTAGAATTTATTGGTCGCATTGACGATCAGGTAAAAATTCGCGGCTTCCGCATTGAATTAGGCGAGATTGAAGCGCTATTGTGTCAACATCCAACAGTTCGAGAGGCTGTTGTAGTAGCCAACGAGAACGCATCAGCAGATAAACGCATAATTGCATACATCGTAACGAATCAAGACAACTCTCAGAAACCGCAATTGCAGGATGAGCAGGTGAAGCAATGGCAAAATCTATATGACCAGACTTATCGCCAGCCTACCGTAGATAGCGATGCTACTTTTAATATTGTCGGTTGGAACAGTAGCTATACAGGGCAACCCATTCAAAAAGAGCAAATGAAACAATGGGTGAGCGATCGCGTCCAGCAAATTTTAGCTTTGCAGCCTCAAAAAATATTAGAAATTGGTTGTGGTACGGGCTTACTGCTGTTTCAACTTGCCCCACACTGCACTCAATATTGGGGAACCGATTTTTCACCTGTGTCTATCCAATACCTTCAGCAAGTAGCACAAGCATTACCTCAAGTAAAGTTGCTGACTAGGATGGCGACTGATTTTGAGGGTATAGAAGCAAATTTTGATGCCGTAGTTCTCAATTCGGTTGTGCAGTATTTTCCGAGCATAGACTATCTACTACGAGTGCTTGAGGGAGCAATTGATAGAGTTGCTCCTGGTGGGTTTATTTTTATTGGAGATGTGCGGAGTCTCCCGTTATTATCAGCTTTTCATGCTGCGGTTGAGCTACATCAGGCAGACAGCGCTGTTAGTCGAGATCAGTTACAGGAGCAGCTTACTTTGGCGATATTTCAGGAGACGGAACTGGTAATAAATCCTGCTTTCTTTCACGCTTTGAAAGAGCGCTTTGAGCGCATCAGCCACGTCCAAGTTGAGCTTACACGCGGTGCATATCATAGTGAATTGACTCAGTTTCGCTATAACGCGATTCTGCATATTAAGGCAGGGGAGCAGGGGAGCAGAGGAGCAGGGGAGCAGGGGAGCAGAGGAGTAAATGTTGCTTATTCTCAGCTGAATTGGATTGAAGACGATTTAAGCTTTGCAAAAGTGCGTCAGCATTTAGTTGAAATGCAGCCAGATGTACTTACTGTTACAACAATTCCTAATGCCCGTGTCATCGCCGCAGTCAAAACGGCAGAATGGCTAACGGCGGGAACCCAAGCACCCCAAACCGCAGGCGAAATGCGCTTCGGCTTGCAGCAGCTTGGAGAATTAGGCATTGAACCGCAAGATTGGTGGAATCTAGCGGCAGAACTGCCTTATACAGTTAATGTCAGTTGGTCAAATACTGATGTCAGTTGCTATGATGTGATTTTTCAGCACCAATCCGCGACAAAAAACGTTGACTTACTGCCTTGGCAACAGGTGTCAGTTCCTCCTGATGATTACGCTAATAATCCTTTACAGACGCAATTTGCGCGTCACCTCATTTCACAACTGCGAAGTTACTTAGAGCAAAATCTGCCTGAGTACATGATACCTTCTGCCTTTATGGTGTTGGAGGCATTACCCTTGACATCTAGCGGCAAAGTCAACCGTCGGGCGCTGCCTAAACCTGACTGGGGGAAGCCGCGTGCTGAAGGTAGCAGCGTTTCGCGATCGCCTATTGAGCAGAAACTAGCCACTATTTGGGCTGAACTACTAGGACTCAAGTCTGTAGGAATTCACGACAACTTTTTTCAGCTAGGGGGACATTCCCTGCTAGCGACTCAACTAACTTCCCGTATCCGCGATGTTTTTGGCGTAGAGTTACCTTTACGCAATGTATTTGAGTCTCCTGCTTTAGCTCAAATTGCCCAAATTATTGAAGATTTACAAAGTCGTCAGCAGCAAAAAGATCCAGGGATTGTGCCTCTTTCTCGTGATGCTCATCGCCGCCTGCGCTCCTCGCTCAAAGACTGAAAATACAGGAAAATAACACTTGACCACTAATGTCTCAAACGCTGAATTTGTCTTTCCGGCATCTTTCTCCCAGCAGCGATTGTGGTTTCTCAACTCCTTAGCGCCTGGTAATCCCTTCTACAACGTATCTGCTGCTATTCGCGCAACTGGACACCTCAATATTACTGTCTTAGAGCAAACATTCAACGAAATCGTGCGCCGTCACGAAGTCTTGCGAACAATTTTTGAAATGACTGAGGGACAACTTAATCAAGTAATTGTGGAGGATGTAACTCTATCTCTTTCTGTCGTAGATTTAGGTTATTTACCCGCAACTGAGCGCGAAGCAGCAGCAAGACAACAAGCGATCGCGAAATCCCAATATCCTTTCGATCTCACCGCAGACATTCTGCTACGAGTCACAGTCTTTCAACTAGATTCAACTGACCACATCCTGCTGTTGAATCTCCACCACATTATTGCCGATGGTTGGTCAATCGGCGTTTTGATCCGAGAAATGAGTACACTGTATGCTGCCTTCAATTTCAGTAAACCTTCCCCTCTACCAGAACTACCGATCCAATATGCTGATTTTGCTCATTGGCAACGCGAGTGGTTGCAAGGAGAAGTATTAGAGTTGCAACTGTCGTATTGGCGATCGCAACTAGCAAATCTTCCGCTACTCAATCTTCCCACTGACAGAACCCGACCTGCTGTCCAAACTTACCGAGGCGCAACCCACACTCTAGAGGTATCAAAAAGTTTAACTACTTCCCTAGAAGCTTTAGGTCAGCAAGCGGGTGTGACTCTATTTATGACCTTGCTAGCAGCATTTCAAACGTTGTTGCACCGCTACACAGGACAATTAGATATTGTAGTTGGTTCACCCATTGCTAACCGCAACCGTGCAGAACTTGAACCATTAATTGGTTTTTTTGTCAACAGTTTAGTCCTGCGGACAGATTTATCGGGGAATCCCACATTTCGAGAATTGTTGGAGCAAGTGCGGGAGGTGACACTAGGAGCTTATGCCCATCAAGACTTGCCCTTCGAGAAGCTAGTGCAGGAACTCCACCCAGCGCGAGACTTGAGCAGGCATCCTTTGTTCTCTGTAGCGATCGCTCTCCAAAATACACCGATTACAGCCCTAGAACTACCTGGACTCGCACTAAGTCAGTTTGATGTTGACTCAGCCACCAGCAGGTTAGATTTGGAACTGCATCTGTGGCAAACTCCAGCAGGATTGCAAGGGCAAGTAATTTACAGTACAGATTTGTTTGACAGCAACACCATCACCCGAATGCTTGGACATTTCCAAACTCTGCTAGCAGGAATTGTTGCAGATCCAGAACAAAAACTGATCAAGTTGCCAATTCTGACAGCAGCTGAACGCCAGCAGTTACTCGTTGAGTGGAATAATACTGAGAAAGATTACTCCTGTAACCAATGTATCCATGAGTTGTTTGAAGCACAGGTAAATAAGACTCCAGAGGCTACTGCACTTGTTTATCAAGATGAGCAACTAACCTACAAAGAATTGAACGATCGCAGTAATCAATTAGCGCATTATTTACAAAAACTTGGTGTTGTACCAGAGGCTAAAGTCGGTATTTGTGTAGAGCGATCGCTGTTGATGGTAGTGGGCATTTTGGGGATTCTTAAAGCTGGAGGAGCCTATGTACCATTAGATCCTATATACCCCTCAGAACGCCTGAAGTTTATATTGGAGGATGCCCAAGTATCTATTCTATTAACACAACAATCATTAGCCCCTCTTTTAACACAACAATCATTAGCCCTTCTTTTTAAGGGGGGTTGGGGGGATCAACAATTAATCTACCTTGATTGCGATAGCGAAGCGCTGCTGCCTTCAGCAGATCGCGTTATTGCTCAACAAAGCCAAGAAAACACTATTAGTAGTGTAACTGAAGCAAATCTAGCTTATGTAATTTACACTTCTGGCTCAACTGGACAACCCAAAGGAGTTTTAATCGAACATCGTGGACTTAGCAATTTAGTCCAAGCTCAAATTCAAATTTTCGATCTCAAGCCAGAACATCGGATTCTGCAATTCGCTTCACTAAGCTTTGATGCCTCTATCTTCGAGATCGTGATGGCGTTGGGGATAGGTGCAACACTTTATATAGTCCCAGAAGAAGCACGTTATGGAGCGGCATTGAGTTCATATCTGCGGCAACACGCCATCACTCATGCTACTCTGCCGCCTGCCGTACTGAAGACTTTACCAGCAACAGAATTACCCGTACAAACTCTAATTTCTGCTGGAGAAGCTTGTTCACCAGAAATTGTAGCTCGTTGGGCGGGTGTAAGGCGCTTCTTCAATGCCTACGGACTGACAGAAACAACTGTTTGGTCTACTGTCGCTCAGTTGAATAATAGTAGTAGCACTTCAATCGGGAAAGCGATCGCCAACACTCAAATCTACGTTCTTGATCCCCATCTCCAACCTGTTGCGATCGGTATTCCAGGTGAACTATATATTAGCGGAGTAGGTTTAGCACGAGGCTACCTCAACCGTCCAGACTTGACTGCGGCAAGATTTATTCCCAATCCTTTCAAAGAAAATAATTGCCTTTCGCCTGCTAGCCGCCTTTATAAAACTGGAGATTTAGTCTGCTACCTCCCCGATGGAAATCTGCAATTTTTGAGTCGCTTAGACTATCAAGTGAAAATTCGCGGCTACCGCATTGAATTAGCAGAAATTGAAAGCTTATTATCCCAACATCCAGCAGTACAAGAAGCTGTAGTTATTGCTACTGAGGATATCCCTGATAATAAACTGGTAGCCTATGTTGTCTTTAATGCAGATCTGACACTAACGACGGCTGAATTGCGCCGTTTTTTGGCGGAAAAATTACCAAATTACATGATTCCATCAACTTTTGAGGTGCAGTCATTACCACTGACTCCTAGTGGCAAAGTAGACCGAAATGCTTTAAAAAAGTTTAAGATTAATATCCTACGCCCCTATGTTGCTCCCCGAACTGAAACTGAATACGCTTTAACAATACTTTGGGCTAAACTTCTTAACCTAGAGCAAATAGGCATTCAGGATAATTTTTTTGAATTGGGGGGAGATTCTCTACTGGCAATGCAGTTGTTGGAGCAGGTGAATCAGTGTGAGCAAAATTTACCCTTGTCTAACTTATTTCTAGCACCTACTGTTGAGCAATTCGCTGCTTTAATTGAGAATCGAAATCCTGATAGTAACGATTCTCCCCTACCTTGGTCGCCCTTAGTACCACTCCAGCCTGCGGGTTCCAAACCGCCATTTTTCTGTGTCCATCCTATTTTCGGGGTTGTTTTGCCCTACTATGAGCTAGCGTTTCATTTGGGTAAAGATCAGCCATTTTATGGGTTACAACCTTTTGGAATAGACGGCTCACACCCACCATTAACCACTATTGAAGAGATGGCAGATTGCTACATTAAGGCACTGCGTCAAGTTCAGCCGCGAGGCCCTTATTATTTAGGAGGCTGGTCTTTTGGCGGTTTAGTCGCATTTGAGATGGGGCAACAGTTACACCGTTCAGGAGAGCAAGTATTTTTAGCAATAATAGATACGCTAGCTCCTGTTTCTAGTAATCAACTTTCCTTCTGGGATGGGTTAAAATTTCTCCTAACTACGGTAAGCCGCTCTATTTATCCCTTTTTACTAGATTACTGGTCATTAATTAGCGATCGCTTCTCAAATAAGTCAATCTCGATTTCTGCACAGAAAATTACTACTCCTCACACATGGTTATCTTTTTTAGAACGGGCAACTGTTAAATATCTCATCCCTCAAGAAACTAGGTTACGAATGCTAGACGAGTTAACTCTTGCTCGAATGTTAAAAATTTTTTATGCCAATAGTAGAGCCACCTTGAAGTATATGCCGCCTCAATATCCAAATGCTTTAGCCCTATTTAGAACTAATGAACAACTTAGCAAATCTGACGATCCAACTTTAGGCTGGAATCAACTCACAACATCCAATGTGCAAGTTCACTGCATTCCAGGTAATCACCTAACTATGTTGAGAAAACCTCATGTTCAGGTACTTGCTAAATATCTGTGTAAGTATTTAGGAGCAGAGTAATTCCATTCACCAAATGCCTGCTATCTAAGCGCATCAACGGTTATGTTGCCACAAGGTAGGTGATATAGAAAAATGATTTTAGATTGCAGTATTGTCAGTAGTTAATCCAAAATGTAAACAAGTTATGGAACAATCCGATGGCAGACTTGAGCGGTACTTGGCTTGGAACCTACTGGCAACAACGAATTCCTACTCGTTTTGAAGTTACACTAATTCAAAGTGGCAATACTTTAACTGGCAGAATTTTGGATGACAGCTATTTAGGGGAAGCAAAGCTGACTGGTGAAGTGATTGGGCGGAGGATCAGCTTTACTAAAAGCTACTTCACTACTTCAGCAGACTTAATTAATTATATTGGCACACTGTCAGAAAAAGAAGATTTTATGCAGGGACAGTGGAATATAGCACGGTGGGATTCAGGCCCTTGGGAAGCTCGACGCAGTGGGGAAGCTTTGATGGTAGATTTGGCAACTGTACGAGCCAAGCAACTATCTTTAACTGGAAAATAGTTAGTATTTTGAGTAACCAGTGACGCTCATATCCAATTATATCCAGAAACACTTGCTAGGCTGAGGCTCGAAGTATTATTACTCCATTTTTCAACAGTCAAAACATGGTGTTGATGTCCATTGATACTCAGTTTATTTAATCATAACGTAGCCCTCTACTGATGATTTGCTACTTGCATTGCAATCAAAAGGTTGGGTTAGTTGCCAAGATATAAGAATTAATAAAATTAGATTACCAAACAGCAAAAGATTTGAAAAAATATTCTGGTAATTTGTTTTTTCCATGTCACAGTAACGTTTATGACATAACGTCTCTAGATGGTTATCTCTAGAGACGTTACAGCAGTTAATTTATAAGTGGTTAGTTTAGTTATTGTCTGTATATGTATATAGCTTAGTTAGTAAATTTTGCTTTTAGGTAAAGAACAGATAAAGATTGACTACAGTTTTATGAAAAAAGTGTTAACTTGACATTTCTATATTCATTACCTTTGGTAATATCTTGGAGCAGGCACTTATCAACTAAAGTATAAATTATGCCCTGGTATGTTTACCTTGCACACCTTTTTGCTGGAGTTTTCTGGCTAACGGCGTTCCACATTTCGTAAATGGTACTTGTTTGAGCTTGTGGTGTCAGTCATGGCAGAAGCAGTAACCTGTAAATCCAGAACACACTGGGGTTTCCGCCTTCAGGTAGAACAACACTTACTTACGCTTCGATAGCATGATCGGCGTACTATTTTTAGTAAAAAAGTAATGACTTCTAATCAAGAAAATACTGTTAAAACAACAGATTTTGAACAATCAACTACTGTCGCCGCGCCACCAGACAGTATTTTTTATTTTCTGGCGGATGTCCAAAATGTGCCACAGTATTTGCCAACGGTCAAGAGCGCTCAACCTCAAGCGGGTGAGCGGATTCGCACTCAGGGTCAGGCTGGTGATCGCTCGTATGACTCAGATGGTCACTTTCGCGTAAATAAAGAAGCCCGTCGTCTGGAGTGGGGTTCCGATGGTGAAAACGATTACAATGGCTGGATGGAAGTTCAGGGTGATGGAGCGCAATCACAGGTCAAGGTTCACATCCATTTCGCTCCTCAACCTGAGATGGCACAGCGCATGGCAGAGCGATCGCCTGGTCATAGCTTTGAGTCAGCGATGAATGAAGGCATCGCTAAGACTCTGGAATCAATCAAGCGCATCTGCGAAGGCAAGGGCGGCAAAGAGGAGATTGAGGCGAATAAATAATTTTTCCAAAAATTTATCGCGCTCAGTTTTAGAGGGTGAAGTGAAAGTTTAGTAACAATACTGAATAACTTGTTCTAATTACTTTCAAGTATTTAGCAGGTAACTTACTACTTCACAAAAACCCTCTACTTCAGATTTTGTCGTGACATATCTGGGCAGATTCTCCATCAAATCACGATAAGCTAAAACATTAGCCACTCCCACAGATTGCGAGAACTGATGGTCAAATAGTGATTGATCGTTTGGGCTATCACCAATCGTTAATACTTGCTCTGGCTGGATCTGCGGAAAGTATTGGTGTAAGACTTGCCGCAGTCCTTGTGCCTTGTCCTGTTCAAGTGGTTTGATGTGACACTGTACTGTACTGTAGGTAAAACTCCAACCCCATTTTTGGCACTGGAGGGCGATCACTTCTATGTTCGCCATAGTCAATCCCTTAACATCAAATGTCCAATCTGTCAACCGGAAACAGTTGTCTGCTGACTCTTGTAATTGCGGAAACTCCTGCTTGAGATTGTGGAAAGTATCAGCTAATTTTTGGCGGTGAGCAGTAGAATCACTAATGGAACTGAGGAGCTGGAAAGAACCAGTTTTACCGAGATACACTCCACCATTTTCAGCGATCGCTCCCGCAACAGGCAGATAATACCGCAGCGCATCAACCCATCCAGTTGATCTCCCTGTTACCAGCACTAAAGGGATGCCTACCTGTTCTAGCTTTATTATTGCCTCTAGCAAGGAAGCAGTGAATTTTTCGTGCTGGGTTAGCGTACCGTCAACATCAGTAGCAATTAGGCGAATCTCAGGCGTGGAATTAACTAACTCTTTAATGGGTAACAGGGACATATGATTTTATTAGTACGGGCATACTGTATTCATTGGCATTAAGTCTATTGGCACTCACTTGAGTCGCCGCTTCGCATAAAGAAGCTTCAAGTTGGCACTCAGTTGAGTATGGATTGTGATCAACAAGGTCTTAGCAGTGCAAAATATGAACAGAATCAATTAATCAATCTTGGGAGAATTATGGCTGTCAAAAAAGGTGATTTAGTTCGTGCTGTCAGAGAGAAATTAGAAAACAGTTTAGAAGCAAAAGCGAGTGATCCGCGCTTACCAGCTTACTTATTTGAAACTAAGGGGCAAGTTGTAGATATAAAAGGTGACTACGCACTGGTGATGTTTGGGTATACGTCTACGCCCAATTTTTGGTTGCGTGTCGATCAACTCGAAGAGTTTAAATAACTGAATTTGTCAAAAAATGCGATCGCACTTTCGTTACTAGGACATGAAGCAGACAATCTTGAGCAGCCTTATTGCTTGATAATGCCTGGAATTTCAGGAATATCAATCATTTTAGGTCTTAAACTAGCGCTTATATTAGCTAAATTCCTGAACGCAGTCCGATCGCAATTTTACTATGCTTCTCAATTTGCCCCATCACCTGCTTGGCGCGTTGAATTACAACGGTTGGTAAACCTGCCAACCGCCCCGCCTCAATACCATACGACCGATCCGCGCCGCCTGGTTGGACTTGGTGCAAAAACACAATCTGATCGGGCAACTCCTTCACCGTCACTTGGTAATTAGCCACATTATCCAAAATTGAAGCAAGTTCATTTAGTTCGTGGTAGTGAGTAGCAAAAATTGTCCGCGCTTTAATCTCGGTGGCGAGATACTCAGCTACAGCCCAAGCAATAGAAAGCCCATCAAAAGTTGCCGTACCGCGACCAATTTCATCTAACAACACCAGAGATTTCGCAGTGGCATGATTGAGAATATTCGCTGTTTCATTCATTTCTACCATGAACGTAGATTGACCAGTAGCGAGATCATCTACAGCACCAACACGAGTAAAAATGCGATCGCATATTCCCAACGTTGCCTCTTTAGCTGGCACAAAACACCCCACCTGTGCCATTAGCTGAATTAAACCCACCTGCCGTAGATAACAACTCTTACCACTAGCATTCGGGCCAGTAAGGATAATCAAATCAGGAGCAAGTAGTGAGTAGATTTCCTGTCCTGTCTCCTGTCTCCTGTCTTCTATCTCCTGTCTTCTATCTCCTGTCTCCTGTCTCCTGTCTCCTGTCTCCTGTCTCCTGTCTTCTATCTCCTGTCTTCTATCTCCTGTCTCCTGTCTCCTGTCTCCTGTCTCCTGCCTCCTCCCTAGCTGTGTTGAATTCGGCACAAAAAAACCAGACGGTAAAGACTGTTCAACTACTGGATGCCGCCCGTCAGTAATTGTAATTTCTCGTCCTTCAATCATATTCGGGCGACAGTAACCTTGATAAACTGCTACCTCAGCCAAGCCGCACAATACATCTGCCGCCGCCACAGCACGAGATACATTGCGGATAACTTCCGCTTGTTCTCCAACTTCTAAGCGCAAAGCAGTAAAAATCTCATACTCCAGCCGATTTAAATCATCACGCGCCGTTAAAATTCGTGCTTCTTTTTCCTTCAATTCTGGAGTAATATACCGTTCTTCATTCGTCAGAGTTTGCTTACGAATGTAATTATCTGGAACTTGGTCTGCTTTTGTGCGAGAAATGCTGATGTAGTAACCAAAGGTTTTATTAAACCCCACTTTCAGCGTCGGAATGCCTGTCCGCGCTTTTTCGTCAACTTCTAAGTTAGCAATCCATTGTTGATCTTCTTCTACAGCAACGCGCATTTGATCTAGCTGCGGGTTAAAGCCAGCCCGAATCAAGCCACCTTCCATCAGATGAAGCGGCGGTGACTCTACTAAATGGTCGCGCAGTTGGTGTCCGAGTTGTTCTAATATTGGTGGTACTTTTTGTAAAGCTCGTAGATAAGGCGAGTGCGCTGTCTCTACTAACTGAGCCAATTCTGGTAGTCGCAACAGTGAATCTGCCAAAGCGACCAAATCCCGCGCATTAGCACTGCCAGAACCAGCCCTCCCAGTTAATCGTTCTAGATCATAAATTTGCCGCAACAGAGCGCGTAAATCGCTCCGCAGCGCCCCGTTTTCTATCAGTTCTTGAATAGTATCCTGCCGCGCGCGAATGCCTTTGATATCAATTAGCGGTTGCAAAAACCAGCGCCGTAATGCTCTTCCACCCATCGCAGTGCTAGTTTTATCTAACGCCCAAAGTAGAGAACCGTGAAATATCCCATCGCGGACAGTTTGAGTAATTTCTAGATTGCGGCGGCTTTGGTGATCGAGGATGAGGTAATCAGTAAGACTGTATGTTTTTAGCGCTTGGAGGGCAACTGGGTTTTCTTTTTGGGTTTCTTCTAGATATTGCAACAATCCGCCAGCAGCGCGGACAGCAAGCGGCAAATGTTCGCAGCCTAATCCTTCAAGCGATCGCATTTTAAATCGTTGCAGGAGTCTATTCCTTGCTTCTACTGGAGTAAAGCCAGTTTGCGATCGCAGTGCATAGCAAAATGACGGCGGGAGACAACTGGGTAAATGCTCTGATGTCTCCCCTGGGCGCAATAAACTACCTAAATCTGGGGCATTAGTAGGCACAAGTATTTCTGAAGGTTGCAAGCGCATCAATTCTTGCGTTAGTTGTTCTAAATTACTTGCTTGAGTAGTAACAAATTCACCAGTGGAGATGTCTGCATAAGCTAAACCCCAATAATTTCCGGCAATCACTACGGCTGCCAAAAAGTTGTTGCGCCGCGCCTTCAGCATTCCGTCATCAAGCAACGTTCCCGGGGTCAAAACTCGCGTTACTTCCCGCCGTACCTGCCGATTTTGTGCCGCCGCCTCAGCCGCGTCTTCTACTTGATCGCAGATGGCGATCGCATATCCCTTTTCCACCAACAATGTGCAGTATCGATCTATTGCATGATGAGGGACACCGGACATCGGTACTCGCCCGATTTCTTTACCACCATTAATACTGGTTAAAACCAGTTCTAATTGCTCTGATACTATACAGGCATCTTGAAAAAACACTTCATAAAAATCTCCTACTCGATATAGCAGCAGCGCGTGGGGATACTGATCCTTAATCTCGGCATAGTGCTGCATCATCGGAGTAAGTTTATCCCTCTCCAATTGCCGATAGTCAGCATTACGCAGCGTTGGCTTACCATTGTCGACATTTTCTGGAGTAGATGCACTAGGAGAAACGTTCATGAGAGTTAGTGATACACCTGGGTCATTATTGACTTTACCAAATGGGGGTTGGGTGTTGGGGGTTGGGGAAGAAATAGGTGAAGTTTTTTGTTGTCCCCTTGTCCTCTTCTATTGGTGCGTAATTTCTTGAAACTCCTTTAAAAACTTTTGAAATAGCGTATGATTTACCGAGTCATACTGATGAGAATCAATGCTTATTAATGGCTTCAATTCCATCATTGTCGCAGCTAAGAAAGCCCCATCAAAATTTCCTAGTTCTTGCGGATAAACATCGCGTTCAATTACCTCAATTTCCAAAGATTGGGCAATATCAAGCAGCGTGGCGCGGGTAATACCAGGGAAAATATTAGGAGTCAAAGTAGGTGTGATAACTTTATCTTTTTGCAGGAAAAGAATATTAGCAGCTGACGCTTCAGTAATTCGACCTTGCTGATCAAGCATAATTGCATCATTAAACCCATTTAACTCTGCTGTCCGACGGCTTAAGTAACTATTTACATATGTGCCGCATATTTTCCAAGTAACAGGAATAGCATTACCAGAGACACGCTCGAACGGGGAAATGTGGCAAGTAAGAGGTTTAACTACATCACGGGCAATAGTAACCGCCAAAATCGTTACATCAACAGGCATTTCAACGTTAATGTGGAAATATGCGCCAGCACGATAAGCAATCGGTCTAATATAATAAGTTTGTGCAGGTATTTCCTCTAAAAGCGCCAAAAGACCTGATTTAAGGTCTTCATTTGACCATGAAAATGCTAATCCCATCTTGGCGGAACCATTGCGAAGACGGTCTAAATGTGCTTCCAGACGATGGATATAATAGCGATCGCCGTTCCAGTAAGCAATAATGCCATCAAAAACGCCGATGCCTAGATGCAGAGAATGGCTAACGATAGAAGGTGCTGCTTGTTCGCGTTCAACCAGTTTGCCATTATGCCAGGCGATCGCAGCAGGTTCAAAAATCATTTACGTAATTTCCAGTGAAAGCAGAGCAATATAATTGTGCTAGTGTTGCGCTTAAACTTTTATTGACTCTACCGCAAAAGTTTAACTTTCGTTCTGGATTTGGGCTAATAACCAAGCACCAACTTGAGTATTATCCATCTGACGACTACGCCTTAGAGCTTCTTCTAGCAGAGATATATCTAATTCAGGTAGCACTTGAGACTGGGTAATGCGTTTACTACCACCATCTGCGATCGCCAAAGCAATGATTTCTGTGTTTTGGACATCTACAACCCAGTATTCCGATACTTCTAATGCTTCGTACAATAAGCGTTTCTTGCCT
Source organism: Gloeocapsa sp. UFS-A4-WI-NPMV-4B04 (assembly GCA_019359535.1). Taxonomy (GTDB): domain Bacteria; phylum Cyanobacteriota; class Cyanobacteriia; order Cyanobacteriales; family Chroococcidiopsidaceae; genus JAHHHE01. The sequence goes on from JAHHHE010000013.1 coordinate 37,618, forward strand.
ATGTCATCAGCCAAGGATGTATTTGCAACCTCAATTACTAAATCGGGTGCTGGGTAACTATCAAGATCAACTACAGATGTACCTGTAAGTGCTAATTTTACCCGTTCCCCTATGTAGTAAGACACATCAGGCTGGCACTCGCGTACACCAATTTTCCGGTAGCTACAGGTGATTAACCCCCTCAAAGGAATACCTTTAAGAGTACAAAATAGATTTACAGCAAAAAAAATAATTCCATTGTCGCTTGCATGATCAAACCCAACTGGTGGCATTTCAATTCTCAACTGTCCATCGTCATAGTAACCCTTAGCTTTTTCTAACAGTGGATCGCTAATAGCTTCGATATATTCATTCCAAGTAGCGATAACCCAGGTATCCGTCGGTAGTTTTATTTGTAGTTCGTTCATAGATTTTTTAGTTGATTATTCAGTTTAAATATTAGTTAATGCCATTTGATTTTTATTAGAAATATGTTAAAAACTATACTTTGATTCCAGAAACTAAGTATAAAATTGAACTGTTAGCTGTATCAAAGCTTCCATCAACTAAAGCTTTCTGAGAGTCTTGATTTTCTAACAAAATTTGTTGCCAATAAGTTTCAAACTCTTGCTTTGTTCCACCGCCTGCTAGAAAAAACCGTTGTGTCTCATCCCGATTCCATATCCAAAAATTCTCTTTTATCCAATCTAAATATTGTTGTCTTAAAATCTGTTGCTCTTTTGACTCGTAAGGGGGAAAAAGTGAGAAGGCTTTATCTGATAAATAGACCTGAATATTATTTAGACCTAGTGATGCAAAATAACCTGGAAGTAGATCGCCAATCGAGTTGTTACCTTCACCAAGCGCTGCTTTACCTCGCTCACATACTAGCTGGAACCTAACGCGATCGCAAATTCTCTCAATGGAATACTCAAAAGTAACACTATTAAAAAGTAGGCTAGACGCTAGATTATTTGGTTCAGCCACAACCAAGATTCCACCTGGCTTTAGTACGCGCAGCATTTCTTTGAGTACAGCCAACGGCTCTTGAACGTGGATCAGAAGCGTTTGACAAGTAACCATATCAAACGTAGTATCCTCAAAAGGAAGTGAGGACGCTACACCGCTTTGGTAACTAAAACGCTCTGCTTTCTTCAACGCCTGCACACGCGATCGCGCACCTTCTACCCACCTATCTTCCCTATCAATACCTGTTACCTTTACCCAACGGGGAAGGATATCAGCAAGTGTCTGTCCCCAATGACCTAAACCACAACCAACATCAAGGACTGTGTTGACTTTTTCTAATTCCCAACGCTGTCCTAAAAGAGTTAAAAAGTCCCGATTCCACCAAAAATCTCGTTGTTCACCAAAGTATTCTGCCGAGTGAAGTTTCTGTTGTTTTTGCTCTGTCATAGTGATATTTATAAGGTTAGTAGGCGTTTTATTTACTAGAGTTTAAATCAAATCTTTTCGAGGTATTGCTATATTTAGCAATAACAAGTAAATATTTATTAATATAAATATTTAAGACCTAGGCGTAATAATCTTATCTATAAAATCTAGCAAAATTCTTTGAGTAGGAGGTGTTAAAGGTCGCACTTGATCGGCTTTTTGTGAATAATGCTCACCTTGTTTAATTTGTTCAGGTGTTAGCAAATCTATATCCCAACCTTCACTAAGAACTAGCGCATTTAATTCCACTGTTAGAGGTGCGTGGTAGACGTGGCGAACTACCTTTGGATCTGAATAACAATTAAACTTTGATAAGACTGGTGGACTGTAGCCGATTTCCTCTAGCAGTTCCCGTTTTACAGCAACATCTGGCGTTTCCCCAAGTTCGATGTGACCACCAAATAAACCCCAGTGACCAGGATAAATGATACCAGGGATGTCGTCTCGCAATTGGAGAAGAAACTTGTTTTGCTGATACAGAATAGCGATCGCAACATGAATATATTGCTTACTCATAACTAAATACAAGTTTAAGGGGCTGGAGTATGTTCTAGCTGTTGTTGTTGTCGCACATACGCTTCCCCAAAATCCTTTCCTGCTAAGGGAATGCTTTGATAATGAACATTACCCTTAATTAACACTTTGTCGTTTAGTTGCAAATCTTTTTGATCCGTTAATACCCAGATTTTACCGCTTGGATCTTGCAGTTGATACATCTGCCAGCCAAGTAGGGGGACGTGGTGAGCTACCTTACCTTGAAGATAAACTGTAGCATTGTTGTCTTGCTGTGGCTTAATATCACTGATATTAGTGATATTAGTTCCATACATAAAGTCAATGCTGCTAACTCCAAACTTAACTAAGCTGACACAAACTAGCCCACCTACAATAAAAAAGTAAAAAGGTAATACATAAAATCTTCTGGACTGTTGCATGATTGCCTTTTGTTAGTGAAATGTTTAAAGTTTTACTGGCATCGTCGCAACTTAAATTTAGTAAGTTTTCTCAATTTTTAAAGTTTAGGCACTGATACCCAGAACAACTGAACTGAGACACTAGACACGAATTTGTTACTTACCAACGATGCTAATCCATCGAATAGCAAAGCCCAAGAAATCTTCCGAAAATTGTAATGAATCCAAAAACTGCTCAAATACTAGATGGAAAAGCACTGGCTGAACGGATTTATGCGGATCTCAAACAGCGCATTCAAGCATTACAACCGCAAATTGGACGCGCACCAGGTTTAGCCGTACTAATGGTTGGCGATAATCCAGCCAGCGCCGCCTACGTGCGAAATAAAGAACGCGCTTGCGCTAAAGTTGGCATTGCTTCTTTTGGACAACATTTTCCAGCTAACACTAGCCTTGCGGACTTAGAGAAAGTTATTCAAGCACTCAATCAAGACGATCGCGTAGATGGTATTTTGGTTCAACTACCGCTACCTGAACACCTAGACGCGGTTGCACTGCTGCACCAAATTGATCCAGATAAAGACGCTGACGGACTGCACCCAGTTAACTTAGGGCGACTTGTGCGCGGGGAACCAGGTTTACGTAGCTGCACTCCGGCTGGTGTCATGCGTTTGTTGCAGGAATATCAAATTGCGCTTAAAGGTAAACAAGTTGTTGTCGTTGGTCGGAGTATTTTGGTGGGTAAGCCACTAGCTTTGATGCTGCTAGAAGCTGATGCTACAGTTACAATTGCTCATTCGCAATCGCAAAACTTACCAGCGATTACCAAAAGCGCTGATATTCTAATTTCAGCCGTAGGCCGTCCAGGACTAATTACAGATGTAATGGTCAAACACAATGCTGTTGTTGTCGATGTTGGGATCAATCGTGTCGAAGATGACAAAGGTAGCCGCTTGGTAGGAGATGTCGATTTTAAATCTGTGCAGAGTGTAGCCCAATTTATCACCCCAGTTCCTGGCGGCGTTGGTCCGATGACTGTTGCGATGCTACTGCAAAATACAGAATTAAGTTATTCTCAGCGCTTAGAAAGTTTGTAGAGATACGCTGATCGCCTGATATAAAGCTACATGGGGATAAAAGAGGAATTAGAGTGAGCTGTAGCTGGCAGTAATACTGCTACTGTAACTTGGAGCGCAAAGTGAATTAATTAAGCTCAAAGAAGACAACAAAGATAACTAAACTGAAGAGCGCGATCGCACTTTCCCTTGTTAATTTTGATAACATTTTTGGTATCATATACTTAGGTAATTAGTAAGTGGTGCAATGGCAGGTTGAATTCTACGAATTGGAGGATGGCAGCTCTCCTGTGCAAGATTTGTATAGTGAACAGAATGCCAAGGTGCAAGCCAAGTTTGCCCGTATATTTGATCTGCTTGAAGAACATGGAACAAGTGTTAAATACCCCTATGTAGACTCCATAACAGACACAAAACTATTTGAAATGCGTATAGAACAAAAAACAAATATCTACCGAATTCTGTACTTTGCTTGTACTGGTCGACGATTTATTCTGCTACATGGATTTCAGAAGAAAACTCAAAAAACACTAAAGCGGTACATTGAGATGGCTGAATCAAGAAGGAAAGAGTTTATAAGCAGAGGCAAGAAAAAATGACACAAAATACTACACCTAAAACTACCCTTTGGAAATCAGTCCGTGATTCTGTTTTAGCTGACCCAGAAGTAAGAGCAGAGTATGACGCATTAGATAATGAGTTTAATGTGGCTCGTGCTGTTATTGCATTAAGATCCCAAAGCGGTCTGACTCAAAGGGAGTTAGCAGAGCGCATTGGAATCAAGCAACCTCAATTAGCACGAATTGAATCTGGTAAGCAGCTGCCAAAACTTGAAACTCTTGCCTTACTAGCGGATGGAGCTGGTTATACAATTGAGGTTAATTTTGTGCCGAAGGCTAGGAAAAAGCGCTCTCAAAAGATTAAGCCGATTAAGGTTGCTCCTCGTGAATTAGTCAATATCTAAAATTGGTGTCACTGTCCAGATTAAAATATGTAAAGAAAGTGAGAAGGATAGACTAAATGCGCGCTGCAATCGTTGGGGCGGGACTAGCTGGGCTAGCAACTGCTGTAGATTTAGCTGATGCTGGCTGGGAAGTAGAAATCTTTGAATCCCGTTCCTTTGTGGGGGGAAAAGTCGGCAGCTGGGTTGATGCTGATGGCAATCATGTTGAAATGGGATTGCACGTCTTTTTTGGTAACTACTATCAGCTATTTGAATTGATGAAGAAGGTGGGGGCGCTGGACAATTTGCGCTTAAAAGAGCATACCCACACTTTTATTAACATTGGCGGACGCATTGGCGAATTAGATTTTCGCTTCATCACGGGTGCGCCTTTCAATGGTTTGAAGGCATTTTTCACAACATCGCAACTGTCATTGCAGGATAAAGTACAGAATGCGATCGCGCTTGGTAGCAGTACAATCGTGCGCGGTTTGGTAGACTTTGAGGGATCAATGAAAACGATCCGCAGCTTAGATAAAATTAGCTTTGCAGACTGGTTCCGCAGTCACGGCGGTAGTAATGGCAGCATTAAGCGGATGTGGAACCCAATAGCCTACGCACTGGGTTTTATAGATTGCGAAAATATCTCCGCTCGTTGTATGCTAACCATCTTCCAGATGTTTGCCGCTAGAACCGAGGCATCGGTGTTGCGAATGCTGGAAGGTTCACCTTATGAATATCTGCACAAGCCAATTATTGACTATCTCGAAGCAAGAGGAACAAAGATTTATACTCGCCGCCGTGTAAGGGAAATTCAGTTTACAGGCGTTGGGGAGCAAACACGAGTTACAGGGCTTGTAGTCGCTAAAGGTGAGACAGAAGAAACTATCAAGGCTGATGCCTATATCTGCGCTTGCGATGTCCCTGGAATTCAGCGTATTTTGCCGCAAGATTGGCGCAAATGGTCTGAGTTTGACAATATCTATAAATTGGACACAGTACCAGTTGCTACAGTTCAGATCCGGTTTGACGGTTGGGTGACAGAATTGCAAGATGACGCTGAACGCAAACAGTTGAATCATGCTGCTGGTATAGATAATTTGCTGTATACAAGTGATGCAGATTTTTCTTGTTTTGCAGATTTGGCTTTAACCAGTCCATCTGACTACTACCAGGAAGGACAAGGTTCGTTAATGCAACTGGTATTGACTCCGGGAGATCCGTTTATTAAAGAAAGTAACGAAGCGATCGCCGATCACGTCCTCAAGCAAGTACATGAACTGTTCCCCTCTTCCCGCGAACTAAATGTAACGTGGTACAACGTCGTTAAACTGGCTCAGTCTCTCTACCGCGAAGCGCCCGGTATGGATCTCTATCGTCCGCCGCAACAAACTCCAATTACTAACTTCTTCCTCGCGGGTAGCTATACACAACAGGACTACATAGATAGTATGGAGGGAGCAACTCTTTCTGGACGGCAAGCTGCCAAGGCGGTTTTGGAAAAGGTTGAGCAATTAGTGGATGGTAGCCACTTATCTGCGGTTTAGAGGAAACGAACCGCCGGAGCGAAGCGAAGCGCTTTAGCGCGTTAAACGCCAAGAACGCCAAGGAAGAGGAAGAGTAGATGTCAAATTGGCTAGAGCATAGTGTGGAAGTTGAGGTAGATGCTCCGATTGATCATGTGTGGAATCTGTGGTCTGATTTGGAGCAAATGCCTCGTTGGATGAAGTGGATTGATTCAGTTAAAATCTCGGAGGACGATCCAGAGTTATCGCGTTGGAAGCTCGATACTGGTGGCTTGGAATTTAGCTGGCAATCTCGCCTGCAAAAAGTAATTCCGCAGCAGATTATCCAATGGGAATCAATTGATGGTTTGCCTAATCGGGGAGCCATCCGCTTTTACGATCGCAAAGGCAGTAGTATTGTTAGACTTACTGTTGCCTACGCTATCCCTGGTATTCTTGGCAAAATCATGGATAATTTGTTTCTAGGGCGCGTAGTTGAATCAACTATCCGAGCGGATCTAGAACGGTTCCGCACTTATGCGCTTGAAGCAAGGGAGCAGGGAGCAGGGAGTAGGGAGCAGGAAACTACCAAGTAGGATCAAAAAACAGATTAATTGTCAGTTCAGATCGCCCTGGTGGTACTGCTGTAATACAAGCGCGGATAGTATTGCCGTCTTCTATTTCTACCTCACAAGCGTGGCAGGAACCCATTAAGCAGCCAGTGGGAATTACGATGCTAGCCCGTTGGGCCACGTCCAACAGCAGTTCTCCCACCTCGGCATCAACTATTACATCGTCTGGTAAAAAACGGACACTAACTGTCATTATTCTTTCTATAAGACGGCAAAATTGCTGTTAAATCTAGATGAGCTTCAACTATATTTGCTAGCGAGTTTAACAGCACCTCTCGCTGTTTGCGGTAGTTAGCAACGCCTGTTGGGAGAGATTTAAGCCCTCGTTGTTGACGCAGGCGATTCAACCACGCACGTCGCCAAGGGCCATTATCAAAAAGCCCGTGCAGATAAGCGCCCCAGACTGATTGAGAATGATCTACCATGCCTAAACCCGGATCGTCAAACAAAGGATAGTAGGAGTCTGCTGCGTTGGCATTTGGTGATTCAATAACACGCGATCGCCCTTGATGGATTTCATACCCAGTTATCGGCAATCCAACTTGCGGAAAGTTAGAAGTTACTTGCCGTTGGCGAGCGATTTTATGTCCGGTAATCACGCTTTGAATCGGTAACATTCCTAATCCCTGGAACCGTCCAGAGTCACCCTCTAGCCCTTCGGGATCGGCTAGATACTTGCCTAGCATTTGATAGCCGCCGCAGATTCCGATTACAGTACCACCTGCCGCCGCGTAGTTTTGAATTGCTTGCGCCATCCCAGTTTTCTGGAGAACTAACAAGTCGGCGATCGTTGTTTTTGAGCCGGGAATAATTACAGCATCTGGGTGTCCTAAATCTTGCTTAGGGCTGATGTATTTGACTGTAACCGTTGATTCGGATTCTAGAGGATCAAAATCAGTAAAGTTAGAAATCCGAGGTAAACGGATTACAGCGATGTTGAGTTCACTTTGAGCTTTAGCAGGTTTGCGTTCTAATAAGTCAAGGGAGTCTTCGGCTGGAAATACGTGGTCGATCCAGGGAATCACACCAAGAACAGGAATACCAGTACGTTCTTCTAGCCACTTGATGCCTGGTTCTAGAATTGAGCGTTGTCCGCGAAATTTGTTGATGATTACGCCGCGAATTAAAGCTCGTTCCTCTGGTTCTAGTAACTCTAAAGTTCCCACCACATGGGCAAAAGCACCACCGCGATCAATATCAACGACTAGCAAGGTGGCTGCATTCAAATGTTTGGCAACTCGCATATTTGTTAAGTCGCGGTGCTTGAGGTTAATCTCAGCTGGACTACCCGCGCCTTCACACACAATTAGATCAAATTCTGCTTGTAAATGCTGCAACGATTCCTCAATTGCCCGCCACCCCAAATCAAAATATTGCTCGTAGTAATCAGAGGCGCTCACCTTTCCTACAGCTTTACCTTTGATAATTACCTGAGAAGTCATGTCGCCTTGAGGTTTGAGCAAAATCGGGTTCATCTCTACTGTCGGATGGATACCAGCAGCCCAGGCTTGCACTGCTTGGGCGTAGCCAATTTCTCCACCAGTAGCAGTGACATAGGCGTTTAAAGCCATGTTTTGCCCTTTGAACGGAGTCACCCGCCAGCTGTTGCGTGCCAAAATGCGACAAATAGCTGCGGTCAAAAGCGATTTTCCAGCGTGGGATGTGGTTCCCACAACCATTATTGATTTCATGAGGATTTATCAGTGCAAGCTAAATTATGAGGGGTCATAGGAAAGATGTAAAACCGAAGTTAGTATTCTATTCTTCATTCTTCCCTTTTACTGCCCATTTTTAACTTTGAGGTCAAAATCCTGCTCAATACCCATGATTAACTCCCCTGCTCCTCTGCTCTTCTGCGGACTAGAACGGCAGCCTAAACCAACGATTCAAAGCATTATAGAAGCGATCGCGCCACGAGGGATTACGCAGAGAACTTCCTTGATATTGTTCCACAATCTGGCGACCTAAAGGTGTCAGGCGAAAACTATCAGTAATACCTTGACCATCGACTTCTCGCCGTAGTAAACCTACCTGAATTAACCACACAAGAGCGTTTTCTGCTGCCAATTCTGATACTGGGCGTTTTGTGTAATTGTGTTCCACACCAGAGTTACCAGCGATCGCTTGAACCGGAACACTTGTGGAACTCATCATTTCAAATAAAGTTAGCTGGAAAGGAGAACATACAAGCGATCGCTCTGCTCGTTCTACAGTACGGCTAGTATAGGAAAACTTGGGATTTTTGGCATCAAAATGAGTCATTTTGTATGTTTTAATACACTATGTATTCAGAAATATTAATATCAATATGTGTTATCACTAGCTATCCATTTTAAACAGAATTGGTTAACAAGTGTGTAATTACAGTCTTTACAGCAAATCTCATGTAATTAGCACCCTTCGGCTAAACTATGGAGAGGAAAACTATTAACGCCGTCAGATGCCTGTTGCTTACTCGACTGATTTACGCACCCGTGTGATAGAGGCTTGGAAA
>JAHHHE010000014.1 GCA_019359535.1 Gloeocapsa sp. UFS-A4-WI-NPMV-4B04
TTGATGCTCTTCAGGGGTCAAAGCTCGCAGCGGATTCTTTTGATGACGAGTCATAGCGTTACCTCTCGCTAGAATATCTCTATTTTCCCTCCTTCTAGCCATGGCATCAACCGTAGCAAATGACCCATTAATTGTCTGGACTCTAGCCTCTAGCCTCTAGCCTTTTGCCTCTAATTAAAAGTATCTTTCAGAACTGTACGAGCTGCTAGATGATTGCGAGTAGAAGTAAGAATTTCTGCTTCCCGTTCTAGTCGGGCGGCTGTGTCTTGCATTTCTAGTAGTGCTTGCTGCTCTTCGGCAACACCATAAAGATTACTTCCTACCCAGTAAGACAACTCTGTAGGTAGATCGGGGATATCTTCTGGTAATTCGATGTCTTGGTCTGTTAGCTTCGCTGATAACCTTACTACATCGCGGAGTAGTTGCTCTACATCCATAGCCAAGGGTCTCAGGTCTTTTTGTGGAGGCTGGTCTTCAATCCACTCTACCAAACCGACTTTGTAAGGCTTTTCGCGAACGTACTCCAAAACGCGAAACCGTTGCTGTCCTAGTGTCAATATCTTCATCCGGTCATCTTGCAGGCGCTGATATTGGATAATTTCAGCACAGCAGCCAACAGAGGCTGGTTGACCTCGCACTGGGTCCCAAAGCAACACTCCAAAGCGGCGATCGCTTTCCAAGATCGTGTTCATCATGATCCGGTAGCGAAATTCAAAAATATGTAGTGGTAGGGGTCTACCGGGAAAGAGAACTACCTCCGGTAATGGGAAAAGAGGAAGTTCTCGAACCGCAATTTTGGAAGAAGATGCCATCGGTCTGGGTAAAACGGTAACTGGGCAATATACTCCTACTTTAGCCGATTTCTTCCTAAAACTTAATATAAATAAACCCTTTAGAGATTCTAAAGGGTAAATTGAATAGCAATTCTAAAAATTAAACGATGTGTTACAGCTTAACTTCAATATCTACACCAGATGGTAAGTCAAGTTTCATTAGCGCATCAATCGTTTTAGAAGAAGGTTGGTAAATGTCAATAATCCGCCGATGGGTACGAGTTTCAAAGTGTTCCCGCGAATCTTTGTCAACGTGGGGCGATCGCAGTAAACAGTAAATCCGTTTGCGTGTTGGTAAAGGAATCGGGCCTACAGCTGTGGCATTAGTCCGATTTGCTGTATCCACAATTTTTTCACAAGATGTATCAAGCAATCGCCGATCAAAAGCCTGTAAGCGAATCCGAATTTTTTGCTGCTGAAGAGTTGCCATTTTAAATTTTCCAGGTTCTGTTTAAGTAGAGGCGAGAGGCGAGAGGAATCAGAGGCGAGAGACGAAAGGCAAGAGGCGAGAGGCGAGAGGACAAGGGGAATTTACTCGCTACTCCTCTGCTCCCCTGCTAAGAAAGCTCCTCTGCTTCCTGATCCCTAACTCCTGACTGTTAATGTCGAAATTAAAGGAGCAGAAAAGCATTTTACCTTGTGGGTATCGCCTTTCTGCTCCTAAGAACGTGAAAACTGTGTTACTTCACGATTTTGGAAACTACACCAGCACCGATAGTGCGACCACCTTCACGAATAGCAAACCGCATCCCTTGTTCAATAGCAATTGGGTTGATCAGTTCAACTGTCATTTTAATGCGATCACCTGGCATCACCATCTCGGCTTCACTGCCATCATCAGAGGTAAACGTTCTGATTGTACCCGTTACATCCGTTGTCCGCACATAAAACTGGGGACGGTAGCCAGGGAAAAACGGTGTCTTACGACCACCTTCTTTTTCCTGAAGAACGTAAACTTCACCTTCAAATTGAGTATGAGGTGTAATCGAACCAGGTTTGGCAATCACCATTCCTCGCTCAATATCAGCCTTCTGGATACCACGTAGTAGTACCCCAGCGTTATCTCCTGCCATACCTTCATCAAGACTCTTCTTAAACATCTCGATGCCGGTCACAGTTGTATTACGAGTGGCTCTAATTCCCACCAATTCTACAGTATCGCCGACTTTAACTCTGCCGCGCTCAATCCGACCAGTGGCTACTGTACCACGACCTGTGATCGAGAAGACATCTTCTACGGCCATTAGGAAGGGTTTATCAACATCCCGCTCAGGTGTAGGAATGTATGAGTCTACAGCATCCATCAATTCGTAGATTTTATCTACCCACTCATTCTCACCACGTTGAGTCTTGGGGTTAGCAGTCATCGCTTCCAGAGCCAAGAGAGCTGAACCAGCTACAACAGGGATATCATCGCCTGGAAAATCATAACTACTTAGCAGTTCGCGGACTTCGAGTTCCACCAGTTCTAGTAGTTCGTCGTCATCCACCATGTCTTTCTTGTTCAAGAAGACAACCAGGTTAGGAACACCTACCTGTTTAGCTAGGAGGATATGTTCGCGGGTTTGGGGCATTGGTCCATCAGCAGCAGAAACTACCAAAATGCCACCATCCATTTGTGCTGCACCTGTGATCATGTTCTTCACATAATCTGCGTGTCCTGGGCAGTCTACGTGAGCGTAGTGGCGATTTCCAGTTTCGTACTCAACGTGAGCCGTGTTAATGGTAATCCCACGAGCCTTTTCTTCAGGAGCGGCATCAATATCCGCATACTTACGAGCCGTTGCCTGACCCATTGCAGCTAGGGTCATTGTAATTGATGCCGTTAACGTGGTTTTGCCGTGGTCAACGTGACCAATCGTACCGATGTTGACGTGGGGTTTAGTCCTTTCAAACTTTGCGCGTGCCATGTAATTAATCGGTTCCTTTTCTAGTTAAGCGTTTCCTTTGCTCTTAGCAATAATTGCTTCCGCCACGTTGCGAGGTACTTCTTCGTAGTGGCTAAACTCCATTGCGAAGATGCCCCTGCCTTGAGTCTTAGAGCGGATATCCGTAGCATAGCCAAACATTTCCGCTAACGGAACTTTGGCTGTCACTTTAGCAATACCTTGTTCAGAACCCATGCCTTCAATTTGACCACGACGGGAATTGAGGTCACCCATCACGTCTCCAAGGAAGTTTTCGGGAACTTCAACCTCAACTTTCATCATAGGCTCTAACAGAACAGGTTGAGCCTTCATCACTGCGTCTTTGATCGCCATTGAGCCAGCGATTTTGAACGCCATTTCCGAGGAGTCTACATCGTGGTAAGACCCATCGACGAGTGTCGCTCTGAGATCGATCACCGGATATCCAGCTAAAATACCGGATTCACAGCTTTCTTTCATGCCTTGCTCCGATGGCCCAATGTACTCTTTAGGTACGACACCACCGACAATCTTGGACACGAATTCAAAGCCGGTTCCAGGTTCGCCTGGTTCCACCTCAATGACTACGTGACCGTACTGACCTTTACCACCACTTTGACGGATGAATTTGCCTTCTGTTCTGACAGATTTACGAATTGTTTCTCGGTAAGCAACTTGTGGCGCACCGACATTCGCTTCTACCTTAAATTCTCGTAGCATTCGGTCTACCAGAATTTCTAGGTGTAATTCTCCCATTCCGGCGATCACGGTTTGGTTTGTTTCGGGGTCAACGTTGACGCGGAAGGTGGGGTCTTCTTCAGACAAGGATTGCAGTGCCTTAGATAGCTTATCCATGTCCTGCTTAGTTTTAGGTTCAACTGCAACTGAAATTACTGGCTCAGGAATAAACAGAGATTCCAGAATCACTGGGGCATTTTCGTCACAGATCGTATCACCTGTCAAGGTGTCTTTCAGACCTAAAGCAGCTCCTAAGTCTCCCGCTCGTAGTTCATCTACGTCACTACGTTCATCTGCCTTTAGAACTACCAGGCGGGAAACCCTTTCCTTTTTATCTTTAGTAGCATTGAGGACGTAGCTACCCTTTTTGAGAACGCCAGAATAAACCCGAACGAAGGTTAGACGACCGTAAGGATCAGCCATAATCTTGAAGGCGAGTGCTGCTAGCGGTTCTGCGTCGTCGGCGCGTCGCTCAACTGTATTGCCATTTGGCAATATACCTTGAATTGGCGGTACTTCACTTGGTGCTGGCAGGTAATCTACAACTGCATCAAGCATTAGCTGGACACCTTTGTTTTTGAAGGCAGAGCCACAAAGTACGGGTACAATCGTAACCGCAGTTGTTCCTTTACGCAGCCCTTGGCGAATTTCAGCTTCTGTGAGTTCAACGCCATCCAAATACTTTTCGATTAAGGCTTCATCTGTTTCAGCTACTGCCTCAACTAACTTGGCACGATATTCTTCTGCCATCGCTTGCATTTCTGCTGGAATGTCAGTTTCTTCAATATCAGTTCCCTGATCATTGTTGTAGATGTAAGCACGCATCCGTACTAGGTCAACAATACCCTGGAAATTGGTTTCACTACCGATTGGCAGCTGAATTGCCACTGCATTAGCCCGCAAGCGATCGCGCATTTGGTCATAAACTTTAAAAAAGTTTGCTCCAGTACGATCCATCTTGTTGATGAAGGCAATCCGAGGCACGTTATACCGATCCGCCTGTCGCCACACTGTCTCAGACTGAGGCTGAACACCACCTACAGAACAAAATACAGCGATGACTCCATCCAATACCCGCATTGACCGCTCGACCTCAATTGTGAAGTCAACGTGACCGGGGGTATCAATAATATTGATTTGATGATCTTTCCAACTGGTTGTGATAGCGGCGGCAGTAATTGTAATACCTCGCTCCCGCTCTTGTTCCATCCAGTCAGTTACAGCTGTTCCCTCGTGAACTTCACCAATTTTATGAACTATCCCAGAGTAAAACAAGATTCGCTCTGTTGTTGTTGTCTTACCCGCGTCTATATGCGCCGCAATTCCAATATTGCGTACTCTCTCAAGCGGGATCGTACGTGCCACAGTTGCCTCCTATATTTTTTGCCGCAGTATATCTTAATATCTATGTTACTCTCTGTTAAGATTCTATACGTTTACGGTAAACCGTCTTCTTTAGAGCATTTCTATTGTATTAGCCCTATTTAGTAACGATAGTGAGCAAAAGCTTTATTTGCATCAGCCATCCTGTGAGTTTCTTCGCGCTTGCGGATTGCATTGCCCGTTTCGTTAGCAGCATCCATTAATTCATTTGCCAACTTACTGGCCATTGTCCGACCTGGGCGTTGTCTGGCAAACTGAAGTATCCAGCGTAGTGCTAGGGTAGTACCTCGCTCAGTACGAACTTCCATTGGCACTTGATAAGTAGCACCGCCAACTCGACGCGCCTTAACTTCTACTAAAGGTGTGGCATTCTTTACGGCTCTTTCAAACGTTTCTAGCGGATCAGAACCAGTACGTTCCTCTATAGTCTTCATCGCATCATAAACAATGTGCGCTGCTATAGATTTTTTACCACTGTGCATTACTCGCCGCATCAGCATACTAATGAGACGACTGTTATACACTGAATCGGATGGAACTGGGCGTTTTTGAACAACAGTACGACGAGACATACGTAAGCCTTCGAGTGATTTGGCAACAATTTGATTTAATAAAGTCAGGCAATGATTTTTTTCTCAAGCTTTGCCCTTACTTAAATTTACTACCTAGAGAAAATAACTCTTGTGGCGTTGAAACTTGGACAAAAGTGCAACACTAAACTGCCGAACTTTTCAATTGCGACCGTTGGTGTTGCTACAGTTGTTTAATTTAACGATCGCTTTGTAATTCTCCAGTTTATTGATGATTAATTTAGCAGAAGGGATTTCTGCCGCATTATCTTCAACAACTGTTTTAATAGGTTACTACAGCACAAAGCTTATGTTGTCTTTGGACGCTTAGTACCGTACTTTGAGCGACCTTGACGACGATCTTTAACTCCGGCTGTATCTAATGTGCCACGAATGATGTGGTATCTTACTCCGGGTAAGTCTTTGACTCGACCGCCGCGAATCATCACAACTGAGTGTTCTTGCAAGTTATGACCAATACCTGGAATATAAGCTGTCACTTCAAAACCAGAGGTAAGGCGCACTCTTGCCACTTTACGCAGCGCTGAGTTAGGTTTTTTGGGCGTGGTTGTGTAAACCCGTGTACAAACACCGCGACGCTGGGGGCATTCCTTCAACGCGGGTGACTTGGTTTTCTTGGTCGTTACTTGGCGTTCGCTACGAATAAGCTGCTGTATAGTTGGCATGAGTTACAGCGCGTAAAGCTTTTGGCTCTCTAAAGTTTTTACAAATTATGATTGTACCAACTTTTATTGTTAATTGTCAAATTATGTATATAAAGAAGGTTTTTAAGGAATTACAGAGAAAGAATTACCACAGCCACAATGGGCGATCGCATTTGGGTTTTGGAAGCGAAACCCACCACCCATGAGGTCTTCTGAGTAATCGAGTGTAAGGTCGCTGATGTAATTTAAGCTAGTGGGATCTACTACTACTGAAACGTCACCACAGTCATATAAGCGATCATCAATCTTGACTTCTTCTTCAAACTTTAGAACATATACTAAACCAGAACAGCCACCATTTTGAACTTGTAAACGAAATGGTATGTTGGGGTTGCGCTGTTTTGCTCTAAGACGTTTTATTTCATTAACAGCAGTTGTGCTGAGATGAATCATTTGCTTGCTAAGGAGAAAGGGGTTGGGGGCTAGGGATCAGGGGCTTGGGAAATTCAAGCAGAAAGAGATTAGGGAAATCTAAAGGGAAATTTAACGAGAAAGGGGTTAGGGGCTAATGCAAATGCGGTGCGTAGAAATATTCTAGCGTCCGTAGTGTACTCCTCTCTGACCCCTGACCCCTGACCCCTGACCCCTAACTCTTCTACTTCGTGCGGGCGTAGTCGTCTTGAAAGCGAATAATATCGTCTTCCCCTAAGTATTCCCCATTTTGAACTTCAATTAAAACTAGGGGAATTACACCAGGATTTTCTAGACGATGACTCGTACACTGAGGAACATAAGTAGATTGATTGTTACTTAGCATCACTTCTTGTTCGCCGCAAGTGACTCTAGCTGTACCGGAGACAACGATCCAGTGTTCGCTACGGTGATGGTGCATTTGCAGGCTAAGGCGATGTCCAGGTTTAACTTCAATGCGCTTAATTTTGTATCCCCGCCCTTCTTCTAGGATAGTGAAGGAACCCCAAGGCCGTAGTTCGGTTGCAGCAACGCCTTTAGAAACTATAGCTGGGGGTAGGGGTAAAGTAGATGCTAAGTTTGTCTCTTGAGTCTGGCCCATAAAAATTATTTCTCCTCTGAATAGAACAGTAAGTGAGTATTGTAAAGAACTGATTAAGGAAACTAAACGGTTAGTACCGTATAAATAACAACAATCCTACTGGCTAAAGGTAACAGACTTTTTTGAAAGACTGTCACCCGCGATCGCAGTAACGCCGTTAGTCTACATCAAGTCTTTATAAAGCTGTAAGTAGCTTTATAAAAGCTTTAATAATCATGCAAACGTGCAGCGATTTGTACTCCACAAGGTAGCAAAATTACAGTGCATTAACTCCAACTTAAGGAAGAGGTTGGAGGAAAATACCTAAACCATTGTGGACACGAGCAGCAGTGAGGGGTGAGCGATTTATCAGTTGGCCTCCTAAGTAAAGGCTTGTAGAACTACCTCCGTCAAAATTCAGGGCATCAACACACCCCATTTGCTGCATTACTTTAGCGATTTCTGCCAAAGTGGGACCAGCGCCACCAGCACGATTATGAACGGCAGCAATTAGCAGAGTGCCAGATGAGGTTACACCTATTGCACTTCGAGCGGCTTTTTCGCGGATGAAAGCATCGCTAAATCCTTCACTTTTAGCATCAAGTACAATTTGACGATTTTGAACTAAAACTGGCCCCGCGCCGATTATTTGCGGGTAACGCCCAAAGTCGGCTGGGAGGGTAGCGCTTTCTTCACGGACAAGAGTACCAATCGGTAGGGAATTAGCGGCAGGATTGTTACGTAACGCTAATAAATAGCCATTAGGCGGAATCGGAAAAGCGGTTTTACCAGCGACACCTGCTGGTAATTGAGCGGTAACAGAGTTGTTTTGAACGACTACGAGGATTTCGTTATCAATTAGAGGAGTGTAAGTAGAACCCCAGGCGGAAGAATAACGGGCAATGCCAGATTGGACGTAGCCACTGTTGGAAGTTGCAATCGGTAAACGCTGTCCTGTTGATGTAACTATAGATTCCTGAAGGCTGAGACGATTGATTTTTACTTGTCCAGAATCATTCAGTGCGATCGCACCTCGGTTGAGAATTGGACTTGATAGCCACTTACCGTCGCGACGAATCGCACCTAATGGCAACTGATTTTTGCGATTAAAAAAACCACCATTAATTGCGGCGGCGGCGGAGTGCGCTAGAGCAGTTTTAATTAAAGGAGTAGTACCTACAAGTGTTGGACTTTGGCTTGTAATCGGTTTTAGGGTTAAGCCTGCGGTACGGGGATTAATTTCTAACCAGACAACCGGAAAGCGATCAGAGCCTAGATTAATAAACTTTTGATGCCAGCGTAATCCCTTAGCCCAGACAATATCTCGCTCTACCATAGCGTCTGGCCGCAGATCAACTACTAAACGGTTGGGATTGGGTAAGGTGCTAACGCGGGGAGATAGCCCAACAGGGACGCTTAAACGAATTGTAGTCAGAGTTGGAGTTGTTTCAACTTTGAGAATCCGCGTTTTTGAAGTATCTTTTAAAACTTGCTCGGATACATTGGGTAAAAATTGTTGAATTACAGCAGGATCAGCTTTTCCCTCAATTGCGATCGCCCATTCTTGATTTGAGGTTCTGCTAACAGACTTCTGCTGAATTTGCCAGGCGGTGGGGCGATTTAGATCAAAGACAATGCGATCGCCCCAAGGTTGATTTCCTTGGCGAATTACTTGTACTCTAGCTGCTGGCGAAGTAATTTTCAGAGTATTACCACTAGCTTGCACCTGCCAACCCGCTCTTTGAGCAAAATCAGTTATATCTAAATAACGATATCCTGCTCTTAACGAGCTAGCTAGGACAACAGGCGTAGTTTTTGGTTCAGAAAACCACTGTACAGGTTGTTTCGCTCCATCCTGTGTGTTTAACAACTCCATTCCCAAAAGTTGAGTTGCGCCTGCATCACTGATAGCAGTGCGAATACCTTGGTTTTGCCACTGACTCCAAGCAGCAGGCAAAGTCCGCCCATTTAATGAAATTGCACTACCAGAAGCAACTAAGCGCGAGGACACAACTGGAGTCGCAGGGGATTGACTGAGTATAGGTGCTTGTTGAGCGCTGCTAGCAAAAGTAGATCCTAGCCAGAGTGAAGTTGTAACTAGAGGAGAGATAATTTTTGGCAAATACAGGATAAATTTTGGCTTCACACTTTTACAGCGTTGATTTTCTTGATGTTGAAGCGAGTGATTAATCGGAGTTTTTACCATGAGTTACTGCAAAATGGGGAATTTATTGTCAAATATTAAAAACTAATGACTTTTCTTTTGAGTCTTAACGTCATAATGATAGATAGCGGCTTGATATCTTTAGTTGCCACCCAACCGAGATTTCCCAGCCTTGTGTCTAGTAAAGTGTATTCAAAAGCTTGACTCAAATTTGACAGTGACACCAGAATTGTCAAATCTGGGTATTCATCATAACCTCAGTCTGTTACTATTTCAGAATCATGACAGATTAATAAGCATATTTTTTAGAATCTGTCAAGATAATTTTATTTGCTCGATTTAGATAAGCTGAAGCAGGCGATCGCCCATGTCTAAGTTTGATTCGCTATTATTGGAACTTTACTTTAAGACATTGAACCAAAATCCAGTTTGCTGGGAAATACGGTGCAAGATGATACTTAAATATTTATAGATGGAACAGCTAACCTAGATAGCACAAGTTTTCAAGATAGTGATGATACGGCATCAGCAGGGGCGACGCTAAATGAAATGTCAATTGTAAATAAGTTTTACTAAGTTGCGTTTTTGAAAGGCGTAACTGTTCTGTAGTTATAAATTACAGAATGTGATTGCACTTACAATATCTACCAACTTTTTTCAGCCAAGTTAATTAAGTTAGGACTAGCCTATGGATAACAACCACGTGAATCAAAACCAATTAAATGTAGAAACTTATCCTCAATTAAAAATGCCAAATTTAGGTCCACGCTGGTTGGTAGAAGAAAGAGATGCCTGTGGAGTTGGCTTCATTGCCAATATCGAAAATCAGGCAAGCCACGAACTGATTATTAAAGCTTTATCTGCCCTGACTTGTCTAGAACACAGAGGCGGTTGTAGTGCTGATCAAGATTCCGGCGATGGTGCTGGCTTAATGACAGCAATTCCTTGGGAGTTGTTGAGTGAGTGGTTTAAAGAGCAGGGGATTGAAATGCCTGCTGCGGATAATTGCGGTGTAGGCATGGTTTTTTTACCTCAAAATGCCGAGACTGCAACCAAAAGCCGTCAAATTATTGAAAAAGTGTTGGCAGAGGAAAAATTGAATGTACTGGGCTGGCGAGTAGTACCAGTACAGCCTCAGATACTTGGAGTGCAAGCCCGTGAAAATCAGCCTCAGATAGAGCAAGTGTTAGTAGCATCGCCAACACTGCGGGGTGACGAACTTGAGCGGCAGTTGTATGTAACGCGCAGACGCATCAGTAAAGCATTGGAGAATTTAAGCGATCGCTCAAATTCTGATATTTATGTTTGCTCGTTCTCGAATAAGACAATTGTTTATAAAGGCATGGTGCGATCGGCTGTGCTGGGAGACTTTTATCGAGATTTAAGCAACCCAGCTTATAAAAGTGCCTTTGCAATCTATCATCGCCGCTTCAGCACAAATACAATGCCCAAGTGGCCCCTAGCACAGCCAATGCGCCTTTTGGGACATAATGGCGAGATTAATACTCTGCTAGGTAATATCAACTGGATGATGGCGCGGGAAGCAGATTTAAGTCATCCGGTATGGGAAAACAGCTTAGATGTCCTAAAGGCAACAGTACACATTGATAATAGTGATTCGGCAACCTTAGACAATGTGCTGGAATTGCTGGTGCGTTCTGGACGTAGCCCGTTGGAAAGCTTAATGATTATGGTTCCAGAGGCTTACCAGAATCAGCCAGATTTGGATAATTATCCTGAAATTACTGATTTTTACGAATACTACAGTGGGATTCAAGAAGCTTGGGATGGGCCAGCGCTATTGGTGTTCAGCGATGGCAAGAAAGTAGGTGCAACACTAGATCGTAATGGATTGCGACCTGCTCGGTACAGCATAACTAAGGATGGCTATATTGTTGTCGCTTCTGAAGCTGGAGTAGTGGATTTACCAGAAGCAGACATCCTGGAAAAAGGGCGACTGGGGCCAGGGCAAATGATTGCTGTGGACTTGGAAACACATGAAGTGTTGAAGAATTGGGAGATTAAACAGCGCATTGCTAAACAGCAACCATACGGTGAGTGGCTAAAACAGTATCGTGTGGAACTAGAAACTAAAGGATTGGGATTAGAAACTAGAGACACACAAGAAAATAAGGAAGCTAAAGTATCTAATCTTTCTTCTACCCCTATTCCTGAACCACTAGCACCAAAAACTAATTTACTACGTCAGCAAATCGCCTTTGGTTACACCACAGAAGATGTGGAAATGGTGATTCAGCCGATGGCAAGTGAAGGAAAAGAGCCAACGTTCTGTATGGGGGATGATATTCCTCTGGCGGTGCTATCTGATAAACCTCATCTACTTTATGACTACTTTAAACAGCGTTTTGCTCAGGTAACGAACCCAGCAATAGATCCACTGCGGGAAAGCCTGGTAATGTCGTTGAAGATGAATCTGGGCGATCGCGGAAATTTATTGGAAGCAAAGCCAGAGTATGCCAAGCGGCTGAAGCTAGATTCGCCAGTATTAAATGAGGATCAGTTAGAAGCTATCCGCCAGTCGGGATTTCCAACTGCTGACTTGGATACATTGTTTGAAATTGCAGCTGGCCCTCAAGGATTAGAAGCAGCAGTACGCAAATTATGTGAACAAGCGGCTGAAGCTGTACGTGCTGGAAATAAGATTTTAATTTTGAGCGATCGCGTTGCACACTCAGCAAGTGCAGAATCTCTATCTAGCCTCTCGCCTTTACTTAGCTATATTCCGCCTTTGTTAGCGGTTGGTGCTGTCCACCACCACCTGATCCGTCAAGGATTGCGAATGAAAGCTTCTCTAGTAGTTAATACTGCTCAGTGCTGGAGTACACATCACTTTGCTTGCCTAATTGGTTATGGCGCAAGTGCTGTTTGTCCATATCTAGCATTAGATACAGTGCGGAGTTGGTGGTCTGATCCTAAAACGCAACAGTTTATGGAGCGAGGGAAAATAACAGCAATTACGCTAGAAAAGGCGCTAGGAAACTATCGCAAGGCTGTAGAAGCAGGAATACTAAAAATCCTGTCAAAGATGGGAATTTCTCTGCTGACAAGCTACCAGGGAGCGCAAATCTTTGAAGCGATCGGAATTGGTGAAGATTTATTGCAACTGGGCTTTTATGGCACAACGTCCCGATTGGGTGGCTTAAGTATCAGTGAACTCGCTCAGGAAATTTTATCGTTCCATCAACGCGCTTTCCCAGAACTGACAGTTAAGAAGCTAGAAAACTTTGGCTTCGTTCAGTATCGACCTGGGGGTGAGTATCACATGAATAGCCCCGAACTTGCTAAGGTGCTGCATAAAGCGATCGCCGATAAAAATTACGATCACTACGAAGTCTACCAAAAGCATTTAGCAAATAGACCAATAACAGCATTACGCGACTTGCTAGACTTCCAGTTCAATCGCCCTGCTGTGCCTTTAGAAGAAGTAGAGCCAGTAACAGAAATTGTCAAACGGTTCTGTACGGGTGGAATGTCGCTGGGGGCGCTGTCACGAGAAGCGCATGAAACTTTAGCGATCGCCATGAATCGGCTAGGCGGTAAATCTAACTCTGGAGAAGGCGGCGAAGATCCTGTCCGCTACAAGGTTCTGGATGATGTTGATCAAGAGGGACGTTCTACTCTGCTGCCTCATTTGAAAGGACTGCGGAATGGTGACACCGCTTCTTCATCAATTAAGCAAGTGGCATCGGGACGCTTTGGCGTAACGCCGGAGTACCTGATGAACGCAAAGCAAATTGAAATCAAAATCGCTCAAGGAGCAAAGCCAGGGGAAGGCGGACAACTACCTGGAACCAAGGTTAGCCCTTATATTGCCCTCCTGCGGCGCTCTAAGCCTGGAGTGACACTGATTTCACCACCACCGCACCACGATATTTATTCAATTGAAGATTTGGCGCAACTGATTTTTGACTTGCACCAAATTAACCCGAAAGCGCAGGTATCAGTAAAGTTGGTAGCGGAAATCGGTATTGGAACTGTTGCGGCTGGAGTCGCTAAAGCAAACGCCGATATTATCCAAATTTCTGGTCATGATGGCGGTACTGGCGCATCGCCCCTAAGTTCGATTAAACACGCGGGTGGCCCTTGGGAACTGGGACTAACAGAAGTGCATCGCGTGTTGATGGAAAACAAGTTGCGCGATCGCGTAATTCTGCGCGTTGATGGTGGCTTTAAGAGCGGCTGGGACGTTCTGATGGGCGCATTGATGGGCGGTGAAGAGTATGGCTTTGGCTCGATTGCGATGATTGCGGAAGGCTGCATTATGGCGCGGATTTGCCACACAAATAACTGCCCTGTAGGTGTTGCCACCCAGAGAGAAGAACTGCGCCAACGGTTTAGCGGAATGCCGGAGCAGGTAGTTAATTTCTTTTATTTTGTTGCCGAAGAAGTGCGAGCGCTCTTGGCTAAACTTGGCTATCGCTCATTGTCGGAAGTAATTGGGCGTACCGATTTACTGAAGGTGCGTGAAGGTGTAAACCTGACGAAGACTCACGAGCTTGATTTGAGTTGCATTACTCAATTGCCTGATACTCAAAGCGATCGCACATGGTTAACTCACGAAGTTGTGCATAGTAACGGCGCAGTTTTGGATGACCAATTGTTGGCAGATCCCGAAATTGAAGCTGCTATTCACAACCAGTCAAGCGTGACTAAGACAGTGGCGATTGTAAATACAGATCGCACAGTTGGAGCGCGGATAGCGGGGGCGATCGCTTCTCAATATGGCAATACTGGCTTTGAAGGGCAAATTAACCTTAACTTCCAAGGCAGTGTCGGTCAAAGTTTTGGTGCTTTCAACCTGCCTGGGATGAGCTTGAGACTTGAAGGTGAGGCTAATGACTACGTAGGTAAAGGAATGCACGGTGGTGAAATTATTATTTACCCACCCAAGGCTGCTACTTATGCACCTGAAGAAAACGTAATTGTGGGCAATACCTGTCTTTACGGTGCAACTGGCGGTGTTCTTTTTGCCAACGGTTTAGCTGGTGAGCGATTCGCTGTTCGTAACTCTAAGGGTACGGCAGTAATTGAGGGAGCAGGCGATCACTGCTGTGAGTATATGACTGGTGGCGTTATTGTCGTCCTCGGCAGAGTCGGCAGGAACGTGGCAGCTGGAATGACTGGTGGTTTAGCATACTTCCTTGATGAAGATGGCAAATTCCCAGCAATGGTTAATCCAGAAATTGTCAAACTTCAACGAGTCAGTAGTCAAGCTGGTGTGCAACAACTCCAAGATTTGATTAAAGCTCATGCAGAAAGTACAGGTTCACCAAAGGCGAAGCTGATTTTAGATAACTGGGATCAGTATCTACCTCAGTTTTGGCAATTGGTTCCACCTTCTGAGGCTGATAGTGCTGAAGCTAATCCTAATGCTGGAGTAGAAAAAGAACTGAGTCCAATGAGAGGCTAGAGGCTAGAGACGAGAAGAGGCGGGGAAACTCACTCTTTATAGCTCGTAGTCTGTTCTGTAAAAGCAATAAAAAATCCCCTTGGCTGCAATGGCTAGGGGGTTTTAATTTAACCAAGCGTTATGCACTTGAAGCCTGAAATCTTGAATCCCCTCTAAGCCCCCTTCTTAAGGGGGTTGGGGGATCAATAGCTGCGTAAGTTTTATTAACAAAGGACTGTTAGGAGCTATGGGGAATCAGTCTGCCACAAGGATAAGTTGCTAGATGATCAGAAGCATTTTCGGCAACAGCAGCAGGAATTTTATCGGTTGGTTGAGCTTTGGCGTTTATGTAGTCTGTCCGCAGTTTTTCCATCATTTCTGCACGGCGATCATACAGTCGCTTTAACTGCCGAGGTTGA
Organism: Gloeocapsa sp. UFS-A4-WI-NPMV-4B04; assembly: GCA_019359535.1. Lineage (GTDB taxonomy): Bacteria > Cyanobacteriota > Cyanobacteriia > Cyanobacteriales > Chroococcidiopsidaceae > JAHHHE01. Next base: position 15,140 of record JAHHHE010000014.1, read on the forward strand.
CACTGATTCAGTACGTAGGCAGTCAATAGCGGTAGAGCGATCGTGCTATCGGTGTAACACACAATTGTACTGGGTAATTCTTCTGGGTCAATTTTCCCCCAACTAACGGCTTCGCTAGGTGTTGCTCCAGATAAGCCGCCAGTATCTGGACGAGCATCGGTGAATTGGATAAAGTAATCGTGTCCTCGCTCTTCTAGTCCTAGCACCTCGTGTAGCTGAGGCTGAGTTTGCAGGAGAAAGTTTTTAGGACTACCGCCGCCAATAATTACCGCCGCGCTTTTGCCTTCTACGTCAGGAATTCCAGATTCACGCGCTGAATATGCGATCGCAGCTGTTTCATTTACATCAAGTGACGGATCTAAAATTAACTTTGAACCTTCCAACGCCAAAGCCGCCACATTCATGCCTATTGAACTATCCCCAGGCGAAGAGGTGTAGATAGGAACGCCGCATTCGTAAGCAGTAGCTAGCAAACAAGAATGCTTTGCTCCTAATTGCTTTTCCACTTCACGGACATACTTACCTAGCAAGTAATGAAACTCTGCTGTTCCCATCCGCTTTTGAAACTCCTCTGCTTGGAGAATCTTCCGAATAAAAGCATCGGTTTCTAGCAACACATCGTAGCCAAAAATAATGTCGTAAATCCGAATAGTGCCTTCTTGACGCAGCTTGACATCATCTAAAAATGGATGTCCACTGTAAAGCTCAAAACCCAATCCATAATGCATATCATGGTAAAGATTTGCACCAGTGCTAATCATCCAGTCAATAAAGCCGTTACGAATTAGTGGTGCAAGGACTGAAACTCCAAATCCAGCTGGTGTCATTGCTCCTGACAAGCTAACTCCCACCGTGACACCTTCTTGTAACACATCCCGACTGAGCAGCTGGCAGATTTCTCGTAACCGTGCAGAATTGTATGCGGTGAAGTAATTATCAATTAAATCAACTACACTGATTTCAGCCTGCATCGGAACAGGTGAGATTTTGTTGCTAGACATTTTTGACATTTTTTAAGAACTGTGAATGATAGACACGCCGATCTAATCTAGCTGTCTTTCACTCATTTGGTTCACTGCACTTAAGTAGGAATCGTATGAACTCTTGCTGAAGCAGACGAGAATTACTTGTTCAAGGGAGTTATTACTTTCTAAGAAACGCTGAATTTCTCTAGCAGCAATTCGCGCCGCGCGTTCGACAGGAAATCCATACACACCTGTACTAATAGCTGAAAAGGCGATCGCTTTAATCTGATATTGCTGTTGTTGGGCGATTTCTAAACAGCTACGATAACAACTGGCTAATGATTCATCCTCTCCTTGACTGCCACCATACCAAATCGGGCCAACAGTATGGATAACCCACTTAGCAGGAAGATTGTAGCCCTTTGTAATTTTAGCTTCACCAGTAGCACAACCATTTAGTTTCCTGCATTCTTTTAAAAGTTCTGACCCTGCTGCTTTGTGAATTGCTCCATCTACACCACCGCCACCCAATAGGGAGTTATTAGCGGCGTTAACGATCGCATCTACTTTTTGCTGAGTAATATCGCCTTGAATAACTGCAATTGAGTTGTTCATTTTTAATTTGTCGTAGTTATTAGTATTTCCCATCACTATATCTGTTTTAATTGCTGCAATCCTTTTCACACTCGCTAAAATGTCTTTGTTATCAATTATCTTTGCTAGATGACCGCTAGAAAAACACTCTTGACGAACATGATCTGTTAGCAATTTCTTTAGTATATAAATATCTGTTAAATTTAATGATATTGGATTATAAATAAAAAGTTTGGCTTCATTCTGCCAAGCTAACCAGTCAAAAAAAATAATTATAAAATGTTACAAAAATTGTTAGGCTTGTGGACTCCTCCCACTTCCGCGCCTGAAATGAAAAAATAATTATAAAATGCTATAAATATTGTTAGAATATTGGTACACTTCTAAAGTCAAGAGGTTAGTTTGAATCTTATATAATCTTTGATATTTATTGTCAAATAAAGGTAATGAAGCCAAGATCATCAATATTTTTTAGATTATTATCACTAGATATATAATACTGCAAATAAGTTGAACTCACATTTTGCCTTATAGTTAGAGCTTAATAAGAGTTAATTACTGTATAACGTTATTTTAGGCAGTATGGGGTTTATCATCGTTATCAAACAGATTTTGGGACAAAGAAAAATTCTCTTAGATTGATATTGCTGCTTGACAGAATTATCTCTTTTTATGCAATGACTTAATTGTTTGAGCTTGAATTAGGCTAACTGTACTACACTTATCACGCTGTCCTTTTGCAAGTGGAAATAGAGGTACAGATTATACTCATCTAGTATTCACTGTTTTACTTAATCTTAATCAGTCAACAGAACATCGTAACGTCTACATAATCCAGTGTGAAACTCAACCCTTGACAGAAATCTTGCTGATTCCAAATGCTGAGAATGCAGTAGTTGACATTCGTAAACTGCATGATTACTGCCTAAATCCAGCTCATAATCAAGGAAAACATAAAGCTCGATTATTTTCGACGTTACTAGGTATGACTGCTGATGATGCTGAAGAGTTACGTAAGATCATCCTAGAAGTTGTCAGAACATATGAGGCTCAATTAGGGCGACGTGATGACTATGGACAGCGCTATACCTTAGATTTTGTCCTCGAATGGCAAAATAGAAATATAACTGTTCGGAGTGGATGGATCATTGAATACGGTTTTGATGTGCCGCGATTAACAACCTGTTACCCACTGTGATGTGGAATGGTGATATGGAATGCTAACCAATGTAGTCAAATTGTTGGATGTGGTTGCACTAACAGTTGATATTCCTGAATACAACCTATGGCGCGGACAAGTAGGCACAGTGGTTGAAGAATTGGCTGGTGGTGCTGCCTTTGAAGTCGAGTTTAGCGATCGCACTGGACGCACGTACGAATCAATTGGTTTGCGTCTAGACCAAATTATGGTATTGCAATTCGAGCCAGTAAACCCTGATTTAACATCTGCAATGACGATAATGTAGAGTCTGACACTCCACTACACAAAACGGCTGGTTTGATTGTTGGCTAATTGTAATCTTTTTCAGGCAACCTTAATGACAATAAATACTTCCTCAGACTTGAACCCAGATATAGAAGCTGAACGCTTGAACACTGAAGCAACATCGCCATCCTTAACTGAGGAACAATATCAGCGCAAGATGCAGCGACGCAAAGAAGTACAGGAACACCGAGTCTCTAAAGCGTCGCAGGAAAAAGGCTTAATTATTGTTAATACTGGCAATGGCAAGGGGAAAACTACGGCGGCTTTGGGAATGGTAATGCGATCGCTTGGCCATGGATATCGAGTTGCGATCATTCAATTTATTAAAGGAGCTTGGGAACCTGCCGAAAAAGCTGTTCTCAGTCGCTGGGCCGATCAGCTAGAGTTTCATGCTATGGGAGAAGGCTTTACTTGGGAAACCCAAGATCGAGAGCGAGATATTCAAAAAGCAAATGAAGCGTGGGAAACTGCTTTAACATACATCCGCAACCCAGACTTTAAACTGGTACTGTTGGATGAAGTTAATGTTGCCTTAAAACTAGGCTACTTAAAGATTGAGGATGTCTTAGCAGGTTTAGAGCAAAAGCAACCTGACTCTCATGTTATTCTCACAGGCAGAGGCGCACCAGCCGACTTAATTGAACGCGCTGATTTAGTCACCGAAATGACATTAATTAAGCATCCTTTCCGCGAACAGGGTGTAAAAGCACAACCAGGAATTGAATTTTAAATTATTAAAAATTAACAATTAACCCATCAAAAATCATTTCTGAATTTTCGCTTACCTACTGTTGATAATTGCTTTTGCAAGTTCTTAAAATTTGCTGATCGTTACCACTTATAGAAGCGATCTGGTGATAGTTTTGTAGAGCTACAGAGTGGGAATAAGTAGTTTCATTGTAAACGTTCTCAATCGGTGGTTTATCACTAGCTGTAGCCACCTGTTGAGAGTCTTGAACGGCAATTGAATCTTCGTATGGATTTGCGTCAGGGCCATAGGCAACCATTAAAGCTAGATTACCTGATTGAAGTGTGCCGTTAAAACAACTAAATTCTGATTGGGGCAGATAAAACGCGCCAATCACTTTACCTTCGCGCACTTCAAACACCATATACTCTTGCCCAATTTGTTGGGGTTTTGGCGATTGACCATATAAGTATATGCCGTCTTTCTGTGGTAGTTTGCCTTCTTGAGCGCTAAAAGTATCTTTTCCATACGCTTTGGACTGGAAAAGTTGAGGAGCAGCAGCAGTTTGTAAGTTTGTCAATATTGGTTTAGCTTCACTTGATAAAATACCCACCGTTAGAAGTAAACCAGCTAAGGGAACTTCTAAACCCAGACGCGACGGTGAGAAAAACTTAATAATAGAGCAAAGCACAATTATTGCCTCTTAATAAATCAGTTATATGTAGATATAAAAGCGAATCATAGTTAAAGCATAACCAACGAGTAATGCATAACTATATACTTCAAAGGTGAGACTTTTCTTTACGGAAAAGTGACTTTGGAAAACTGAAAATATTAAATCTTGGCTTTGCTTTAAAGTATGGTTAGTTGTAGTTGCACTTCAAACAGTGGATTTACTTAATTGGGGATTTTAACTAAGCTCCGATATAGAGTTTCTACTGGGATTAGCAAGCTGTATGTATTGCTGCAACAGAAAGATGTCTTGTGCTTGCGGCAAGCTGACGATAGAGATAAAAAAATCGCCTCCTGCAATTAGAAGGCGTGTTTATTACTATTCAACCTATGTAAGCTAATTGATAAAACCCGTAATCGCCAATTACTTAGCTAGCGACATACTCCTGGACATTCGCTCGACGGCGACGCAGGTGGGCAAGGGCTTGATGCTCTAGCTGGCGTACCCGCTCACGGCTGAGGCTGAGGCGCTCTCCTACTTTTGCTAGAGACAACTCGTTGCCATCCTCTAGACCAAAGCGCAGGCTCAACACTTCTCGCTGTTGAGGCGTTAACTCTGCCATCAGATGTGCCAAGTCTTGCCGCAGTGACTCCTGTGTCATGTAATGCTCTGGTGATGGGCCGTCATCTTCCAGAAGGTCTTGCAGTTCTGTGTCTTGGTTATCGCCAACTCGGACATCAAGTGAAACTGGTTGACGAGCAAGATTAAGATACTCGCGGATCTGTGCGGGTTCTATTTCTAGCTCTTTGGCAATCTCACCTGGAGTAGGACTACGCCCAAGTTGTTGAGCCAGTTCTCGCTGCACTTTCTTGATTTTGTTCAGCTTTTCGGTGATATGGATTGGCAGCCGGATCGTGCGGGCTTGCTGGGCGATCGCTCTTGTGATTGCCTGACGAATCCACCAATAAGCATAAGTGGAGAACTTGTAACCGCGTGTAGGATCAAATTTCTCTACACCGCGTTCTAGTCCCATTGTTCCTTCTTGGATCAAGTCCAAGAATTCCATGTTCCGCTTTTGGTACTTCTTCGCGATCGCTACAACAAGACGTAAATTCGCCTCAATCATTTTTTGTTTCGCACGCTGTCCCCCCCGCAAAGTTTCATTCAACTCTGCTTCAGACATTTGCGTTGCGATCGCCCACTCGTTTAATGTCGGTTCGTGGCGCAGTTTCTTCGCTAGCTCTTCTTTAGCTTCTAGCAAAGACATCATGTGTTGTACCTGCTTCCCATAGACAATCTCTTGTTCGCGAGTCAGCAGTGGCACACGACCGATCTCGCGCAGATAGGTGCGCACCATATCAGCCGTGAACTTAGTGTTGGTAGTGTCGGTCTTAGTGGTGTTAACAGTGACCATTGATGCGTCGTCAACTCCGTAAACAAATGGAATGCTTGGGAAATCGGGTGGATGGAAAATCGAATCTTTTAGTTATAACAGGACATTAACGAAGTATCAGGAAACCTTCATCCTACAGAAGATGTAGAGACACTAAGTAGGAAGAAAAAGTTTCCTCCTCCACCCGCAGTAGTCATGTCTATTAAAACTATGCCTGTTGGCTCCTATGCTTGATAACAAGCTGATAATGTTAACTCCAGGAAGTCAAACTCATACTGACTTCACCTTTAACTATATTATTACAGATCGCGAGGCACGTAAAGTATTACTTAAGTAGAATATTTGAGGTACACAAAGGAGTCTTTTTGCTTTTGAGTGTTACCGAGGGCGATCGCGTTTACTTATATATGATCGCCTTTACAGCCTGAAATTAGTTGCCCTCAAGCAGCCGGATAACCGAACTAAATTAGCCCGGAAGAGGGCGTAATATCCCGAGGGGAACAGCTATACTCCAAGGAATAGAAATTTATAGCCTGTGGTCTATTTTTAAAAGCCAAGATCAGCTTTTGCTAATTCAGCCGCCGCGAATACCTCGGCATCAGGCTTTTCTTCCCAGGCAGTATCCCCAATCTCAGCATAGAACTTTTCATCATAGGGTCGCGTCCGCACAACAACAGGCATCGGAACCGCGTGACCCAGAATTAAGGCTTGCTGTTTGGAGTCAAGCTTTGCCAAAACTGATCGTAAACTTTGACCGCCAGAAACGCCAGTAAAGATTGCTTCAATGTCTTTTTCGTCATTTAGCAAGGCAGTAATTCGAGTTCCAACTTGAGACATTACTTCGTTGTCAATTCCTGAAGGGCGCTGATCTACTATCAAGAGTGTGACAAAATACTTTCGCATTTCACGAGCGATCGTGCCAAAAATAGTTTGGCGGACTGTTGCGGAATCAAGGAAGCGGTGTGCTTCTTCAATAGTGATTACTAAAGGACGGGGGCGATCGCTGGGGTCTTTCGTCTGCAAAAACTTCTCTGCCTTATGCACATACGACTGGTGAATGCGGCGAGAAATTAAATTAGTTGCCAGCATATACGACAACATATTCGACTGAGAACCAAACTCAATTACTACGTGCTTACCAGCTGCTAAAGATTCCAGAATTTGACTAATGTAGTTGTGCGGGCAAGCTGTCCGCATATATTTAAGATCATCTAGGCGGGTAAGCTTGCGTTGTAACGCCATGATTGATAGCTTGTTACCCCGCTTTTCTTCGCAGAAAAATTGAATCTCCTCGTTCGTCATACTCAATAGTTGGGTAATCCAAGCATTACCAAACTCGTTACGTAGGAGGATCGCATTTTCCAAGCTAGCTTCAGATAGATTTAACTCATTCCGTACCAGCATGATGTCTTCGACTTCAATTTGGTCGTAGCTGAGGTAAAGTTCTTGTGCATCCCGTACACCACGCCGTTTAGTAGATGCAGGGTCAAGAGTGTAAATTTGCACTTGTCCTGGAAACAACTGTCGCAAGCCTTTAACTGTGCTGAATTGTTTGCCTTCACATACAGCTTCCCAGCCGTACTCAGAGTGCATATCAAAAATTAAGTTAACTGCTGCTTGCTTGCGGATAATACCTGATAGCAGCAGGCGAGTTAGAAAAGATTTTCCAGTTCCAGATTTACCAAATACACCATTGCTGCGTTCAATGAATCGGTCTAAATCAATGCATATAGGGACATCCATGTCAAGCGGATTTCCGATCGCGAAGTTACGCCGATGCGGATCGTCTTCCCAACCAAATACTGCCCGAAAGTCGCGTTCACTGGCATCGTAGACTTGACTGAAGTGACTGGGAATTGTTTTAACGGGCAACAATTCCATGTTGCTGCTACTTTGTGGCTGAAATGACGCTATAGAACTTTGCCCATTCACGGGTGCATTACTACTCGCCACTCGCCACTCATCACTCACCACTTCTTCCGGGGTAAACATCAACATTGGGCTAAGGTTGATAGTCCCAAAAGTACCACTTCCCGCCAGAACTTCCCGCAAAAAATCATCGTTAGGACTAGGAGGATTGGCAACAATGCGGTTGCTAGAGTTTCCTAGTGCTACATCAGTGAGCATACAGAAGAAACGCGATCGCACTCCCTCAACTACCATAAACTTACCTACCCGCATATCTTCTACGGAGACATCCGGGTGTAACCTCACCTCTAATCCTTCACTAAGAGAGCCTTGTGTGATCGAACCTAATGGCTGTCCCAAATTCATGCGATCAATTGTGACTTTTGGCTTAATCTTATGTCGAATTTTTCTTCCTGGCTACAAAATTCTCCAAAAGGTTTTAGCTGCAAGTGTTTTAATCAATCTCAATCGAAGTTGGGCGACTGGTTGTACTAGAACCAGCCAATGGTTTGCGATATTGGGCATATAGGCGATCGCGCCAGCTAAAAAATGGTTGATAAACAATACTGTCAGCTAATCCAGGTACTCCTTTGCCTTTTAAATTTGCGGGTAGATCCAAATACGGCCCATCGGGAAACTTAATTAACATTGATAACCCCGCTACTGCCAAATCTGCTAGTGTTGGCTGATCTCCGACTAAATAAGGGCTATCTGACAACAGTAAACATAATGCTTCTAAATCTTGCTTCAAATCTGCTGTGGCTGACTTTACAACGTCTGGGCTATAACCTACGCCAAAGCCTAAAACCTTCAATACATCAGTTGGGACTAATTCAACTAGATTCCGCACAATATCTGGTGTTGCAGTTGGCAATAGCGAGTTGCGGAAGCTTTGATCTTGGCTAAGTGCGCCAAACAACGCTTTGCGGCTTTTGATGCCAATCGACTCATCCGCCCACTCTTCGATTAGCAAGCACAGCCCCCTTTGTTTTGGATCTGTGGGAATCAGTGGGCGATCAGGATACTGGCGGTCTAGATACTTGGCAATCTCGGTTGAATCTGCAATATAGGTATTACCGTCTTTAAGCACTGGTACTTTGCGTTGACCTGTTAACTGAAAAAGCTCTACCTGTCCAATGCCTGGTGTTACTTCAATTTTGCGGTAAGGTAGCCCTTTATAATCTAAAATCAAGCGCGCTTTCTCAGCATATTGAGAAAGTTCAAATTGATATAATTCCAGCATTGTTTCTCCTTTGACTAATTTCTGAATCTAAGTTATCCAAACAAAGCGATAGTTATCTGCTTGTCGTAAAGCTCTAGTAGTAGATAGTGTGTTTTAAATAACTAAGCACTAATTATTAACTAAAAACTACGTCTATCTTTCTAGCTTATCTATCAATTTTTTAAAGCGTTAACTAAAGTAATTTCAATCTATGAATTTAGCTATTAATATTTTAATAAATCTATAAATCTTTACAATTCTTATTGAAGATTTTTAACGAATATTCCAGTTGAACTATACATAGTAATACTCCCTCAGGGTAGCGCATCCGAGGGAGTATTAATTATTATGTAAAAACAAGCTTTTTAAATTTTTAAGCTGTGCGACGGGCTACTAAACCCCAGATAAACAGTAGGACGATCGCTCCTAAGATTGCAAAAATAATACTGCCAAGGGTTAAATTACCTGCAAGAGCAGCTCCGCCACCTATACGTAAGGCTTGCCCAAGCCAACCACCAACTAGCGCTCCTAAAATACCAAGGATAATTGTTGCTAGGATACCGCCACCTTGATGTCCGGGATAAATAGCTTTAGCGATCGCACCAGCGATCAGACCTAAAACAATCCAAGCTAGAAATTGCATTTATTTTCTCCTGTTTTTTATCTTTTGCGTCTCATACTTTAAGAGTATCAATTAAGACTAACAACCCAAATCTATCGTAGGGAATAATCTAAAGACATAGAAATTTAATCAATAACTTAATGCAATAAGTTAACTAAAATAAAATCGGTCTACAATCTCTTTGAAACAGTAATAATAAAGCTGATTTAAACTCATTATCTATTATTTTACAAGTTATTTTAACGAATACGAATTTTGATAACACCAAGTTATAAGTGTTACAGGACTATAAGTTTTTAAATTGCTACAATTAAACTAGAAAATTTCTTTTATTAGTTAAAGTGTTGCACAAGGCTCGTTGAACGCAATTCTTTACTTAAGGTCAAACCTCTAGCTAACGCTCTAATGGTAGGTGGCTATAATAGGGTGTATCCAAATTTTCTCTTTGAAGTACAGCAAATATTTGGCATAGCAAATTAAATGTATGAATATATACATTTAAATATAACAAGCCTAAGTAACTTTGAGGCATTAAGCTTGTAATTTATCAGTTATCGAGGTTAAACTTGTATACCTGTAATTAAACGGGGTAGAGCAGTAAAAAGAATTACAAGCACCTTCCTATTTCTAAAGTTAGATTTTTGGGGAATTTACCAAAAAAAGCTTTAGTACAGCTGCTAGTAGATGGTATAAGACTTAAGAATTAGTGGAAATAAGGGAAAAAGCAACAGTGATAAAAATAGACAATCACAGCAAATTGCTCAAGAAGCTGGCTGGCTTGGTAGCAATAGCGGGTGCTAGCGCCCTCATTGGTTTTCCAGCTGAGGCACAGCAGGGCGGGGGAGTCCTCAATCCTAGACCTAGTATTTTTAATGAGCCTCCTTATAATCGTGGGACTACAGCACCCACTCCAGAAGCAACGCCATTAGAGCCTACAACGCCCTCTACTGAATTAGGTCCAGAGGTAACGCCATCTGCGCCTACAACGCCCTCTACTACACCAGCTCCAGAAGCTAGTCCTTCTACTTCTACACCTTCTACGCCATCCTCTGAAGGAGCAACGACTGGAAGCGGTAATAATGTAGTAGCGATCGCGGCGGCGAATGATTCCTTTAAAACGTTGACAGCAGCTTTGCAAGCAGCAGGTTTAACAGAAACTTTGTCAGGAACAGGGCCTTTTACCGTTTTTGCGCCAACTGATCAAGCCTTTGCCGCATTACCGCCAGATGCTTTGCAAGAATTGTTGAAGCCAGAGAATAAAGCAATATTGGTCAAAATTTTGACTTACCATGTGGTTCCTGGCCAAGTTACATCTACTGATCTAAAATCTGGTGAAGTGAAAACGGTTGAAGGTGGCTCAGTCAACGTTAAGGTTGATTCTGCTACGGGTGTAACGGTGAATGACGCAAAAGTTGTGCAACCAGATATTCAAGCAAGCAACGGTGTTATTCATGTGATTGATAAGGTAATGTTACCTCCTGACTTGTAATTAAGTATTTGGGGCTTAATTGTATGGGATAGATGTATTGAAAAATAAATCCCGTTCAGATATTAATTTGGACGGGGCTTTTTTTGGGGAGATTTAATCTAACCATTCTTCTTTGAGAATCGAGTACATTTTCACATCGTAAAAGCTACCCTTAGCAAATAAGTGTTGCCGTAATACGCCTTCAAATTTCATCCCGACTTTTTCCATTACTCGTGCTGAAGCTGTATTTGAAATTGTGCATCTACCTTCGACTCGATTTAGCTTCATCATCCGAAACCCAAAGGCAATGACTGAACGCACTGCTTCAGGCATATATCCTTTTCCCCAATACTTTCTAGATAGGGCATAGCCTATTTCTGCTCTACGTTGATCTTGAACCCAATTGGCTAAACCACAAGTACCAATCACCTTTTTGTCTGCTTTGTGTACAATTCCCCAATCAGCTAGCTCATAGTTTTGATACCGTTCTACTACAGTGTTGAGGAAGCGCTTGGTATCAGTAACTGATTGATGTACTGTCCAAGTGTTGTATTTTGAAACTTCTGGATCAGAGGCATACTCAAATAAATCTTCTGCATCGTTCAGATTAAGGCTTCGCAGCAAAAGACGCTCAGTTTCTAAAATGGGTAAGTTGCTAGATTTATTGTTAATTGTCACTTGAGTCCTGCCGATAAAATTATTGCCGTAGTCTTGCTTTGATAGCGTAGTGCTGATCGAGATCGCAATCTACAACTATCAACTCTAAAATTAAACGAATATTGCAAGTTCACTTGTCTTAAAGATGGAACTCAGCCTGTGCATGATTGTTAAGAATGAGGAACTAGCATTGCCTAGCTGTCTGAACAGTGTTAAGGGTGTGGTAGATGAAATAGTGGTGTTAGATACTGGTTCAAGCGATCGCACTCCAGACATTGCTAGAGAATTTGGGGCGAAAGTTTATACTTTTGAATGGTGTAATGACTTCTCGAAAGCTCGTAATCAAGCTCTTAAGTATGTCCAAGGAAAGTGGGTTTTAGTATTAGATGCGGATGAAATGCTGGTTCCAGAAATTGTCCTAACTCTTAAGCAAGCAATCCGCCAGCGTCGCTATCTTGTAGTTAACTTAGTGCGCCAAGAAGTCGGTGCAGCACAATCGCCTTATTCGTTAGTTTCGCGTTTGTTTCGCAATCACCCTGATATTTGCTTTTCCCGCCCTTATCACGCCTTGATAGATGACAGTGTTGCGCGAATTTTAAGCCAAGAACCCCAATGGCAAGTTGGTTATTTGCCAGAAGTGGCGATTGAGCATACAGGATATCAAAACAGTGCGATCGCTCAAAGAGATAAATTTGCTAAAGCACAAGCGGCGATGGAGGGGTTTCTAGCTTCCCATCCTGATGATCCTTATGTATGCAGCAAATTAGGAGCGTTGTACGTTGAAAAGAGTTTGTTTGCACCAGGTATTGAGTTGTTACAGCGAGGACTCGCTTCTAAAAGTGCAAATGCTCAGATTTTATATGAACTCCACTACCATTTAGGAATTTCCTACACTCGCCTGCAAAATCTAGCAGATGCGATCGCGCACTATCAAGCGGCGATTCAACTGAGCATTTACCCAATGTTGAAATTAGGAGCATACAACAATCTGGGTAACTTAATGCGGGCAAGCGGAGATTTAACAGCAGCTAAAACCTATTATGAGATGACATTGCAAATTGATCCTAATTTTGCCGCAGGTCATTATAATTTAGGCTTGACGTTGAAAGCATTGGGCAATTTTAAGGATGCGATCGCCGCTTATCAGCAAGCAATTGTGTTGAATCCAACTTATGCAGAAGCGTATCAAAATTTGGGAGTTGTGCTACTGAAAGTTGGCAAATTACCAGAAAGTTTAGCAGCATTTGGAAAAGCGATCGCGCTGCATGAGCAACAAAATGCGATCGCAGCCCAACAACTACGCCAAGGTTTGCAGGAAATGGGTTTTCAGTTTTAATTGATCCTGCTTGTGACATATTCCCAATATGCCGTACGGTTACTAAAAACTTCTCGTTTCAATTTCTAGATTAGGTAACGATTCTAACTTCCCCAGTATCTAGATCGTAACGACCACCCACAACTTTTAGTTTGCCTTCAGCGATCATTTGAGCCAACATTATTGAAGTTTCTTGCAACAGCTCAACTTGATACTGAACATTGGCTACGACTGCATTATCAACTGGATCGCCCGATTTATTTTTTACTCTAGCTACAGCTGGTTTGATGTCCTCAACAAAAGTGCCAATTCTCCCAGGAAGTGGATCGCCTTTTACCGCTGCCGACACTGCACCACATCTTTCATGACCTAAAACCACGATTAGCTGAGAACCTAGCACTGCTGTAGCGAATTCCAGGCTACCTACAGCTGTAGGACTGATAACATTACCAGCCAGGCGAACTACAAACAAATCTCCAAGCCCTTGATCAAAGACAATTTCCGCAGGTACTCTAGAATCAGCACAGCCAAGTATCGCCGCAAATGGATATTGAGCTACCGCAGTTTCTTGTAAACGTAGCTGTGATTGGTTAGGGTTTTGACGCTTTTCCTGTATAAACCGTTTATTTCCTTCAAGCAGCCTTTTCAAAGCAGCATCAGGAGTAACTGGCTGAGGTTTTTGGACAGGAGCAGTAGATGGTTTTTGAGCGACAGCTTGCTGTGCGTTTAAAATTACACTCCCAGCAGCAGTAGCCGCTACACCAGTTCCTCCCACACCTAACCACTTCAAAAGTTCGCGTCGTCCAACAAATCCATTAATCCGACTCATCACTCTACCTCACTGAATTAAATTCAACTGACAACAGCTTGGTTGCCAACAGGAATATATCAGAAGGAGGATACAGTCGAATATTACGGTTTGAGACGATTTTAGGTTTGCAGTAGTTCTAGCAGGGTAGCCGTCATCTGCCATGAGGTTTAATTCAAGTTAAACACCATTGTTTGAGACAAGTTTAAGTTGGTGGTAGTTCTAGAGGAATTGCGCCTAGCAAGCCTTTACGAAAATCAGTTAATAAGTGCCGTGCTGTGCGTTCAATGTCTCCTTGATTACGGTGTTCAGCCAAAGCGTGTAGATAGTCTTCGCTTGTAAAGCTTGTAGGGTCAAGTTTGTAACGAGATTGTAAGGGATTTTCTGGTAACAAATTAGCTGCTTTAGCCTCTAGTTGTTTGAGTAAATCAACCAAGGTAGCTGCTACTCGTTGGTTGTCATAGGATGCGTCCCCGATATCATCACAGATGGCTAACTTGAGAGCAGCTAATTGATCGCCTAACTTAGCAGGAATTATCCCAGGAGCGTCTAATAACTCTAATTGCTCAGAAATTCTAATCCAACGCAGTTGTCTTGTCACACCAGGACGAGCAGCACTTTCTACTACTCGCCGCTTCAACAACCGATTAATTAAGGCTGATTTACCGACATTCGGAAAGCCGATAACTACAGCGCGAACTGCACGGGGTAGCATACCGCGATTTTGCCGCCGTTGATTAATTTCTACCCCAGCTTTCAGCGCCGCCTGTGCTATGGCTAATACACCAACACCCGCCTGAGCATTTGCGAAATAAGGTTCTTCACCCTGCGCTCTAAACCACTTCAGCCACAGTTGCTGCGCTTGCGGCAAAATCATATCTAGTCGGTTCACCACCAATACCCGTTTCTTGCTACCCACCCATTGAGTAACTTGCGGATGATGAGTTGCTAGAGGAATTCGAGCATCTCGCACTTCTAAGACAACATCTACAAGCTTTAGCTGTTCTCTCAAAGCTTTCTCAGCTTTGGCGATGTGACCGGGGTACCATTGGATAGGAGGAGTTGTCATTAGGAGCATTCTTAGCAGGGGAGCAGGGGAGATGGGGAGCAGGGGAGCAGGGGAGATGGGGAGCAGGGGAGCAGGGGAGATATATCAATTTTTATTCCCTAGTCCCTAACACCTAACACCTAGTCCCTAGCCCCTAGTTTACGGAACAATCAAAACGGGACAAGGAGATAGATTGATCACGCGGTTAGTGACACTATCAGTTAGCCCCTCTTCAGTCAAACCGATGCCTCGGCAGCCCATAATAATTAAATTAGCGCCAATTTCATCAGCAACATCACAAATCACAAAGGCAGGTTTGCCTTCCCGCTCAATCGTTTCAGCTTGAATCCCTTGCTGAGTAAACAAAGATTTCGCATTTTCTAGCAGTTGAGCAACTGCCTCTGGTGATGACATCACCTCTGAACTAGGCGATTCCTCTGAGTCCGCAGTTTCCACTACAGACAGTAGCACTAAGCGACTGCCGTATTTTTGGACAACATCGGTAACTACTTCAGCCGCTTCTCGTGCATCCCGGCTTTGATCAATCGGAAACAAAACAGTCTTAAACATTTCAGGCATATCCGATACCCTAGCTCCGGTAAAATGTGGACGGCGCTAATTGATTAATTTGAAAAAACGCAATCAGGAGATTGATGCTGTGTCCAAAAAAACTTTAGCAAATTTATCGTCGTCCGACTTAGCAGGAAAACGCGCTTTAGTGCGGGTAGACTTCAATGTGCCTTTAGATGAAGGAGGCAACATCACAGATGATACTCGCATCCGCGCTGCTTTACCTACAATTCAGGATTTAATACAGAAGGGCGCAAAAGTTATTCTCGCTTCTCACTTCGGACGACCCAAGGGTGTAGATGATAAACTACGTCTCACTCCGGTTGCCAAGCGCCTCTCAGAATTACTGGGTACTGATGTGATCAAGTGCGATGACTGCATCGGTGAAGAAGTGGCAAATAAAGTAGCAGCGATGCCAAATGGAGGTGTGTTGTTGCTGGAAAATGTGCGCTTTCACCCAGAGGAAGAGAAAAATGATCCAGAATTCGCTCAACAGCTAGCCGCTAATGCTGATTTGTATGTGAATGATGCTTTTGGGACGGCACACCGCGCTCATGCTTCTACTGAGGGCGTGACGCACTACCTGAGTCCTAATGTCGCTGGGTACTTGATTGAAAAAGAACTAGAGTACCTCCAAAACGCAATTGAAAATCCTCAACGTCCTTTAGCTGCAATTATTGGTGGCTCTAAGGTTTCCAGTAAGATTGGCGTGATTGAAACGTTGTTGGACAAGTGCGACAAGCTCCTACTAGGCGGCGGCATGATTTTCACGTTCTATAAAGCTCGTGGTCTAAATGTGGGCAAGTCTTTAGTGGAAGAAGATAAGCTGGAACTCGCAAAGTCGCTGGAAGCTAAGGCTAAAGAGCGCGGCGTTGATCTGCTATTGCCTACAGATGTGGTAGTCGCTGACAAGTTTGCTGCTGATGCTAATGCTCAAACAGTAAGTGTTGAAAATATCCCTAATGATGGCATGGGGCTTGATATTGGCCCTGACTCAATCAAAATGTTTCAGGATGCTTTGAAGGATTGCAAGGCAGTGATCTGGAATGGCCCAATGGGTGTGTTTGAGTTTGATCAATTTGCCAAGGGGACAGAAGCGATCGCCTATTCTCTCGCTGACCTCACTAAGCAAGGCGCTACTACCATTATCGGTGGTGGAGACTCTGTAGCAGCCGTAGAAAAGGTAGGCGTAGCTGAACAAATGAGCCACATTTCGACTGGCGGCGGCGCTAGCTTGGAGTTACTCGAAGGTAAGGAACTTCCTGGAATTGCGGCGCTTGATAATGCTTAAGCCAAACTAGCAGTAATGCTGTAATTGTTTCATGGGGCGAATATTTCGCCCCTACTTTATTTTTAGGGAAGTAGTTTTAACTGCAAAACTTGTAATTTTCATTCTGCTAAAAAAGCACAGTTGCACCCGCGAAGCTTAATCTTAAAATTTAATATATCAAAAAAGTTGAAATTAGTCAACTCCTCAAATAACGTAAATTCGTTAAATTAATGAGAATAATTATTAATAAATTTTGTGCTTAAAATAAATTAACATAAAATATTTAAAACAAAGCATCTGCAAGCCTTGAACATAGCCACAGTAATGCGCTTGCTGAAACAACACTCAAGGAACTGCTGCAATGTACCTTGAGGTAGAAGCAACTGCTTGAGATAGCAACGTAGGATGCCTTTGAGCTATGAAATTACAAATAGCGTTAGCGATTATCTAAAGTAACGCAATCCAAAAGATAACAAGGAGAAATTTTTAATGCAACCCATGTTTTTAACTATAAAGCAAGCATTTCGTAAGAGTATTTTGGTTTTGGGTGTAATCGGTTTGCTGATGTCAAGTATATTTATTACTCAACCAAGCTATGCAGCAACTCCAAATCAAAAGCTGATTCAGTACGACAACATGGAAATGGAAAGCCAAGCTGCTGATCAAGAAAAGGCTTACGAAGAACAAATAGAGGCAGAAAAAAACATAGATAAGGTTTACGAAGAAAATCTAAAAGCAGAAAGAAAACAAAATCCAGGTGAGGGGATAGTGGAAAAAACAGTACAAGGAGCAGGAAAATTAGTTGATAAAGTGACTGGCAAAGAATAGAAGTAATACTGTTTAGTTACAGCAATTTTTAGAGTTGAAAAGCGATCGCCTAAAAAAATACAAACTTCAGGGTTGAAATTAGAATACTACTTGAAGGCTAGATAGGCGATCGCATACATATATTTAGTAAAAAAATCAGCTTTGTCAAAATCAATAAACAATAATTTTTGATAATTAATAACTTTGATTTACTCAATAAAATCTAATTAGTTAGGTGAAGGAGCAGCGTTAGATGGCGACGGCTCAATTATAGGCGCTGGAGTGGTATCTTCAGCTGAAAGATTGAGTTGATAATCAATAGGATCTGATGCTGTCGAGGCAACGACAAATTCATAGAAACCTTTTTCTGGCAGTGTTGTTGATAAAGTATGTTCGCCTGAATCTTCAAGTAAGATTTTGCCTGTGGGGGAATATACAGAAAGTAAAACTTTTGGATCTGCTTGCAAATCAAGTTTCATCAGTTGATCTTTGGCAAGTCCAGCAATATAAACTTTTCCTTCACCTGGTTTGAGACTACCGCTAACTTGTTTACCAGTAGCCCCTGGATCAAACACAATCCTTTCAAAAGCAGTTCCGGTAAGTATGGCATTCAGTTTCTCTTCTGCCAAAGCGTACCAAATTTGAGCGATAGGTTGATTAAGGAAATTTTTGCCACGCTGCTGAGGAAATAGCTCAAAAAAGGCGGTATCGGTAAGATCGTATAAAGCACGGCTGCTGACATACCGCTTATTTATTGCTACTTTCCACTGATTGCGATCTTTTGCTGTATAAGTACCCAATTGCCGCCGTGCGTCTATCCTTAAAAGCTGCAATTTGTCAAGCAATTCATTTGCTGTTTGATCCCACGCTGTGCGTAATTGAGCATCTTCTGGACTACTACTAAGGCTGCGCCCGCGTTGATTAGGATACTTTTCCCAGAAAAATTGATTTACTAGATCAGGAAAGAAATTATAGTTAATACCTAGTTGTTGAGTGCGATCGCGTAATTGTTGCTTACGATTTTGTTCCTCAGCTGAAAATACAGACGGCGTTTCTACTGGCTGTGAAGGCGAAATTGTAGGTTGCGGCGTTATTTCTGCTTCAGGAGGCAAAGTAGATTGAGACTGCAACCAGCGATTAGTTACCAACCAGCCAATACCACCTGCACCAACTAACAGCAGGAAAACGAGTAATTTTCCTAGAGGAAATCCTCTATTGCTAGCTATACCAGAAGTAGAGGCAATTGTTGGAGGTGGTTGCGATGGGGAAATTGAACGATGTGGAGAAGGTGCTACAGCTAAGGTTGCTTCTGTCGCAGGGAGAGGAGGTTTTGGAGCATAAACAGGAGTATTATTACCAGTAAGCGCTTGGAGAACTTGACGGGCGGATTGATAGCGATCGCCTGTAGGTTGAGACAGCATTTTATCTAATACAGCCCCTAGATTTGGACTGAGATTAACTTCGCGCCGCCAGTTCCAAGTTAAGTTATATTCATCAATCAATTCTTGAGGCTCTTTCCCAGTCAGTAACACCAGTACAGTTGCTGCTAGGGCATATAAATCGCTGTGGGGATACACTACCCCCATCTGCATCTGTTCATGGGGGGCATATCCTACCTTACCCAGTAAAGTTGCTGGCGTACTAGCACCACTAAGTTGCGAGACAACGGTTGCAGCTACTTGTTTAACAGCGCCAAAGTCAATTAGCACTGGTAGATAGTCGGAAGAGCGGAGAATTATATTATCTGGAGAGATGTCGCGGTGAATCACTCCGATTGAGTGAATATAGTCCAAGACGGGAAGAATCTGGAGTAGTAGCTGAGTTACTTCTACTTCGTTAAAATACATCCCTTGCTGTCTACGAGTATCTAACAAAGCGTGGTAAGTTTTACCTTCAACATAGTCCTGTACTAAAAACAGGTATCCTTTACCGTCTAGATTCACGCGGAATAGTTCGCGGAAGCGCGGAATTTGCCCATGTTGCAGCTTGTAGAGAACACCTGCTTCGCGTTCAAACAGTTCTTCCGCCTTTGGTAATAAAGAAGTGCTTTGAACTTGAGGGGCAAATTCTTTTAAAACGCAATATTCTCTAAAACGATTAATATCTTCGGCTAAATAAGTGCGTCCAAATCCACCCTGTCCTAATTGCTGGATAATACAATAGCGATCGCCTAAAATCTGTCCTGGCTGAATACCATTTTGCCCAGCAACAGCTAGTTTCTCCCCGCAATGTAAACAAAAGCGGCTACCAGGGGGATTTTCGTGTCCTTTAGAGCAATATTGAGGATTCATAGCAGGGGTGCAGGGGAGGAAAATAATCTTCCTCTGTTGTTAATAATGATTTTCAATTTTCTAGCTGATTAACTTTATCGGCGGCGATCGCATACCAAATTTGACCAAATGTTTTTTGGTTTAGTTGCTCACGCGGCTGCTGTGGAAACAATTGATAAAACTTTTGATTTGTTTGTTCGCGCAGTTGCTCTATCGTATAGCCACTCAGTTGACCAAGGTTCGCTTTTTGCTGCCAGATTTGATAATTTTGTTGACTATAACTGCCTAATTTACGACGGGCTGCTGTACTAAGTTTGGCTTGCTTTATTTTATTCAGCAACTCGTCACCAATGTTATACCAATCGGCGCGTAAAGCTGCATCTTCTGGAGTAGGTTTGAGGCTGCGTCCTTGTAATTCTGGGTGTTTGGTGTGGAATGAATCATCAACTAAAGAAGTAAAAAATCCAGATTTAATTCCTAAAGCTTGTTGGCGACTCAACAGGTTTTTTGTTTGTGTCGATGTGGGGGAATTATTAGGCTGCACTTTGGGCAATAACTGTGTTGAACTTATTAGTGTCCAAGCATTTATGCCAATGAATCCGACTAAGCCCACACCAGCAATTTTGATCGCCCAAGGACGCAGCTGAGCGAAAAGAGGTGTAGGGGTAGTAATAACTTGCGTACTTCCCTTGATGAGACTGGAACTTGGATTCTGTTCGGGTTTTTGCCCAACAAAGTTAATAGTACGCATTTGGGAGATATTGGTATTTAGTGATGGCTTAGTGTGCGGTGATTTTAAGGCTTGCAGAACTTCGTCAGCCGATTGATAGCGATCGCTTGGTTTATAAGCCAACATTTTCTGCAACACTGTTTCTAGTTGCGAATTGACTTTAATTTCCCGTCGCCATAGCCAAGTTGCCTTAGAAGTGTCATACAGTTCTTGTGGTTCTTTCCCTGTCAATAACACCAGTGCTGTCACCGCTAGAGCGTATAAATCACTACTCGGAAACACTTGCCCCTGTCGCATCTGTTCCTCTGGGGCGTATCCATTCTTACCCAACAGTGTAGGAATTTGACCTTGTTGATTAAATTTAGAAACAGCAGCTGCTACTTGTTTGACTCCACCAAAATCAATTAGCACTGGTAATTTGTCAGCACGCAAAATCAGATTATCTGGAGATATATCGCGATGAATTACTCCAAGTGAGTGGATGTACGATAAAACTGGTAGCAAATTATATATCAGCGCTGTCACATCTGCCTCGCTCAACCGTGCAGACTGTAACAAATCAGCATAAGTTTGACCTTCTATATAATCTTGCGCCAAAAACAAGTAGACAACTTTGTCTGCTAATTCTGCCTGGAAAAACTCTCGAAATTTTGGCAACTGAGGATGAGTGAGTTTATGCAGCGCACTAGCTTCGCGTTCAAATAATTCTTTAGCTTTTTGTAAGTCGCAGCTTTCAACTTGCGGTGCAAATTCTTTCAATACACAGCGCTCATCGAAGCGATGCAAGTCTTCTGCTAAGTATGTCCGCCCAAAACCACCCGCCGCAAGCTGACTAACAATGCGGTAGCGCTTTTCTAGAATATATCCAGAGGAAAGCCAGAGAGGTTCACCACAATGGATACAAAAGCGGCTTCCTATCTCATTTTCGTGTCTTTGAGCGCAATAAAGTTGCACCATATTGAAAGTTGAATTAACTCTATTTTGGAGCAATTACACACAAGAGTAAACTTCCAGTATGGTATATCGTAATCTTTCACCGCAGCAGAATTGAGGAGACACAATCGCTAGTGTCACGCGAAAAGTAGTGAGGAGTGAGGAGCGAAGAGTGAGTAGTGAGTAGTGAGTAGTGTAAAAATATAAAAGTAGGGGTGTAGAATAAAAGCGGCGTTTTATCTCTCGGACTGCGTGTCTTTGCAGGAATAAATCCGCTCTATTTCCAACGTTATCTTCAAGACAGTTTTCCACTACTGACTCTTAACTTTTCACTACTCACTATTCACTCTTCACTACTCATCCTCCGCCCCATGCTGCCTGAAAAAAGTCTCGTTCACATAACATGGCATAGCGGTAAATTGAGTGTACTTGCGGTGTAGCGCTTGTGTAACGCTCCGCCAAAGTTTCTAATTGTTGAGCTAGCTGTTCAAACTCTGCGCTACTGTAAGTGCGAATCCAGTCTGCATAATGGTGGTTTAGAACTCCAGCCAAAGCAAGTTGTTGCCCCAAAAAGGCATAAAGACGCATACAAGGAGACATAGCGGCAGTTGTTAAACCTATATCACTACCCCACGCAGTAGCCAGCAGAAAGTCTGTATAACGGCGTGTAGCTGGCTGTGGTTGAACAGAACTTAAGTCAACTTCCCAGGCTGCGGCATACGCTTGATGCAGCCGAAGTTCTGCTAATACGCTACCTGCGAGGTTGTGGAAAATACCAAATCCTTCCCAATCGGGTGTTTTAGCAGCTACTACGCTATATGCGCGGGCAAATGCTTCTAGAAAAAAGGCATCTTGTCCCACATAATAGGTAAATTTTTTCCGCTCAAGTGTACCGTCAGCAATACCTTGCACAAAAGGATGTTTTAGACAAGCTTGTGCTAAATCTTGATTTGCTTGCCATAATTCACCGGATATAGTCAAAGTTTTTCTCTATAAATAAATCTAATCAGTTGGAACCAATTTTCTGCACTTTTGACGCTTGCCTTTGAAGTTGTGGTGCAATCAAAATAAAGAGCGCAGCAAAAGTGAGCCGATCGCGCCTACGAAGTTCATGAAATTTGGCTTGCCTTTGGATGGAGTTGAATTTAGGGGTGTTTGCAGTTCTTTGATAAAAGCCTGCGCTGTTTGATAACCCTCGGTATTTCCTTGAGCTAAAAACAGTTTTTCGGCTTGTTGGGCATCCTGAAGCGCTTTGGAACGTTCTAATAATTGGTAGAGAGCAACGCCACGAGCTAAGTAAGCAGGAGCGAAATTAGAATTAATATTTAGTGCTTGGTTAAAATAGTCGATCGCACCTTTGGGATCTCCTTTTTGACCTTGAGCTAAACCCCAACCATAAAAATCTTCAACTTTAGCAACTTGGGAAGGTATACCGATCGCACCTTGCAAGTTAGCACCGCTCAAGTTAGCGCCAGTGAAGTCTGTATTGACTAAGTAGGTATCTCTCAAGTCAGCAACACTTAAGTCTGCGCCATTCAACTTTGCTCCGCTCAAGTTTGCCCCAAATAAAGAAGTACCATTTAGCTTGGCATTACTAAGATCAGCGCCGCTTAAATTGGCACGACTAAGATTAGCGCCGCTCAAGTTTGCCCCACTCAAGTTTACTCCAGACAAATTAGTCAAAACTAAACCAACACCGCTAAGTTCGCAACTTTGACATTGTTTAGTTTCCAGTAGCTGTCTAGTATTTTCAGTATTTGCTGATGCGGGAGATGCGATAGAAATGGTGGTTAGCAATGCTAGGGTAGCTAGAGTTGGCTGTTTCATGGTGTCAGTCTCGCAAAGAGCGATCGCATAAAATAAGTGATTTGAGACAATTTAACTTGTCAGAGGGTAGCACAAGGCTTTTCTATAGCTTAATTTATCAGCCTAGAGATGTCGGCACAAACAGAATAATTGCGGGGACTTACAAAAAAACTTTTACCAAGATTAAGCAATTGTACTTATACAGCTCAGAAAATTTCGATGACTTTTAAGCAGAGATTAGATATCGAGGCTTTGTGATTCACAGCCAATACTGCACACAATTCTTTACGGCTAAATTTGGAAGCTTGAAACCTTTGAAGGTGCTAAATCTGTTTCTTCCCTAACCCTTGATCCCTAACCCCTAACCCCTTTTCAAACAAGCACTCTGCGGTAGTCTAGATAAGCGTGATATTATTCCTTTTTTCAAATATTGCTTTATGTCTTCTGCCGTTTTTAGCCCTACCCGCACAATTCGGATCGGTTCCCGCAAGAGCCAACTTGCTTTAGTTCAAACTTACTGGGTACAAGAACAACTCCAGAAAAGCTACCCCGATCGCACGTTTGAAGTCCACACTATGGCTACCCAAGGCGACAAAATTCTTGACGTAGCACTAGCCAAAATTGGGGACAAAGGACTATTTACCAAAGAACTCGAAGTTGGAATGTTAAGCCATGAAATTGACTTTGCAGTTCATTCGCTCAAAGATTTACCTACTCAGTTACCAGAAGGGTTAGTTTTGGGCGTTGTTACGGAGCGAGAAAACCCAGCTGATGCTCTAGTGGTGCATGAAAAGCATCGAGATAAGCAAATTGACACTCTCCCTAGTGGTGCAGTGGTGGGTACATCTTCTCTGCGCAGACTAGCTCAACTACGTCACCATTTTCCGCATTTAACGTTTAAAGATATTCGCGGCAATCTAAACACTAGACTGGCGAAACTTGATGCTGGAGAGTACGATGCGATTATTTTGGCGGTAGCTGGGTTGCACCGTTTAGGAATGGGCGATCGCGTTCATCAAGTTCTACCCGATGAAATTTCCCTTCATGCAGTTGGACAAGGTGCTTTGGGTATTGAATGTCGCGCTGATGATTTGGAAGTGCTGTCACTCCTCAAGGCAATTGAACACACACCAACACGCGATCGCGCTTTAGCTGAACGCGCTTTTTTACGAGAACTCCAAGGCGGCTGTCAAGTGCCAATTGGCGTTAATACTCACTTGAATGGAGACACTTTGACTTTAACAGGCATAGTTGTCAGTGTAGATGGTCAAAGGCTCGTGAAAGATACTGTCACTGGTACTGCTAGCGAAGCAGAACAATTAGGTATTGAATTAGCACAACGCTTACGTCAACAAGGAGCTACAGAAATTTTAGAGGAAATCTTCAAAGCAGTCCAGCGAGGCTAGATTATTTAGCTGATTGAATTAATAACCCCCTAGATAAATTTATCTCAGGGGGAATTTTAATGTAAACGTAGTTTGATTATTATCGCTAGTAACTACAATTTCACCATTCAATTGTTCTACTAATTTTTTGACTAGCGCCAATCCTAAGCCAGTTCCACTTTGCTTCGATAAGTTGCTACTAGGAATGCGATAGAATTTTTCAAAAACTCGACAAAGCTTATCAACAGGAATTTCTACACCAGAATTGCTTACTTGCAACTGAATTATATTTGGGTGAGCATCGACTGTAATAGTGATTTGTTCGCCTGGAGGAGTATATTTACAGGCATTGTTTAACAGTTCTGTCAAGATACGTTTTAGACTAGGTAGATCGCTGACAAGAGGAGGTAAGTTAGGACAAATATTAACGCAGATATTTTGTTTATTGTGGCGGATATGTTCTGCAAAACCTTCTACTACATTAGGAAGCCAATGTTGCAATAAAATAGTTGTTAGCTCTAGATTGTGAACGTCTGCATCAAGCCGTTGTAAATCTAATAAATCATTAATTAAATTAAGTTCTTGTTCACATTGATCGTGCAATATTTGAAAGTAACGAGTAGTTTGGATAGATTCTGAATTCGACTCAGGCGAAAAAACTCCGTGACGATCTAAGACAAGTTGTAACATTTGAATCGCCATTTTTATATTGGCAATTGGCGCTCGTAACTCGTGAGCAACAGTGCTGATAAACTCGTCTTTAAGCTGGTTCTGTCTCTGGAGTTCTACCTTTTGGATTTCTAGCTGCTGTGCTTGTAGCAATATAAAATTATGCTCAACCTGTCTGCTGTTCTTAATATCGCTGTTTCTAAAAACTATAACAGCACCAGTAATTTCACCGTTATGATTTTTGAGCGGTGCAGTGCTATTGGCGATCGTTAATTTTGTACCATTTTTGGAAACAAGATTTATCTGCTCTGAAGAATAGATAATAACGCCTTTATTAAGAACCTCTGTTACAGCATTTGCCAGTGGTGATAATGTTTCTACATTGATAATATTAAATACTTCTTGCAAATTTCTATTTAGGGCATCTTCCTGTTTCCATCCTGTTAAAGCTTCAGCAACTGGATTAAAAAACTTAATACAACTTTTGGGATCAGTGACAATAATTGCATCACCTATACTTTTAATAATTGTTTCCAACCAATTCTCTTTTTCTTTTAACTGCATTTCCAATTTATGTCGTTGCAGCGCAGTTTCAATAGTTACATATAAATTTTTTTGTTCAAATGGTTTGAGTAAGTAGCCAAAAGGTTCTGTTAATTTTGCACGTTCTAATGTATTTGTATCTGAATGACCAGTACAATATACTACAGGAATTTGTAAATAGTTCCAAATTCTTTCACCAGCTTGCACTCCATCAATATTACCTTTTAAACTAATATCCATTAAAACTAAGTCTGGGCGAATTGCTGTAATTTTTGTAATTGCTTCTTCTCCAGAGCTAGCAATATCAGGAACGTCATACCCTAAGTTTTCTAAGCAATCTTTTATTGCTTCTGATATATTTTCATCTTCTACTATAAATATTTGTTTTTTTGTTGCTAATTGATTCTCGCGCATAAAATTTTTAGTGCTAATGTTTATAGTTGCGTTTTAATATTTTGCTAAGTTTATGCTCAGATATAAAATATTTGTATATTGTCAGTTGATATTTTCTTCATCAAGCATTAGTTTATTTAATTGTTATCATAATAATTATTAATCTTAATTTAAGCGATCGCTGGTGTGGCACATTGTATTTTTGGCAACTAGGTTATATATAATTAACATCCTATGAGTTGCCGTAGTTATATATCTAAAAGCATAAACAAGTATCGCTTTTATAATTGCGTTTAGATTAACTCTATAGATAGTATGCAGATATCTATCAAAATAGTGACTTATGTAAAAAAAATAGTTTCAATGATAATTAAAGTATCTTTTGTAAGGATAGCTAGAACCCAAATTACCTGTAATAACGCTCTTGTTAAGTCTTTACCAATTGATAAAATTGACAATTAATCCATTTGGTTTAAAGCCTCTCCTTTTAAGGAGAAATCGAACAAGCTGTTACCATTGCTTCAATCCAATCCCCAATAGGTGCGAGGTAATTATCAATTATCCATGTCAATTATTGAATATTAGCTTTCAGTGTAGAGCCATTCGTTCGCAATTATATTAGCCGAGTTTCTCTAGTAATCAGGTTCTGCTTAACTCAGTTTATGTTTAGCTGTAATTTGTAATTAAAATAACACATATACCTTATGTTTAGAGTACTATTCGGTTATTTAGTATACTTTTAATTCAACAGGGATACGGAAAAGTTGATCAAGGTACTAAGTCACACTCGAATTAAAAATCACGATAAATTTGCGATTCATGCAACTCTAACTTAAAACTTATATCAGTGGGCGATCGCCTACTTAGTTAACTACATACGTCAGTAGACACAAAGGTCAAGATGCGAATTTTGTTTGTTGCCGCAGAAGCAGCTCCTATTGCCAAAGTTGGAGGAATGGGCGATGTTGTCGGCGCTCTACCCAAAGTGCTAAGAGCAATGGGTCATGATGTGCGGATCTTCATGCCTTATTATGGAATGCTACCAGACAAAATGGAGATTCCTCAAGATCCCATATGGTCGGGATCTGCCATGTTCCAGAATTTCGCAGTCTACGAAGCTGTCTTGCCTGGTACTGATGTTCCTTTGTACTTATTTAGTCATCCGTCGTTCTCTCCACGCCGTATTTATGGTGGAGAAGAGGAAGACTGGCGGTTTACTCTATTTGCCAATGGTGCAGCTGAGTTTTGCTGGAACTACTGGAAGCCAGAAATTATCCACTGCCACGATTGGCACACAGGCATGATTCCTGTCTGGATGCACCAGTCTCCAGATATAAGCACCGTGTTTACGATTCACAATCTTGCCTATCAAGGGCCATGGCGCTGGTATTTGGAAAAAATTACCTGGTGTCCTTGGTATATGCAAGGACATAACACAATGGCAGCTGCAGTGCAGTTTGCCGATCGCGTTAACACTGTTTCTCCCACATACGCAGAGCAGATTCAAACACCAGAGTACGGCGAAAAGCTGGAAGGATTGCTGTCTTTTATCAGTGGTAAGTTATCCGGCATTGTTAATGGTATTGATACCGAGGTTTTTAACCCTGCTGATGACAAATATATAGCTCAAACTTTCACACCCAATACGTTAGAAAAGCGTAAGGCAAACAAAATTGCCATTCAAGAAGAAGTCGGGTTACAAGTCAACTCAGGCGCATTTTTGGTTGGCATAGTAACGCGGCTAGTAGAGCAAAAAGGCATTGACTTAGTGCTACAAACACTCGATCGCTTCCTTGCCTACACAGATGCTCAATTTGTCCTCCTAGGAACAGGCGATCGCGCTTACGAAACTCAAATGTGGCAGATGGCTTCCCGCTACCCTGGCCGCATGGCAACGTATTTACTGTATAACGATGCCCTAGCTCGACGCATCTATGCTGGGAGTGATGCCTTTCTGATGCCAAGCCGTTTTGAGCCTTGCGGTATTAGCCAAATGATGGCTCTCCGTTATGGTTCCGTACCAATTGTGCGGCGCACTGGCGGCTTAGTTGACACTGTTTCCCACCACGATCCCACCAATCATACAGGTACTGGCTACTGCTTCGACCGTTACGAACCTTTAGACCTTTACACCTGCATGGTACGTGCTTGGGAAGGATTCCACTATAAGCAAGACTGGCAAGCGCTACAGCAACGGGGTATGAGCCAAGAGTTTAGTTGGCATAAATCAGCTCAAGAGTATGTAAGTTTGTATAAATCTATATTAGGTTTGCCGGATGATGTAGAAGAACCTGAAGACAAACCGCCTATTTCTAAAGAGGAATTAGCCTCATTGCTCTAAAGTTACTTCAAAAAGTATCCACCGACGTAAGGCGATCGCTATTGCGGCGATCGCCTCAACCATGTTTTTCAGATCAAATCCAGTTGATTATTTCCGATAAAAATTAGAGTTTCCGATAGCAGCGCAAAGCCTAAAAGAGCCGATCCTCTTACCTGAAACGCTGCCCAAATCTGCAAGAACTTGAAACCCCAGATGACTATCTATTTAGAGATGTCCCCCTTTAGTTTATTGTAAGTCTTTGCCTGTGATTGTTAGATTGGCACTGATTGATAACAGTTTGTTGCTTGCAACAACTCAAGGAGACAATTAGTATGACCGAGAACAAACAGCCTAGTAACCAACCTGACGAAAATACTGAGCTTAATAAAGAGCAACCCGACGAAGCTCAATCAGGAGGCTCAGGCATCGGTGCAGCAGCAGCAGGAGCAGCGTTTGGTGCTTTACTCGGTGGTCGAACGGGAGGAATCATTGGCGCTGTAGCAGGCGCAGCTGCGGGCGCTATGGCTGGTAAGGGTACAGCTGAGGCTGTTGACAAGACTGTAGAAGGTGTAGTAGATGCAGCAAAGAGTGTAGCTGAGAATCTTAACGCAACTGTAGAAGATTTAGGGGAAACATTAAAGCATACAGCCGAAGATGTCAAGCCATCTGTAATCGGTGCAGTAGACGCAGTTAAAGAGACAGTTGAAGATGCCAAGCCCTCGGTAATCGGTGCAGTAGACGCAGTTAAAGAGACAGTTGAGGATGCCAAGCCCTCGGTAGTCAGTACAGTAGATGCTGTCAAGGATACAGTTCAGCAGTCTAAGCCCGCCATAGTAGACGCAGTTAAAAGTGCGTCTGCGGAAGCAAAACCAGCCGTAAGAAGCGTAGCGGACACTGTAAAAGGTGCAGTTGAGGATCTCAAGCCATCTGTCCAAAGTGCAACCGAGTCAGTCAAGGGTGCAACAGAGAGTGTAGCTGAATCCGTAAAAGGTGCAGTTGAAGATGTGAAGCCGTCTGTACAAAGTGCCGCCGAATCAGTCAAGGGTGCAACAAAAGATGTAGCCAACTCCGCCAAGGGTGCAGTTGAGGATGCTAGATCATCTGCCAAAAGTACCGCCGAATCAGTTAAGGGTGCAACAAAAGATGTAGCCAACTCCGCCAAGGGTGCAGTTGAGGATGCTAGATCATCTGCCAAAAGTACCGCCGAATCAGTCAAGGGTGCAACAAAAGATGTAGCTGACTCCGCCAAGGGTGCAGTTGAGGATGCTAAGTCTTCTGCCAAGGGTGCAGTTGAAGATGCTAAGTTATCCTCGATGGAGAAACCAGTTGTTAAGCCAACTACTGTTGATACTACAACTCCAGTAGCTCCTATTGCAGAGGGCTTCCATCAAAGAGAAATTGACGAAGCGCTGGAAGTTCAAGACAAGAGAACTGATATCTAAAAACAATCCTTGTCAGGCGCGAGGTGTTGATAGAAAGAGGGTGGGCTATCAACAGCTCTACATTTGCAGTTAAAAATGAAGAGGATGCTTCTTTGAGCATCGGTATGCGCGCGATCGCCACTGTCAAATCACCCTCCTTCCCTCACCACGGTGCCTGACTGGTTTTGACCGCACCGAAGCATAGTATGAGTTTGAGAGCATTAGGTTTTTACAAGTCTTATGATTCAGCCGCGATGATATTACCGCTCAACTAAGGCGAGTTACTACCTGATTTATACGCGGTTTTCCGAAGCGTTCCCAAGCACTGCCGCCACGCAAAAATAGTTCCATCCATCGCACCTCACCGTTAGCCGTCTGCCAACCGGAACTTCCAGGTGAAAAAGCCAGAGTTCCTTCCGGCACTTTAAAACTACCATCTGAGTAGACGGCATCACTTACTACATCCCCAACTCGGATAATTACTTTGGCTTCAGGGTTGAGGTTGACTGTATCGGCAGGAATCGTAGTTTTAATGTTACCGTAGCCATCAATCCAGGCAACGCGATCGCTTGGTGCATCGGGAATTTGACTTGGTTTCAATACTTCTCCTAGTAGGCTAAAGTCTGACTGCGCGATCGCCGCAGCAGCAACAGGGAACACATCACGTGAGCGAAACTGCGATCCTCCCCGCGAAACCTTGACAGTATGCAGAACTTGTGCAGCATTTTTGATGAAGGAAAGAGTATAACCTGCATTAACTCCTACCACTTTGACATTATTAGGTAGTAGGGCATAAGTTAGCCCTTCACCTTCATTATCAGGTCTAGGTTCAGAGTCATCCTGGCGGGGAGCGCAATTGTGATAGATTAAGCGATCGCTAGAACCTGGATTAAGACCAAGTTGGGCAATCCAGAAGCCAGTAGCTAGAGTGCTAAATGGAGGCACTGAAAGTAAGCTGATCTGTGATGAAGGCAGCGCCATTAATAAACGCTGTGTGACTTCAGCAAAAGCCGGATCACCGATACCGTAATCTGCTATTAGGCTAATTAACATAGGCTCACTCAATTTGGTAGATGATAGGTAGGTTTCAGTAGTATGCAGGCAGAATTAATATAAGCTTCAATTTTTGAGATGCCAAGACTCGGTGTTGAGTTATTGATCCTCGCCTAAGTACAGGACAAAAGCTTGCAAAAGTTGAATAGGAAAGGGTTTCATGAGAATTACTACATTCTTGAACCATGAAACCCTTATGAATCAGGTTACTCTTCTTCGAGAAGCTTTGCGACCTCAC
>JAHHHE010000015.1 GCA_019359535.1 Gloeocapsa sp. UFS-A4-WI-NPMV-4B04
GAAAAGCTACCGTTGTACTTGGGTTTCTTCGAGTTTGTTCACAACGCCAAAAAGAGAGGTAAAGCCTTGCTGAGTGCTTTGTTGGAGGCTCTTCTCCTCTAACTCCCCGAAACACCTATTGAGCCTAAATTTTATGTTCCAAGCCCACTGCGGTTAAAATATTCCGAATGCGCGTATCGGCTTCTGTCGCGGTTACTTCCTGAATTTCCAAAGCCATCTCAACATTCTGGTAAGCCGTGAGGAAGTGTAATAAATTGTGCGCTTGAAAAATATAGCCGATATTACGACGAGCGAGAGTCATCTGCTCTTTACTGGCATTGAATAACTCAGATCCTAAAATGTTTAAACTTCCGTCCTGAATTGAGCGCAGGCTCCCTATGAGTGTTAACAATGTTGTCTTACCGGAACCCGATGGCCCTGTCATAATCACGATTTCTCCCCGCTCTATTTGCAGATTAATGTCAAACAAAACCTGTTTCCGCAATGAGCCTTGACCATACTAATGATTCAAACGGGTCATTGAGATAGCGAGGTCAGAAGGCACATTTACCGGCTTTTCTGGTAATTTCAACATCTTTAATTCCTAGAAAATATCCGCAGGATCAGCCGTTTGTAATTTACGCACAGCCATTGCCGCAGAGAACGAACTCATGATTGCGGTGAGGACGAAAACAAACAAAATCCGCCCCAAATCCATTGCCATTGGTAGCATTGTTGCAATATTAGTAATGCGGTAGATGCCCAAGGCGATTAGAGTACCGGGAACGAACCCAAGTGCTGCTAGGATTAGGGATTCTTGGAATACGACAATGAGAAAATAGCGATCGCGAAACCCCATCGCTTTGAGGGTGGCATATTCAGGCAAATGATCCGTCACATCACTGTAGAGGATCTGATAGACAATCACAGCGCCCACAATAAAAGCAATTACCACACCCAAATCAAAGGTATAGCCTACGGGAGTGCTGGCATTCCAAAAGGCAACTTCCGCTTTAGCATAGTCATCTTTTGTCATGACTTTGACATCATTAGGCAACCGCGATCGCATCTTGGCTAAAACCGTTTGGACATCTGCACCGGGTTTAAGCTTAATAACCCCTACATCAATTAATCCACCTTGGCGAAAATTAGCCATGCGTAAGAAGTTGACATCGCTAGTTACCATGTAGCCATTGATGCCAAAAGTTGGGCTAAGTTTGAACAAGCCCCGGATCTGTATTTGGCGTTCGTTGATTTCGGGGGCGATTGGTTCCCCCGCCTGAAACCGTTGGGCAATCGCTCCAAATTCCTTACGAGATCCCGAATTGAACAATGCCGTATCTGGCTGACGCAGGTTCTCGCGGTTGGCTTCCACACCAGGGACATTCATTACTTGGTGTTCCGGGTTGATGCCGATCGCATAGATATCCCAAATCTCTTTATTTTCAGGATTTTGCCATTGAAGCGTATTGAGATAAATCGGACTAACCGACGCGACACCCGTTACACCTGCTGCCTGATATAATCGGCGTTCAGTAAAACGATCGAGGGAAATTAGCGATCACGATCGCCCACTCAGCATGACAATTTCACCGTTTAGGCTGTTGTGGAATTCTACTGCACTACTAAACAAAGCTCCCCGAAAGCCCATTTGCAAAAACATCAGCACATCAGCAAAGCTAATTCCGGCGATCGCTACCAGCAAACGCGCCCGTTCTTTACGCAACTGTAACCAGGATAAAAACAGAGGTTTCTTTTTATTGCTAGTCATTAATTTTTCTCAAGATTTGACAGCGATCGCCACTTGAACGCTCAAATTTGTTAAGCCTGCAACCCTACGGCTAGATAGCTCATCCAAGTGCACTTTTACCTCCACCACTCGTGCATCAAATTGCGCTGCTGGATCGGTGTTCAACACATCTTGTTTGTTAATCTCTAGCCCGACTTCTACAACTTTGCCGCGCAGCACCTCTGTAAAAGCCTTGTTTTTGCTAATTGCGGTTGCCGACTGTCCCTCGCGAATGCGGCTGATATCCAACTCATACACTTCTGCCACAGCTACCATGCGCTGGGTTTGCCCCAAGCTAATGATGCCTTGAGTGCCAACTAATTCTCCCGGACGAGTATGAATTTTTAGCACAATTCCATCTTGGGGCGATCGCACAATTGCTAAATCCAATTCCGCCTGTACCCGCCTTACACTTGCCTGCGCTTGAGCTACCTGAGTTCGCGCCACATTTACATCTACTGGACGCACCTCGGCAATTTGAGCGAGCGTTGCTTGTGCTTGGGCGGCTTGCTTCTGCCGCGATAACTGAATCCGGCTCAAATTAGCACGCGCCTCGTTTAGCTGTTGCCGTACTGTATCGGCGGTCAATTGTTTACCATCGCGCAAGGAAGCAGACACGGCTCCCTCGTTATAGAGCGCTTGATAGCGCCGATCTTCCAGTTCTGCATTGCGAAGTTCTGCTTGCAGACGGGCGATCGTTGCTTCCTGGGCGGTGGTTTCAGTTTGTAATTCTACCTGTTGGCGATCGACCACTTGCGCCTGCGCCCGAAT
Organism: Gloeocapsa sp. UFS-A4-WI-NPMV-4B04; assembly: GCA_019359535.1. Taxonomy (GTDB): domain Bacteria; phylum Cyanobacteriota; class Cyanobacteriia; order Cyanobacteriales; family Chroococcidiopsidaceae; genus JAHHHE01. Next base: position 2,540 of record JAHHHE010000015.1, read on the forward strand.
TTCCCCTGACTTCGCGCCCGCTTCCACTTGCCCTAACCAAGCTTGGGCAACCAGAGCCTGCTCTTGTGCTTCTTGCAGAGCAGCCTGTCGACGCGCATAAGTATCTAAAACCGCAATCACATCCCCTTTGCGAATCTGCTGACCATGACCCACTCTGAGCGTTTCAACTCGCGCACTTTCTGAAGAAGTAGGCGCAAATACCTGAATCACCTCGCCCTCTGGCTCTAATCGCCCCAGGGAAGACACCGTTTCACCTGTAGGCGCAGCCGCCGCCACAGTGATCGGTTTCTGCATAGGACGGCTAAACCACAACCGATAAGCAATACCACTGCCAACCAGCAGTAGACAGCCGGTTACAAGTATCACCCCCATGTGAGGCGATCGCCATTTAGCTCCCCAATTAACATTACTCATACTTTACTCTATTTTTTGTACTCAAATATTTGAATACAAAAACCAAGGTATACTCAATTTATTGAATCTGTCAAGTAAAGTTTTTGGTTATGGCACTCAAGCACACTATTCTGGCATTCCTGTCGCGTCAGCCTCTGAGCGGCTATGACGTAGCTAAAGAGTTTGCTCTTGGGTTTGGCAGTTGCTTCTGGAAGGCAAGTCAGCAGCAGGTTTATGCTGAACTGACGAAGCTAGAACAGCAAGGCAGCGTCACTTACGAGGCGATTTCCCAACTGGGACGACTCGATAAAAAAATTTATTCCATTACCACTCAGGGGTATCAAGAACTGACTGACTGGTTGACTAAACCCTGTGAGCCTACCGCTATTCGTGAAGATTTAGGCGTAATGGGGTTAGCAGGTCATTTAGTTCCCTCTGAAGTAGTAATCCGCGAAATTGAACGACGAAGACAACTTCACGTTGAAATGGTGCAGCAGGTCAAAAAATTAGACGAGCATTTTGCCCAGCATATCAATTCGTTAGAACTGAAAGACCTGTATATGCATCTAATTATTCGTCGCGGCATTCGGTATCAAGAGGACTGGGTGGCTTGGTGTAACGAAGCGCTTCAGGCAATTAAACAGGCTGTAAAGTGAAAGAGCGATCGCTCCTCTCAATTGCCTAATTAACAATCTTGGAAACAGGCGTTAAACATTCTCAAAACGTAGACTTAATTTCAAACCTGAAGACCTAGCCTTGCTAACGTTTCAGTAGAATTCCGACACTTTTAAGAGTTGTATTGGAAGAATTGGAAAAGAAGTTTCTTGTGCAGCGATTCCAAAAATTTGAGTAATGAATTTTACTTGAGCTTTAATGTCACCCTTTTCAACTTGATATAAAACAGGGTTTGAGTAAAAGAGGCTGCATATGAATATTACTAAGCGTTTTAATCAAGTACAGGTTCTCAAACAAAAATTTGCTAATAGCTTGGGATTGTCAAGCACCTCAACGTTTACCCAAAAAAATGCTGCAACAATTATTCGGTGCAATTGCAAAAGAGTTAGAACATAAGCTACTAATCTTGAATGCCTTGCAGAACAACGACGCTGACAGTTCTGCGATCGTAAGTGTTTGCGCGCTTTGGTGAATCCTTTGCTGTAATTCCAATACGTTCTTGTATCAACGGCAACAAAGTAACTTAACACAAGGTCACTCTTTAGTGCATATCAAACAAGCTCTAAGGGTGAAGCTTTAGTTTTTAATAATGTTAATTATGAAGGTTAAGAATGCTTTTAATAAATAGATTTAACTGAGGAACTTGGCATCATGTTCAACATTGGGGATTATGTATTTAATCAAAGAACTGGGTATTTTGGTAAAGTAATCGGTTACGGACACCAAATAGTTAAGAATGGTTACGAAACAACGCTTAAAGTATTAGTGGTTGAGGATAACACTTCTAATAAACGAGGATTTGTGGAAGAGGACTTGTATTCAACATGGCTTCAACGGTAGAGAGATTAGATACTTACACCTCTTTTAATAATCTGAATCTGGCAAAAACACATAGAAGGCAATGCCTAATTCTAAGTTAGGCAAATTAGTTGAGTTTAAGTTCCTATTACTGTAGTAATAGGAACTTATTAATAATTTGATAATTAAGCTTTAATAAGTAGCTTGATAATATTAAGCTTTAATAATTAATTTTTGGTGTATAAATTATAGCTATCTAAACAAAATAAATTACTATTATCTTGGTTCGCTATCTAAAGATGTGTATATATCGTTTTTTAACGAATTTGGATAAATTAAGTAGTGATAACCTACTAGGAGAAGTAGCGTGGCGCAAGAAAAAGGTAGATTTGGAGAACAAGCAATTAACAAAATAGCTGAGATGGCACTTGCAAGTCAATTAGGGGAAGTAGAACGAGTAGAAGTTCAAATTAATACTGATCTGAACAAGCTTGCACATGGAGAAGTTGAGTGTATAAATATCAAAATCAATGGTGTTCCAATTCAGCAAGACTTAACCTTGGAAGAGTTACAGCTAGAAATTAATCAAGTTACTGTAAAGCCTCTTAGTGCGCTTTTAGGTAAAATTAAACTCACCAAGCCTGCTGAGGGAATAGTTCGTATTGTTATCAATGAAAATAGTCTTAATCGTGCTTTTAACTCAAAATCTTTTGATAAATATTTGCACCAAAGTAAGAGTTTTGTTGATGATAAACAGCAAATAATTCATGTCCAGCAAGTACAGTGTTTCCTACTAGCAGATGGAAATATAGCTTTTAACTCCAAGCTGATTTTGGATAAAACTCAAGAAACGAAGTTAGTTGCCTTTACAGCTATACCTTGTATAGCAAACAATGGAGAAAAAATTGTTCTTCAAAATATGGATTATTTAGAGGGAAAAGAAATTGCGCCAGAATTAACAGCAGCTTTGATCACGCAAATGAGCGAATTTTTAAGCCTACGTAAATTTGAGCAAAAGGGAATGTTGCTACGAATTCAGCAGATTGATGTGACGGTAGGCAAGTTAACGTTGCAAGCCAACGCATACATTGAGCAGTTTCCATCCTCCTAAATCAGTATTTTGAATTACAGAATTCTAGGGTTGAATACTTCTAAATTTTATTATTAATTATCAGCCCAGCGTATAATTAGCTATTAGCGCCAGATCATTTAAATTTTAAGATGCGATCGTCATGTGCTTGCTTGATAACAGATACACAAGTGTACTTAATAGCTATTAACCAATAATATGAAGTTGTTTAATGCTCTATATTATACGTTTTTGACTGTTGTACTTTTTAAACATCCTAAAAACTATACATTAATCTTCATTTAAGTAAACATTAAAATCTGTTAAGAAAATTATTAGTATTTAAAATAACAAACTAACTTAACAACACTACTACCTTTAGCTAGAAGTTTAAAATAATAATATTAGTTATTTTATTAATTATTGCCTAAATAAAATTTTAAGTTTACATAGTAAACTTAAAATTTTGTTATCTCATTTTTTAAGATTTTAGTTTATAATCTCAAAATTTAGGTAGTAACAGCAAAAGTTTACTCAATTGCTACTTAGGAAGATTGGATTATCTAGAATACAGGTGCTTTTCTACTTTGAGTTTCTCATATTGGTTGACCCCTTAATAATTCATAACAAGAGTTTCAAAATCTTTCTTCACTAAGACGCAAGAAAAGCGCTATTTGCAATTAATTTCCATAATAAAAAGCGATGTTTATTACAAAGGGTTACTTTCTATCCTAAAGTTATAAGTTTAGCATTATTCGTCTTTGTAGTAGCTTCAACAGATAAATTCATAATTTAAACCAACTTTTTTAAGCTAAACTATGACGCACTTTGGCATAATTTGCCCGCCTTTTCCTGGACATATTAATCCTCTGGCAGCTTTAGGACGAGAACTGCAAAAGCGTGGTAATCAAATCACATTTCTGCAAATACCTGAATTAGAACTTAAAGTCCGCTCGGAAGGATTAAATTTTTCGGCTATTGGTAACGCTAATTATCGTCTAGGCGAACTTGACGAGTCGTTTGCTCAGATAGGTAAATTAAGCGGTATAGAAGCGCTACGTTATTCAGTTAATTTTTGCCAACATATCGCCGCTATGATCTGCCAAGATGCCCCAAGAGTGATTCAATCGGCGGGGATTGAAGCACTCTTAGTAGATCAGCTTGAACCAGCTGGCGAAACAGTTGCCGAATTTCTCAATATTCCTTTTATTGGTGTTTGCTGTGCGCAAGCGATTCATCGACAAGCAGACGTTCCTCCCTTCTTTACTCCTTGGAACTATCGGAATACCTGGTGGGCGCGTCTCCGCAATCTAGCTGCGTATCATGTATTAGATCAAAATAGCCAACCGATTCAGCAAGTTCTCAATGAGTATCGCCAAAAGTGGAAATTGCCGCTTCACCAAGGCTTCAAGGTTTCTTATTCTCGGCTTGCCCAAATCAGCCAACAACCTGCTGCTTTTGATTTCCCCTGCGCCAACTTGCCAGAGTGCTTCCACTACACTGGGCCATTTCGCAATCCATCACCGCTAGCAGTTCAATTTCCTTGGGAAAAATTAACTGGGCAACCGCTAATTTATGCTTCACTTGGGACTTTGCAGAACACCAAGCAGGAGATTTTCTACTGTATCGCCGCCGCCTGCGAAGGACTGAATGTCCAATTGGTGCTATCTCATGGAGGTGGAATGAATGCCCAAGCAGTTCAAAAACTGCCTGGTTCTCCCTTGGTTGTAGAATATGCTCCTCAGCTAGAGTTGCTTGCCAAAGCTAGGTTAACAATTACTCACGGAGGACTTAATACTGTACTTGATTCACTGAGTAACGGAGTACCTTTGGTTGCGATTCCAATTACATACGAACAGCCAGGAACAGGAGCGCGAATTAGATGGACAGGTACTGGGGAAGTTATTCCTTTAAAGCGCTTAAGCATCTCTAGGCTACGAGCAGCGATTCAACGGGTTTTGACAGAGGATATTTACTTAGATAATGCCTTTCGGATTAAGGAATCGATCTGTGAAGCAGGCGGAGTGAAGCGCGCTGCTGATATTGTTGAACAAGCTATCAAGTCGGCATCAGTTGAGAAGAAGCGTTTAAGCATAGGCAAAGTATAGTATGAATGCAATTTAGAGGTGTTTTAGAAGCGGACTTTCTCTTCTCCAAACCTAGTTATCAATCATTCACTTTCTGGGCTTTTACTTTTTGTAGTATTAATGTAGTATAAAAATTGCAATGTGTAAGGCAAGCTTTAGAGAGCGCAGCTGCGCTCAAAGTCATGCTATCCCAGGATTATGGCAAAATTTCGAGATATCCTCAATTACTATCGGCCCTACCGATCGTTCGCAATTTTTAGTATTGCCGCAGCCAGTTTCTTTGAAATTGTTGATCTGCTGGTTCCTTATACGATCGGGCAAATTTTGAATGTTTTGTCTGGTCAACCGATTGATAAAGTAGTGCAAGGCGCGATCGCACTCGTAGCTAACTTAACTGATCTGCCCCAAAATCAGTTTTTGTCCCTGGCTGTGTTAGTTGGATTAGTCTTTTTAGTAACAGTGGTGAGAGCGCCAATTGAAATTTGGTCGACTTGGTGGTTTCACTGGAGTATTGCTTTACGTTCACGGCGCGATCAAGCCCAAAATGCGATCGCCAAAATCCTTACCCTACCTCTAGAATTCTACGACGAAAATAACCCTGGACGTATTGCTGGACGAGTTGCTAGAGGTTTAGAAAATCATACTTGGACTTACCCAGAAATTGCTGGACAATTGATTCCAAAGCTGTTTCGGGTAATGGGAATCTTTGTAATTATCTTAGTTATCGAGTGGCGCATCGGCTTACTATTTCTAGTTTCGTTTCTATTTATCCTCGGCTTCAGCCTTAAAGGTTTGAAGCAAATAATGGATCAAGAACGAAGGCTAGATAAATATATGGAAAATACCCAAAGCCGCACTTCCGAAATCGTCACTAACATCAAAACTGTTAAAGCTTTTGCTACCGAAATATCTGAATTAGCTAGGCAAAAGCAGCGTTTAGAACGCGAATTTAAAATAGTTATTTACCGTATTCACCTGGGTTACATCAAGCTAGGTACTTGGGCAAGGACAATTACTCAATTTTGTGTGTTTGCAATATTAGGTATGACTCTTGCTGCCACGCTTAAGGGTGAGATAACACTTGGTCACTTTGTTATGACTTTAACCGTTTCCAGTATGGCTTATGCAGAGTTGGAACCAATCAACAACTTAGCAGAGATTTTTGCGCGTCGCTATGCCTCGATGTTAAGCTTTCATGAATTTATCCAGCAGCCGGATGGAATTGATGCTGCTAGTCTTGTTATGCCTTCATCTCCAGTTGCGACACCGAATCGCTTTACTGGAAAACTAAAATTTTCTAACGTTACTTTTGGTTACGATTCCAAACGCCCAGTTTTACGAAACATCAATTTGTTGATCGAACCGTATCAAACAGTGGCGCTTGTGGGGCGTTCGGGTTCTGGTAAGTCTACTTTGGTAAAGCTACTATTTCGGTATTTTGAACCGAACCAAGGTCAAATCTTAATTGATGGTGAAGACATCCGCAGGCTAGATGTTGCTAATTATCGGCGGCGGCTTGCGATCGTGCATCAGGAAGTTGATGTTTTTAATGGTACTTTGCTAGATAACCTTACCTATGGCAACCCAGCAGCTAGTTTTGAGCAGGTTCAGGAAGCGTGTAGAATTGCCAGACTAGATGAAGTTATTGAGCAGTTGCCCGAAGGTTACTACACTATAGTGGGTGAAAGGGGTGTGCGGCTATCTGGTGGACAACGGCAGAGGTTAGGAATTGCGCGATCGCTGCTTGTTGATCCAGATGTCCTGATCTTTGACGAAGCCACATCTAGCCTAGATTATGAGTCTGAGCGTTCAATTCAGCTGGCAATGCGCTCAATTCTTGGTACTCGGACTACGATTATTATTGCCCACCGACTTAGTACAGTTCGCGAAGCAGATAAAATTGTAGTTCTCGATCGCGGTGAAATTGTGGAAGTTGGCAGTCACGCTGAATTATTGCGCCGCGAAGGAATTTATCGCCGCTTGCACTCGCTTCAAGAAACAGGTGAATTACTGAATTAGTTGGATAATAGCGATCGCATGAGCCAAAATAATTCTAGTATTTCACTGCTTCTTGCCCAACTATAAAAAAGCGTTTGATTTTAATCTCCATTGTGCTACTATAAAAAACGGTGAATCAAATGGGTCGATGCCCGAGTGGTTAATGGGGGCGGACTGTAAATCCGCTGGTTATCGCCTACGCTGGTTCAAATCCAGCTCGGCCCACCATTTCAAATAAAAAGGCAAAAAACTATTTTCAATTTTGCCTTTTTACGATGACATAATTATTGCCCGTGTGGCTCAGTGGTAGAGCACACCCTTGGTAAGGGTGAGGTCACGAGTTCAATCCTCGTCACGGGCTTTGGTTAAAGAACAAAAAACAACACGACCGATGCGCTTTGGTACAAGTTTGTGTATAGCTTCTAGCAAAGTTTGATATAATCTGTCTCGTTTTTTTGCAGATATAGATCCAAGTTCGGGAATAAATCAGTTTTTGCAACACAACCTGAAGTATGTTACTCGGCATCAGTCGTTACAACTATTTAGAAACGGCTGCTAAACGAACGAGCTTTTTTCTACCTTTCGGCAGGGGCTTCGGCTGGGAAAAATTTTTACGATTTTTGAGTGGGAATCACTTCCATCTCTGTTTAATTTTACCCTAATAATATGAGCTTCCTTTCGCTCGAAGAACTGAAAGAACTTGTCGAACAGCCGCAAGGATTGTGTGTATCAATCTATATGCCGACCGCGCAGCTTGGTTCAGAAACTCAGCAAAACTCTGTCCGCTTCAAGAATCTAATTCGGCAGGCGGAAGCGGATTTAAAAAAATATGAATTGCGTCCGACTGATCCAGGTCAATTTCTTCAGCCCGCGCTCGATTTGGATCAAGATGAATTTTGGCAGGATCAGAACGCAGGTTTAGCTTTGTTCATCTCAGAAGGATTCTTCCGGTTCTATCGTGTACCGATCGAAATGATCGAACTGGTGGTCGTGAGCGATCGCTTTCATCTCAAACCGTTAATTCCGTTGTTGGGCGGAGATAACCGCTTCTATATTCTCACGCTCGGTCAGCGCGATGTGCGTCTTTTGGAAGGCAATCGCTACGGCATGACTCGTGAAGTTGAAATCGAAGGCTTGCCGAAAAGCATGGATGAAGCGTTGCAGTATGACGAAACGGCGAAGGACGAACAGCGGCGGCAGGGCGGTGGTGCAGGTCGTGCCGCCTTACAAGCTGGGTCGTATCACGGACAGGGAGGCGAGCGCGAAAACGTCAAGGAAGATTTGCTGCAATATTTCCAGTTAGTGGATAAAGCGCTGCACGACTTTTTTCGCAAACGCCGTGCGCCGCTTGTGCTAGCTGGTGTTAACTATTTGCTGCCGATTTATCACGAGGCAAATACCTACAATTTCATCGTGGAAGAAGGAATTCAACACAACACAAAGCAGCAAACGGCGCAAGAACTTCATGCAGAAGCTTGGGCGATCGTGGAGCCGCTATTTAAAGCAGACCAGCAAAAAGCGATCGATTACTATCATGAGTCGCTCGCGACTGGCAAAGGATCAAACAACTTGGACGAAGTAATTCAAGGCGCGTTCTATGGTCGTGTAGAACAGCTTTTTGTTCCGGTCGGTGTGCAAAAATGGGGACATTTTGATCCGGACTCAATGGAGCTTGAAATGCACAATGATGCTCAACCTGGCGATGAAGATTTGCTAAATGCAGCAGCGATTCAAACGATCTTTCATGGTGGAACGGTGTACGCCGTTGAACCGAGGGAAGTGCCGGATGATACACCTGTTGCCGCAGTATTTCGCTACTAATTGCGCTTCATTCGAGCCTTGAACTCAGCCGAGAATCAACCAGCCCTAAAGCGATCGCCGGAATGAGAATCTTCTTGTTCCGGCAAATTATTGGCTAAGAGCCGAATGGCACGCTCGTTAAGGATGCCGCCAGTCTAAAAGCTATATTTTTTTATGTGCATTTCACTTATTTAAACAAATGCACGTAATATCACGGATTCATTTTTTCTAAAACTTTCTTAGTTGAGGGATCTGGAGAAATACCGCCTTATTGCACTTGCCCCTAAAAATCTGTCTTGATCACTTCTTGTAGCACAACTGTTATGCTGTCTGGGTCCGGACTTAACGAGCGTGCCATTCCACTTGGACTCCTAGCGCTTTCAATTCTTCAGTTGCAGTCCGACAAATGCGATCGCACTATCGCCTCGCGCCTGAAGTTGGCGGCAGCATTCGTAGCCGATGCCGCGATTTGCCCCTGTGACTATATAAGTTGCCATAGAATTGCTCGATTAACTTTTTCAAATAGGTGGGCGATCGCAATTTCAGAATTATTCAATCACCTTAGAGCGCATCTGTTTAATTTGCCCCCGTTTATTTTTGCTGTCAAGCCGCTTTCTTTGAGAGCTACGAGACGGTTTGCTTGGTTTGCGTTTTTTAGGGACTACGACGGCACTTTTAATCAGCTCTTGCAGTCGTTTCAGTGCTGACTCACGGTTCTGCTCCTGACTGCGGTACTCCTGAGCCTTAATAACAACTACACCTTCCTTGGTAATGCGCTGGTCGTTCAAGTTCAATAGCCGCTCTTTGTAAACATCAGGTAGCGAGGAAGCTCCACTATCAAAGCGCAGGTGAATCGCCGTTGCTACCTTGTTAACGTTTTGCCCTCCTGCTCCTTGAGAACGAATTGCGCTAATCTCAAGCTCGTGAGCAGGAATAATGACTGTGTTGGAAATTTGAAGCATGGTTATATTTAGTTATTGAACGCACGTCTTGATAAGAGTTACAAAATACTTAAGGAGACTTATACAAAACTATTTCAAATTTTAGAAAAAACTATTTGGAAAATAAATTAAATAGGCAGCTAATCCTAATATTTTAGGCATGGATTTAACTTGTTTTTTGACGGTTTTTTCTACACAGTCGGGCATCATGCTGATTATTCCCTAAATTTTAATATTTTTATTACCGTGTTTAACTAATATTTTGATTCCCCCGATATTTTGCTCAACAATATTATTGAAATACATCCGGCCTTTGATATAACCCTACCAGTTTACGCTCTGAATGGAGCGAATCAGGGTTCGCCCCAAAATCTTTAATTTCTTAAGTGCATTGGTAACAACAGAATTATTTTTCGTTGTCTCTGGCTAGAGGTAAGGCAAATAAATTATTGATAGGATCGTTTAAGTTATTTAGTACATAGACAATATTTAAACTCCTTAGCAATTTAACTAACCACGCCAATGCCACAATCCGTCCTTCCTCCTCCTATGTATCCAAAACTTAGCTTGACAGCTCTTGCGCCGATGCAGGATGTGACGGATCTACGGTTCATGAGCGCGATCGCAAATTATGGCAGTCCTGATTACTTCTTTACTGAGTATTTTCGTGTCCATGCTAGTTCGGGTCTAGATAAAAGCATACTCAGCTCAATTACAGAGAACTCCACTGGTCGCCCCATCTTTGCTCAACTGATCGGTGAGAGTATCCCAGATCTCGTACGCATTGCCCTAGAATTGAGCCGCTACCCAATAGCAGGTATTGACCTCAACATGGGATGCCCTGCCCCCAGAATTTATCGTAAAAATGTCGGTGGCGGACTGTTGCGTGACCCTGAGAAGGTCAGCCGTATCCTTGGCGAGTTACGCGGGGCTGTTGATGGGCTTTTGACCGTCAAAATGCGAATTGGCTTTGAGGATACAGCCAACTTTGATCGTCTCCTTGATTTGCTCAACCTGCACAACATCGACTTGTTAAGCTTGCACGGTCGTACTGTTAAGGAAATGTATCATAGCAATGTGCATTACGAGTTCATTACTCATGCCGTACAACGAGTTAATTGTCCAGTTTTAGCGAACGGTAATGTAACATCTGCCATCTCAGCAGCAGCCGTTTTAAATACTACAGGAGCAGCAGGGGTAATGATTGGTCGCGCTGCGATCCGAAATCCTTGGATTTTTAAGCAAATCCGTCAACATTTAAGTGGTCAATCCGTCTCCATCGTAACTCTAGCTGAAGTACGCGATTACATTGAGCTACTGCGTCGAGCTATGACAGCACCGACAATACCGGAGCGGGCGCGTGTTAGCCATATGAAAATGTATCTAAACTACATCGCTCAGAGTGTAGATGCCGCAGGAGCTTTCTTAAACAGTATGCGCCTTGCCCGAACTGAAGCTGAACTATTCGGGATCTGCGATCGCTATTTATTAACCAACCCAGGCGCAGAATTTTCTTTAGAGCCGTATCCCGGACTTGTGGCTCGTCCTAGCCGCGAGTCTGCCCACGAATTGATAGCAAGTTAAAAATCGGCTGAGAGAAGCCATAATTGGCGCTGCACAGTAGTAGAGTAAGCGATCGGCATCCAGCATTACCTGAAGTGCGGGGCTTTAGACCCAATTTCTTGGTAACACAACGGCAAAAGTAATTCTGATGCTAGAGGTCGAGAACTATCTAAGAAAGATAGTGTTTTTTATAAGGGCAGTTTAACTATTAAAGTCTTGGTCAACATAATGAACATATTGACACTTTTTAGTGAAGGACGGAGCGAACTCCAAACAGAGATTGATAAAGCGACGAAACGGGAGCAAGTAGTTCAGCTTGTTCAAAATCAACTCAATAGTCTTGAAAAAGTCTATATTAAAGAACTGAGCATAACTCAAGCAAGGTTACTTTTTTTTCTTTTAGAAATACTACGACAGTCTATAAATACTCTTCTTGCTATCAACGAGACAAAAGTTGTAGACCCACAACCTCAGCAAATTGTTAATCAAATTACTTTACCTAAAAGTTTAATCCTGAGAGTGCTACAGGGAATTGTTTGTACAGGCATTTTAGGAGTGTTATTCTCGTTAACTTCAACTGAACCAGCAGCTTGGATGGAAATATTATTGATATCTCTGCTTGTCGGACTAGAAGTTGCGTTTGAACTAGATAAAGATAATTACAAAAACATTCCAGGCTCTTTTCAAATTGGGGAAGCACCCCAGATGCTTGTGCAGATTGATAGCAAAATCCTTTTAGACAACCTTGCGGATGCTTTAAATACTATCGATCTTGCAGTAGCCTCTGTTATCGAAGAGAAACCGCTCGACTCTAGTGGGATAGAAAATCAACCAGAACTATTGCTGTTTCTTCAGAGGTTAATGGGTGCGTCGTTTCTTGAAAAACCTCAAATGACTCTTGAATTGGCGCAACTTCTTCCCCAAATTTTAATGGAACAGGGAATTAGAGCGCAAATTTACCGCGCAGACGACAATAGTCATCGTGAATATTTTGATTTTGAGCCAAGTATCGACCGTTCTAAGCAAGATTACACCACGATAACTCCTGCCTTGTTAAATGGCGATCGCCTGCTTCGCCGAGGTCGAGTAATCGAGCCAGCTAAATTAATCAGTAGTTCGTAGTAATTATATGCATATTTTAGAAATAATTGGTTTTGATTTGGGGCATGGAGAGACAGCCGTAGCTAAAGCGAAGGTAGAAAGCATCGAACCGCCAGAAATGCTTGAGATTAATAATAAAAAAGTTCAGATTACAGCTCTTGGTAAGCACCCTGACCTTGGCTACCTTGTGGGAGAACAAGCACTAATCCAGGCTGGCGTTACTCAGCTGAAAATCTCTTTTAAGCAAAAACCAAATCATGATCTAAATTACAGACAGACAATCCGCAGTTTTCTAGAAACTTACTACCACTTATTAAAAGAAAGCAAACAAATTTCCGGTGGAGTTGATAGCCACTTTTACATTGGGTGTCCTTCGGGGTGGTCAATTAGCGATCGCCAAGAATACCAGAAGCTACTTAAAGAATGTGGTATTCCACGACTCAGTGTCGTTCCTGAATCGCGAGCTGCTTTCATGCAAGCTAAGGAAGTCGGTAAGTTTGACTATGAAACACTCAAATCATCAGTATTAATTGTTGATATTGGCTCTTCAACCACTGATTTTACGCTTGTTAAGAGCTTTCAGGAAATTCCTAAAGACTTCGGCATAAATGCTTTGGGATCTGCTCTTATTGATCGAGCAATTTTTGCTCGGACTCTTACTAGTCATGAGCAAAAAGATTTATTAGAAAAAGTGTTTGCGGAATACCCACATCACCAAGCTCGTTGTGAACTTGCGTGCCGCAAAGCCAAGGAAGACTACTTTTCTAACGAACAGCTATATAGCGATCCTCAATCATTTGCACGGGGTTTTGAGTCTATTAATGAACAAATATACTTTATCCCTAAAGTTAATAGACTAATGATGGAGGAAATATTGCATCAACCCTTACCTGAACTAGAGCAAAAAAGCTGGATAGAGTGCTTTCGTTTGGCAGTCAATGAGGCGAAGGAGAAACTAGATCAGCAAGGTATTGTGCCAAAAGTTATCCTCATGACTGGTGGCGCATCTCGGATGAAGTTTACCCGCCTTATCTGCGAAGAATACTTCCCTGAACCGGAAACTCAGGTTCGTCCCGATCCTGAGCCTGAGCGCTGCATTGCACTAGGTTTAGCACGGGTAGGACGCTGGGATCTCCGCGCTACTGAATTTAAACAAGAGGTCAACACATTATGCAACTCAAAAGAACTGAAAGACTTAATTGAAAAACATATCCCAGATTTAATTCAACTCCTAATTGAGCCATTATCACAAGGTTTAATTGAAAATATAGTCCAACCGAGTTTAAAAGATTGGCGAAATAACAAAATACGGACTTTAGCTGATCTGGAAAACGATATAAAAACTAAAGCAGAGCAATGGCTTAAAAGCGATCGCACTCAACAACTTATCAATACTCAGTGCCTCACTTGGTTTAACAGCAAAATTCAACCTGAATTAGCTCAAGCAACCGATCCGATTTGTCGCAAGTTTCAAGTACCTAGAAGCAGCTTGAGATTTGAAGATGGTATTGACTCTGCTGAGGTCAACCCAGAGTTACCGATTGGAGATACTATTCTTGCCGATACAGTAGCATTTGTAGTTAGTGTAGTGATTGGTGGGGGTGCTATCGGCAGTATCATAGCTTTACTATTAACAGGGCATTTAATCTTGCCCATTGCATTAGTATATGGCGCAGCATTTCTGGGCGAGGGAGTGCGGTTAAACAGAGACAAGATTCAAGATGCAATCAAAACAAACCTGGATATCCCTAGTTGGATTCGTTACGTTGCATTAGGGGATAAAACGATTGAAGATATATGCAATAAAATCAATCCCGAATTGAAGTCAAGTCTGAGAGAGACAATGATTCATAAACGGGATGTGTTTGAAGAACTGATTGAAAAAATTGGGTATCAGGTTAAAAAAACCTTAGATATCAAGGTAGAAGAGGTAACAATCCTGATCCAATAGTTTACGATACTACCAACTTGAATTAGCCTGTATTTTATTGGTGGTATAGCTAGTTTTATACCACCTATATTATTTAGCTTTCTTGGATATATTCTAAAGGTCTTGCCCAAATCTGACAAAATGGGGCAATGGGTCGAACAGAAAGTAGATTTCCACTCTCAACTGTACTTTTTATAGTTTCAATCCCCTTGGAGAAGTTTGACTTTTTATTTGTTTCAATTTTAACGGCTGGAGATGTTTCTTGCTTAGGCTTGCTTGTTAACCAAAGTAAGAAAGCTGTAGCTAGAAAATATAGAAATATCTCAGTTGTTGATAGCATTGTGTATTACTAATTCAATTCATACTTTTATTTTGCCTAAAATAACTTTGCAATACCCCGATGCAATTACTTAAATAATCAGGTTGCTCTCTCAAAAATTGAGTAATTTTACGTATTTAGTTTTGATGTTGCTTCTGACGGGAGAAGACATCATCAAACCGACATAATCCAGTTCTCAAAGCACTCTCAGCATTGCTGTTTGTACTTGGTTTTTCACCTTAAGTTGCTCAATTGCGAGACTGACTTAAATCTGCTATAGTTGACAACATTGCGATCGCCTATTTCTAGATTTCTAAACAAAATTTTTAGCGCAGAGTGTAGATAGTATTATTAACAACAAAGCAGCAGCGTTATTAGCTGCTGCCGTTTTTAGTGTTTGATAGTGTTAGCCATCAAGTCAACTTAATTAGCGATAATCGGCAGGATCGCCGTAGGGATCTTGACTAGCTGGACGAATGTTGCCAAACTGCCCAGAATCAGCTGGATCGCCGTAGGGATCTTGACTAGCTGGACGGACATTGCCGAACTGTCCTTGACCTGCTGATCCACCTCTATTCATTAAGTTTTTGACAGCCATTGCCGCTATCCCAGCCATTGCCCCTTTGACAAGTGGATTACCCAAAGGACTACCGCCTCTATTACCACCCATAATAGCCCCTGTAGCACCGCTCATTAACTGACCAAGCATATCAGGTTGCTGCTGGTGCATCTGACTCGTTACTTGGGCTAAATAACGAGGATCTTGATAGCGATCATCTTGACCGTCTTGGTCTATGTCAGGAAAATTAAAGTTTTGCTGCCGCGCCTGCTGTTGCATATATTGACCGTATTGCATCCGCTCTTGGGGAGACATCCGGCTAAAAGCTTCTTGGGCAGACTCTTGATAGACATCATGGGGAATCTGTCTAGATACTTGCTGGTAGCGGTTTGCAACTTCATCATCGGTGTATCCCTCATGAGGTGAGCCTTGCTCGTAGCGATTAACAAAGTCGCGGTAATCGTCTTCATGTCCGCCACCAAGTATAGTTTGTAAAATGTTCATCTATTTCTCCTAAAGCTTTATTTAACTAATTTTCAGGCAGTCAAATAATTGTATTTTTCAACACGATATCTAACTTGTAGCTTGAAACGTATCTGCCATAGGTTAGCTTCGGCTTGGCTAAATCTGTTGCAAGGTTAATTTAGCGACTTGTTTCAGCTTTCAAAAATGGCGATCGCCCGTTCAAGTTCTATGTGTAGTAGGATGAGTCTTTGTATTTGCCAAAAACTTGCCACCACTGCAAACTTAATCTCAAAAACTTTTGCTTTACCCTACCAGCCATTTCCCTGATCAGCCGGGTCGCCATAGGGGTCAAGGCTTGCTGGCAAGGGTTCTGCGTATTGATCGTAAGCATCACCTGGGTCGCCGTAAGGATCTTGACTTGCTGGCAATACGCTACCAAATTGATCTTGATATGCGGGGTCGCCATAAGGATCTTGGCTTGCTGGTAATACGCTACCGAACTGGTCTTGATATGCGGGGTCGCCGTACGGATCTTGGCTTGCTGGTAATACGCTACCGAACTGATCTTGATATGCGGGGTTGCCATAAGGGTCAAGGCTTGCTGGCAGACCTTCTCCATATTGACCGTAATCATTAGCCGGATCGCCGTAAGGGTCAAGGCTTGCTGCCAATACGTTATCGAAATCCTCTTGATTATCATCAGGATCTCGGCTAAATGGAAAGATATTCATGGTATATTTCCTGTTTAAGTGTGTGACAACGGCTGCGTAAATTGTGAGATTAATTCCACCTAGCCGTTGTTTTTCTGGAGTTTTATAGTTACTATGCGATCGCGCGGGTTGAACTACAATTCCTTTTGTTTTTTACAAGGCTGGCGCTGATTGCAAGTCAGTTAAAGTGCGACCTGTAGCTCTATTGTTATAACCTTGGAAATCACGATATTGTTGCGCTTCTGATTCGGGAACTTGAATTCCACCCTGTGGCGGTGTTACCCAATGAGCGCGACCTTGAGCATCACGGTAGTACACGCGACCATTTTTGGAAAGGTAATACTGTCCTTCCGCTCCTTGACCTTGAGAATTTTTATGCTTGTTATACAAGTAGTAAAGCGCAGCTGCTCCACCCAAAATTGCTACTTTTTGTCCTGTTGACAATCCCTTCTTTGCCTGAGTTTGTACAGGGCGATTGTTGGCAACTGTGCCACCGCGAGTATCATCAATTGGTGGTAACTGAGCATTATTTTGTGAACCTCCACAGCTAGTTAGAAGTGGAAATGTTAGTAACACTGAAAGCACTAGAGCTACTAAGCGTAAACCTCTTGGACGCTGTGGGTAGATTATGTTCATTCTTGGATCTTCCTCCTGGATTACGAAGGTTGTATTTTAAAGCGGTCTTGCGTTCGAGCGCTGTTGCCAAACACATTTTGCCCTACAATTATTTTTCAAGAGCTAGCAGGATATTTATAAATAACCTCCAACAGCACAGGCAGACCGTTTCCATGTAGTATTGATGATATTCGTCAATTATTCCATCCAGCGCTAGATAGACTGTGAGTTAGTGCTTTAGACTACCGCAGGGCAGAGAAAGTAGTGATAGCAAAATCTTTAGCTGCTAGGCAATTTTTTGAATTCGTCCGGTAAGCTCGGCAATTGTGAATTCGCGGAATTCCTCGTCCATGTACTCATGGGCGGGGATGGATAGCGGGTGACTCCAAGTCACCAATAAGAGTAGTGGGTAATCGATCAATCCAATCTTCGATCAGTTGTGTCATCGTCTTTTCTTTAGATAGTGCATACAGCCTCAGTTTCTCGTGCCTGCGTTCATAAATCTTGAGGTTCAAGGCTTTTCTCGTCATTGTATCTACATAACGTCTGTACAAATATGTTAGTATAGATTTGGTAGAAACAGCCCACTAGCTGAGAGTAAAAGGTAGGCGAAAGCCGGAACCTCCATAGTCTAGGAAATGTTCTGAACCATGACAATTGATAGGGCGTTGCATCCAGAACTTGAGACGTATGTCTTAGACGTTGGGTGCGTAAAATCAATTACGTTTGGTTGTACACACTTTGGTACTTGTACAAAGTCCTGCCGTGGGATATCAGGTGGACTATAAAAAGATGCCTGGAGAGAGGTTCTGTCGGGGATGTGTGTCATAGGACTACCTCTAGATAAGACTCAATGAGACAGGAAATTTCTAATCGTGAGAAAGAGAAGCCTTGTCCATGTACTCATGAGTGAGGAGTATATCACTTGTTCAGATTTAGGGCGATCGCTGTAACCAAGAACCAGGATCTTCAGCAACCCAACCGAGTGATGAACTATAACGCACCTCAAAATGCAGATGCGGTTTGCTGAAAGTTGGCTTGCCAGTTGAACCGACAGTTCCTAGCAATTCGCTCTTTTTGACTTTTTGACCAACAGTTACTCCAACACTGTTTAAGTGGGCGTAGCGGCTTTGTCGTCCTCCTTGATGATTGACAACAACTAAATTGCCATAATTACCTTGGGAACCAGTAAACGCTACTGTTCCTGCATCTACCGCCTGCACCTTTGTGCCAGTTGCTGCTAATAAATCTATGCCACTGTGAAAGAAAACTTTACCCGTGTCTGGATGAATCTGCCAACCGTAGCCTAAAGCTACAGTTGCCTTGAGGGGTAAAGGATAACCTGGTAACTTAGTAACAATAGAGGGACGCTGGGGCGACCAATTTACGCCGGGTACAAACACCACTTTGGGCGCTTTTTGACAGCCATTAACCTCGAACAAAACATCAGCCCTGACTTGGTAAGTCGTCGCTACATTCCGCCAAGTTTTACCAGCAGGTACTTGGACGCGGATACCGTTGTAAGGCGGGATCAGAATTTCACTACCAACAACAACTTTGCCGTTTTGCAAAGCAGGGTTCATTCCCATCAAAGTAGCGGGAATCAGACTGTATTGCTGGGCTATGCTGTCTATAGTTTCCCCAGCAGCGACTTTGTGGCGAATCAGGCGAGATAATGCAGGCTGAGGACAAACTTGCTGGGAATTATTGGAATTAGCAGCCGAATTGCCAAGTGCGGTCACATTTAGAGGCGCGGTATTAACCGGAGTAATTGGCATAACTAAACTCAGCAGTATTGAGGGTAGCAGTAGCCAGCAGCGTAAACTCATGGTAAATGAGGGATAAATAAGGGGCAAAAAATTGGATTTTCCCTACTCGCTAATTTGTTGATTACACTTAGAAGTTAGCACCTGCATTGCGCTGAGATTAAGCGGAAAAGTTTATGAGTTTATCATTGAGGCAGCTAGTCCTTTCTCTCACTTTACTGGCAATAGGCGGCGGTGCAGGCTTGTTAGGTAGTCGTTATCTTCCGGTAGAGAAGCGCCCATTTCAGCAGGTAAGAACAGTGCCACTGCTAGTGCCACCTACTTCAGCGCCAAGACTACCAACTGAAGTAAGTCGGGGGGCGGCTGGCAGAAGTAGCGATCGCAATTTTATTGCCGCAGCAGTCCAACAAGAGGGCCCCGCAGTAGTGCGAATTAATGCGACGCGCAAAGTTGCTAACCAGATTCCTGAAGCTTTTAATAACCCTCTGTTTCGCCGTTTCTTTGGTTCGGAACAACCGATTCCCCAAGAAAGAGTTGAACGTGGTACTGGTTCTGGCTTCATTTTAGGGCGAGATGGTCGCTTAATTACTAACGCCCATGTCGTAGCCGACACAGATACAGTTCAAGTTACGCTCAAGGATGGTCGCATTTTTGAGGGAAAAGTGGTAGGAGTGGATACAGTTACTGATGTAGCGGCGGTAAAGATTAAAGCTAACAATTTACCAACTGTCAAATTAGGTAATTCCCGAAACTTAGTACCAGGAGAATGGGCGATCGCTATTGGTAATCCGCTTGGTTTAGATAATACAGTCACAGTTGGTATTATCAGTGCTACAGATCGCTCTAGCGCTCAAGTTGGTGTTCCTAACAAAAGAGTTAATTTTATCCAAACTGACGCTGCTATTAATCCTGGCAACTCTGGCGGCCCACTTTTAAACGCCGATGGTGAAGTTATTGGCGTTAATACGGCAATTCGAGCTGATGCCCAAGGACTCGGTTTTGCTATCCCAATTGAAACTGCAGCTCGTGTTGCTAATCAACTTTTTAGTAAAGGGCGTGTTGAGCATCCATTTTTAGGTATTCAAATGGTAGACTTAAACACAGCTACCAAAAAAGAAATTAATCAGGAAACAAACCTCAACATCAAGCAAGATACAGGTGTTTTGATTGTTCAAGTTTTAGAAAAATCACCCTCAGATCGAGCAGGACTACGTGAAGGTGATATTATTCATAAAATTAACGGCAGCCACGTTAAAAAGGCTTCTGATGTGCAAGAACGAGTCGAGTCATCTGCGGTTGGCTCAGTGTTGAAAATAGAAATTAAACGCCAAGGTAAAACCCAAACGCTTACAGTCAGACCCGGAGTTTTTCCATCTGAAGAACTTAATTGAACAGTGTTGACCAATCAATTATCAATTATCCTCAAACCATGGTTAATTTTTAATTGATTCTGACTGCACACAGTTTAGTTACGCTAGCGCTTAAAACTAACGTTTATCAACCAAAATTAATTTAGCTAAATTATTTGTAAAACTTTAAACAAAAGAAAATTTTAGATCACCTACAGTAGATAAAAATTGGATATTTTAAAAACATAAAAACTTTATATCTCTTTCCTCTGTCTAAACAGAAAAGTTGAATTGACAGCTAATTATTCTCCATTAGCGGAGTCACGGGGTAGTGAAACAGAATCAGCCAAGTCTTCTAGCTGCATTCGTTGTTCCATCTGACGCAAGAAATAGCCTGTCATCATAGCGGAGGCTAGCAGACCTGCTAAATTATCACGATCTGTAGTAATTTTGACATTAAAACTCTCTGAGGGTAGCATCCCAACTAGCCCTTGAACATTATGAGAGATAATTTGTTTAATTTCAGGAGTGGCTGATTTGGCAACGTTAGCTAAGATTTCGGGAGCTTGGCGCTGAAGATAGGTGAGCAGCGGATTAGCTTGAGCTTCTTCAGTGTTATCGTTCATAAAGTCAGGATGAAATACCATTGGCAATTTAGGTGAGCTAATTTAGTAATTTCTAATGTAACTCATTGTAATCGGTGACACTTACAGTGTCAGCTAATATTAGATATAGGCAATTTGGCATACAGAAAAACTTAGAGCGTGGTGAATGCGAGGACAAGGAAGAAGAGAGACAAAAATGCGCTGTAAGTATCCAACTTTACAACACTCGCAGCCCCTTTTAGCGTCTATTCTTCTAACTCTACGTTCGCCAGATTAGGAAGTTGCTCAAGCTGGAAATACTGGTGAAATTTGACGGTTACATTTAGCCAGGAGGAGCGAGAATCAGCTTGTCGCTGTTTAGTGACAAAACCTAACTCAAGGAGTTCTTGGACGTGCTGATAAGCTCCAGAACCACGCAGATTGACTAGCTCTGTTTGCGTAATAGGACTTTTGAGAGCGATCGCCGCTAAAGTCCGTAATGCTCCTACGCCTAATTCTACGGGAATCAGAGTTTGGACTAATTCTTGAAAGCCAGACCGCAGCTGAAGGCTATAGCCAATTGGAGTTTCGACAACTTCCAAGGCACTTGAGCGATGGGCATAGTCATTGATTAGTTCAATGAGTCCAGATTCAGCTGTACTGCGATCGCATTGGGCATATTCGGCAATTTCAGCGATCGACAGTGGCTGACCTTTTAAGTAAAGAATGGCTTCAATTTTGGTTGATAAATGTAGTGCCATCAGTTACTGGGGAAAGTGAGTAGAAAAGACGTGAGTAGTGGGGAGTGGGGAGTGAGTAGTGGGGAGTGAGTAGTGGGGAGTGAAACCCCTGAACGCAAAATTAGGGGTGCAGAACAATGACAGGGTTTTAGTTCTGCATTATGTGTCTCGACATAAATCTTCTTTTAAATGGATAAATCCGTTCTTCTTGGAACCGTTGTCTTCGGGGCAGTTTTTTCACTACTCACTACTCACTACTCACTACTTTCAAGGGTATTAATAATGCGGAGAATCAAGAATTTTCCTTTTTTCTGCTTCCCATTAGTTAATTAGTTAGGTTTTAAGCAGATTGAGGCTGAACTAAATTTTCTGCTCCTTGAATCACCCTAGCTGATTCAATTTTGTCACCTTCTTTAAGCTGTTGAAGAACTTCTTTACCCTCGGTTAAATAGCCAAAGACCGAATAGCGACCATCTAGCAAATTACGACCAGCTGGAGTTAGTTCTGGTTCAAATAGAAAGAAGAAAAATTGGGAAGAGCCGCCATTAGTATCAGATTCGGGTCGAGCCATTGCGACTGCACCATAAGCAGAAAATGGCAGAACTGGTTGATCGCGGTAACGTCCAGCTTGTTCTAAGGTGATGCCGTAGGTAGGGATTTTATCACCTTGGGCGAGAACTTCTAAGGGAATGGCGCGGTATTTGCCTGTTGCTGGATCAACAAATCCTTGCTCTGGTCCTTGTGGATCTCCTGTTTGCAGCACATAGGATTCTTCGGCGCGGATAAACTCTAAACCATTATAGAAGCCGTGCTGCACCAAATCTACAAAGTTTCCCGCAGTGACAGGAGCGCTGTAACCGTCTACTACAACAGTGAGGGGGCCTTTATTGGTATTAATTTCTACAGTGGCACGACCTTTAAGTTGAGGCAAGTTACTATACTCGGCTGGTACTTCAAAGGGGAAGCCTTGCACCATCAACTCTTCAAGCTGGCTTACTGAATTTAGAAGTTTGGCTCGCCCTTCCCAAATTTGGTCTTTATCCTTAGCTTCTACAGCTTGCCGTAAATCGGCTATTCCGGTTTTCAGATCAGAGATCAAAGCTTGGGCTTGGGGTTTTCGGTCTTCGGGGACGCTTGCAAGAATTTGAGCATCGCGATCGCTCACAATCCGCGAGGCAGTAGTGATATCGCTGGAAATAGCACCCCACCGCCGATTTGCCCGCAACTGGTTAGCGATATCTTCTAAACTTCCTTGGAGTTTTCTGACAGGTTGATTATCAATTGGTAGCGCGTAACGTAATAATGCTTTGCCATCGGTAATAGCATTGCCAGCTGGCAATGCCGCATTACTGGCAGGAGTCCACCAGGCAACACTTAGTCCTAAAAATACTGTAACTAGCAGCAGTGCGACGAAGCTAGTTTCTAGCCAGCGTTTCCACAATTTGTTCATCAGATAGCTTAAATAAGGGGCAAGCGTAAGCGTTGTAATCTTGGAGTTTATGTTCGACTATACACATTGGGCATTGAACGAGTGGCGGGGCGAGAGGCATTCATTTACCAAGCGCGTCCTGCGCTACTCAGCGCCGTAGGCATCGCCTTATAGTTGCAATAAAAGTGATCCATTCATAATCTTGCCATAGCGGTTGACCATCAAGAAACTAAGGATTGAGAGATCAGGCAATGGAAGAGGACAAGGGGAGGGGGAGCAGGGGAGCAGAGGAGCAGAGGAGTAAATTCCCCTGCTCCCCGTGTCCTCTTAATTTACGCATTGTGCTTGTCCTACTCTCCGAGGAGCTGCTTCAAAGGGTACAATGAATCCCGATTGTTTTCATGTAACTACTACAATTAATGCTTCATGATCTCTAGTAATGACTTTCGCTCCGGTGTAACGATTGTGTTGGATGGCTCGGTATGGCGGGTGGTGGAGTTTCTCCATGTTAAGCCAGGGAAAGGTTCAGCATTTGTGCGAACGAAGCTAAAAAATGCTCACAACGGAAGTGTTGTAGAGCGAACGTTTCGTGCAGGGGAAACAGTACCCCAAGCCAATCTCGAAAAAAATACGATGCAGTATACCTATAAAGACGGCGAGGATTACGTTTTTATGGATATGGAAACGTATGAAGAAAGCCGCCTGAATGCTAACCAAATTGGCGATCGCGTTAAATACCTTAAAGAAGGCATGGAGGCGAATGTCGTGCGCTGGGTTGACGCTGTGCTGGAAGTAGAACTGCCTAACTCGGTTGTGTTGGAAGTAGTACAGACCGATCCTGGTGTACGTGGCGACACGGCTACAGGTGGCACTAAACCCGCGATCGTTGAAACTGGGGCAACTGTTATGGTTCCCTTGTTTATTACCAATGGAGAGCGCATCCGCATTGATACTCGTAGCGATACTTATCTAGGTCGAGAATAAATTTTAGCTGCGATCACAGATCCAGTCCGTAGTTTGTTGCTGACAACTGACACAAGAAAATTGCTAATTGCTAGATCGCCAATTGAATAAGGTCGGAACTTGCTGTGCCACTGGACTTTAATGAAATTCGTCAACTTCTAGTAACGATTGCTCAAACCGATATTGCGGAACTAACGCTAAAAAGTGATGATTTTGAACTGACAGTCCGTAAGGCTGTGAGCGTGAGTAATCAAATCGGATCGGGAACTGCCTCAGCTTCAGGTAATGTGTCAGAATTGAACCCTACACCTCCTGAAGGTCCCGTTGTCCCACCTGCGGGAATGGAAACGGCTAATAACGCTGTGTTTGAGCCTGGTAGAAATGTCCCCCTACCTATGCTACCAACGCCGCTTGAACAAAAATTGGTTGAACTGACATCTCCAATGGTAGGAACATTTTATCGATCTCCATCTCCGAGTGAACCACCGTTTGCGGAAGTAGGCGATCGCATTAAAACAGGTCAAACGGTCTGTATTATTGAGGCAATGAAGCTGATGAATGAGATCGAGGCTGAAGTATCCGGTCAGATAGTAGAAATTTTGGTACAGAATGCTGAACCTGTTGAGTATGGTCAGCCACTCATGCGGATCAATCCCGGCTAGAAGTGGTATGTGAGCCTTGTCTCAAAGAAACTTTGGCGCGATCCAGCACTTCTTACCAGAAGCTAACAACTGCGCTGCCGTTTTCTTGATCTGCAACTTAATTGCTGTTTCAGTTTAATTACTCTATTGTTATTAAACATTTGTTGCTAAAATTTACCAGTTGTTTCGAGTTAATTCTGATGAATTCAGTAAAGTCTGTACCGTCAGAAGTGCTACAACAAGTAGCTGAATATTTCAGCCTTTTGAGCGAGCCTATGCGTTTAAGACTGTTGAATCTGCTAGGTGACGATGAAAAATGTGTGCAAGAGTTAGTGGAGGCGACGCAAACAAGTCAAGCAAATGTTTCTAAGCACCTCAAGATCATGTGGCAGGCAGGAATCCTCACCCGACGTAGTGCCGGAACTTCTGCCTACTATCGGATTGAGGACGACATGATTTTTGAGTTGTGTAGCCTGGTTCGCGATCGCCTCGCTACTAGAATTGAACAACAAGCTCTTCACTTTAGAGTTGTGAATGGAAAGTAATCAGGGATGAGGGATCAGGGATCAGGGATTAGGGGAGCAAGGGAGATCTCCTTAATATTTCCTAGCCTAAGCGCCTCTAGTCTCAATTTTTGCTAGAGGGTAAAGTTTTCTTTAAAGCTTTTCCTTGTCAACGGCTGCTCTAGCTCTAAACCTTCACCGCCTAAAACGTCTAATGGTTTGCCTTCTACGTCAAGCCAAACTTTTGCATTTGGCTGTAAAGTTGTCGCAGTATAGAGAACTTGTGCTACACGGCCCATCATGGAAGCACTACCTCCACCAGTAGTGAATTCTTCAGACAAATCAACGTGAATGCCATCATTTTGAATTTTCACGCTTCGCAGCTTTGTTCCCTGGGGAATGGTGCTGCTGAAAGTAGCATCAGTTGGCCCTGCTAGCAAGTTTGCAAAAGCTACCTCTAAAACGGCAGATGGATTATTAGTAGCAACTGGTAGCGTTGTCGGAACCACCTCAAGGTGAGTGCCAGTGTCTTTCAGCCAATAGATTTGTGCCGTTTGTTGTACCGGAGCTTGTACAGACACTGATGGCGAGGGTGGAGGTGATACTGGGTTAGAAACGGGGGGATTATTGGCAATGGGGGGTGGATTCGTGGGTTTGGGCGAATTCAAAGCCAACCAAACACCAACGCCTCCTGCCGCTACAACGGCTGCTGATACGGCCGCGATCGCACTAGCTGGAATGCGGTTAACTCGTTCTTGTCGTGTCATTTTGAAAGCTCTCCTGATGGCTGGGATAATACCGATGTGTGTAAGGAGGAGATTTAGTATACAACGGAGGTTGAGTCAGCGCCCCAGAAGTTGAGGAGATGGCTCTACTCGTAAAAACGCCGCAATTTCTAATTTTTGGGGAGTTACTTTCAATTGTAGAATTCGCGCCTTAAGACCGGAGGCTTCTAAATTGCTTAAATCAAACTTTTGAGAAACATTAGCTGCGATCGCGCTCACAACTTGACTAGGAACCTCCTCCCCATTTACCAAAATCATTGGCTGAAGTAGCTGAATTTGTCGCCCAGCTATGACACCTATCCCCGACTCTACCCTAATTGCTAGCGGCTTAACATTGCCTTGGGTCAATTCCACCTGGAAACGTAACCGATTGTTTGCTAAAAATTCTACATGGGGGTTGACAAGATTGTAGCGTTGCCCGGAATTACCAAAGTCACTGATCATTAATTTACGTAACATATCTGTTACTTGTGGTGACTGTAGTGCTTGGTTGATATCTCGTTGATTTAAACCCAATCGTACCCCAGCTTGTATGGGTTGTTTTAATTTCGGTTTCTGCCCAAAACTACGCGGATCTAAGTTAATTGGATCTGTCTCTAATTCGATTGCAGCAATGCGAATTTGTTTTAACTGTAAACCCCTACCAGCTATGCGCACTCGCTCTACTTTACCTTGCAGCAATTGGTAACTAGGAGCATTATCAACTCTTACTTGTAGCTGATCCACTTTTTCAAATTGGGAGCGGATAGTATTAAAAGCAATCCGATCTACAACCAATCCAACTGGGGAAACTAAAGCTAGTAAGCTAGATACGAGGATGGTGAAAAATTCCATTGATACGACCGTAGTGGCTAACGCTTCAATCTCTCAGCAATCGTAGACCACTTAGAGTCACTATGACTGTTGAACCCTCATGCCCAATCACATCCAAGGGCATTGTGATGTTGCTCAAAAAATTGGCAATCAATTTATGATGACAGAAAAGAGTGGAGAGTGAAGACTGAGTAGAAATGAAATTACTTTCCACTACTCACTACTCACTTCTGTTCTCTTCCCACTACTCACTTCTCTTCTACTTGATCTGCATCAATCCACTGCTTGAGCGTAGAGACTACTTCTAAGAGCGGAATTTCTTGAGATTTGCGGGTTTTTCGTTCAACTACTTCTACTTTGCCGTTTGCAAGCGATCGCCCCGTGACAATTCGGTAGGGAATCCCAATTAAATCGGCATCTTTGAATTTTACGCCAGCACGTTCGTTGCGGTCATCTAGTAGTGTTTCAATTGAGGCAGAATTCAACTGTGTATAAAGTTGTTCAGCTGCTTGCACTTGTTTAGTATCTGTGATGTTGGGAATGGAAATAATTACATGGTAGGGTGCGATCGCAACGGGCCAAATAATGCCATCTTGATCGTAAGATTGCTCAACAGCTGCTTGAGCTAGCCGCGACACGCCCAAGCCATAGCAACCCATTACTAATGGTACTTCCTCTCCCTGTTCCGAAGTATAAGTAGCGGACAAAGCTTTGGAGTATTTAGTGCCTAGTTGGAATATATGCCCTACTTCGATACCTCTGGTACTTTGCAAAGTTTGATTAGGATCATGAATAGCGCGATCGCCTGGCTTTGCTTTCCGCACGTCTACTACCTGAGAAGGTAGCTGGAATTGCTCACCCCAATTTGCACCTACTACGTGGTAGTCAGATTCATTAGCTCCTGTAACGAAGTTTTTTAAATCAATAACTGTTATATCTACCAGCCGCAGAAATTTAGGATGCAGTTGTTTTTCAGAACGAATATAGCTATCTTCAATGTCAGGCGCAATGTAGCCTAAAGGTAGCTGCTTCGTTGCCCATTTTTGTTGCGCTTCTGTATCAGGTACTGTCAAAGCGAGAATAGTTTTAGCACCATATTGAGATGCTTGCTTAGTTAACTCATTGATCAACTTAACTTCATTAACTTCCTGATCGCCTCGGATGTTTACCAGGACTAGCACTGTCATTCCATTGTCGTAAACTGTCTGGTAAAGGACATTTTTCACGACTTGAGTAGGAGAACACTTAAGGAATTGACAGAGTTTTTCAATTGTCTGTGTTTGGGGTGTTTCTCGTTTTTCATAAGTTGTAAATGCTGAAGATTGCACTTTAGTTGGTAAGGATACAGCCTTTTCCACATTGGCGGCGTATTTCCCATCTTCGGTATAAAGCACCTGATCTTCCCCAGCTTCAGCCAGCACCATAAATTCTTGGGAACCAGAACCACCAATTGCACCTGCATCAGCATCTACAGCACGGAAAGCTAACCCAGCGCGGCGCAGCGTATTACTATATACCTGCTGCATATCTTGGTAAGTCTGCTTGAGGCTGTCTTCATTTGTATGGAACGAGTAACCATCTTTCATGATGAATTCTCGTCCGCGCATTAAACCAAAACGGGGTCTAATTTCATCCCGAAACTTAGTTTGAATTTGGTATAGATGCAACGGTAGTTGTCGATAAGAGCGAATCATGTCACGGGCAAGTGTAGTAATCACTTCTTCATGAGTTGGCCCTAGTCCTAATTCTCGCTCTTGGCGGTCAATAAGTGCAAACATAATGCCTTCGGCTTTGGTGTAAGTATCCCAACGGCCAGATTCACGCCACAATTCAGCAGGTTGGAGTTGTGGTAAAAGACATTCTTGTGCGCCTGTAGCGTTCATTTCTTCGCGCACTATCTGAGAGA
Source organism: Gloeocapsa sp. UFS-A4-WI-NPMV-4B04 (assembly GCA_019359535.1). GTDB lineage: Bacteria > Cyanobacteriota > Cyanobacteriia > Cyanobacteriales > Chroococcidiopsidaceae > JAHHHE01. The sequence continues at coordinate 31,042 of JAHHHE010000015.1, forward strand.
CTTTTTGCAGTACCCGCCACATGAGGGGAAGATAGGCATAGATACCGCTACCGATGCGACGAATATAACCTGCGCGCAGTAATAATTTATGACTGGGGATTTCTGCTAATCCTGGATCTTCCCGCAGTGTAACGAATAACATTTGAGACAGTCGCATCGCTTGTTCCCTTGGACAACCGGATCATCATCTCAGTCTAAAACATCATCAGCTAAGAATTCCAAGTTGTTGAATTAGTAGTGAGGAGAAAAGAAGAGTGAGTGTGACAACGTGAGTAGTGAGGAGAAAAGAAGTTAGTAGCTTTGTTATTGAATTAGTAGTGACAACGTGAGTAGTGAGGAGAAAAGAAGTTAGTAGCTTTTCTCACTTCTTAACTTCTTCGTAGTCAAAATTTAGAGTTAAATGCGATCGCACTTAATTTCATTCACTTAATTCACCAAATTGTTCGCGGTAACGTTGTAACAAAGCTGCCATTTCTGCTACTTGTTGTTGAGCTAATTCACGTTGTCTCACTTCGTTTTGTGCGCGGAGGCTTTCTTGTTGTGCGCGAATACTTGCTTGTTCTGCCAACTCTTCTGGAGTTAGAAATCTATTTCCTTGCTCGTCAAACCAGTATAACCACTCGCGTTGCCACCCTTCATGATTACCTTGCCCTCTTCCTATTCCTAAATCAATTTCAGGCAACCATACAGGCTCAACAGTAGAATAACGCAAATACTTGTTATTTTCTAAGCGATAGACCTCGAACGGTTCATGCTTGTCACGCTGATAATAATCGGGGTTATAAATTACATAATACAATACGTTCAATTGAGCATAAGCTGTCATTTTTTTGTGGTATTCTCCCCCATAAGTTTGGGAAACAACCTCTAATACCAGTATGGGAGGAATATTGTTTTCTTCCAATAAAACGTAGCTTAATCGTCCTTTTGGATCGTTTTTCCGTCGTTGGACTCCTAAACTTAAAAACCCATCTGGAATAATCGGAGTACGACGAATTTGACCTGTACGGTCATATATGCCCATATCAACACCAAAAAACCAGTCCCATTGGTCTTGCCAAATTAAAGCTAATATTGCTTTTAATAAATTGGGAATCAGGTTTTGCAGTTCATTATCCACAGGCGTTTCGTCAGAGCAAGGTAGTTCTTCTGATCCGGGAAGATACTCCGGTGTGTTGTAGTCTAGCATGGCAAATTTGGGAGACTTAATGTCTGTATGTTAATTGGATTAACTACAATAAATAATTGGTGCGATCGCACCTATTGTCCCTTTTTAGAACAGCAATCATAATTCCTTCTTTGGTGGTTTAATACCCTCAATTCTGATGCGTAATTTTGGGGAAAACTTTGGATAAATAAAGCGATAAATCAGGAAAATCTGGTAGAGTAACTGTCTCATTGGGAAGAACAATTAATTTACGACGATAACCAAACTTGTCTTGCAAATCTTGATAAGGTTCGCTGTAGGATTCCAAACAATTTTCGGCTAAATTAAATATCCAGTAATTAGAAATACCCGCTTCAGCATAGAGAGGTAATTTAACCTTTTGGTCATAATTTACAGAAGAATCCGCAATTTCAATTACTAGCAACACATCAAGAGGACTGGGATGGGCGCTAAGATAATCATCGTCACGATTTTGGAGAATAGCTATATCTGGTTCAGGTTCACTGTTTGTAGATATGACTACAGGATCTTGACTTTGTAAAGTGGCGCGATTGCCTAGCAGCGTTGATAATTCTCTAAGCAACCGTCTATTAAAGGTTGAATGTGCTGTACCTTTTGCTGCCATTTGGACAATTTCTCCCTTAATTAGCTCAACTCGGTCATCCTCCTCAAAGAAACCAAGTTCTGCTAGACGGTGATATTCAGCTATTGTGAAGCGTTTAGCGGTGGATACACTCATAACAATTAGGGTACAAGGTTATTTTGATCATATTCTGTGCAACCTCCTCTAGCCTTGCACTAAATTTACTGATAACTAAACGCAGCTGCTCTTTGTGCTACTACTTCTGGCGCAGCAACTTCTAAAATCATTTGATCAGCGCGAACAGTTAACCAAGGCTGACCTATAGCTAAACTGGCAAAAGGACTGTCTGCTGGTACTTCTAACTTAGAACTGATTAAACTCAAGTCAGCATCAAGTTGAGCTGGGAATATGAGCAAATCAGAACCTAAAGTGCTGAAACCAGAAGCGCCTAACCACTGTCGCCATCCGAAGTTTTGCTGATTGTAGTTGAGGCTGCATAGTAATTTATTTCCTTGACGGACAGTAACTCGACTTCCGTTATTCCAGCTAAACTCAGCTAGTTCCTTTGGTAGTCCCCATATTTCTCTACCACCAGCCACTGAATCAGGATTATCTACATAAATATGGGAAATCCAACCACCGAATTTGCCTTTATGAGTGACACAAGCAGCAATTACAATTAACTCACTGTACTCCAGCACTGAACCTAACCCGTAATGAGATAAATAAACGCCTCCTAGAGTCTTACCAGGCCATACAGAGATAATTTCTAACTCTGAGGGAATTGAGGGACGTACTAAGTCAATATCTAGCGGTTGTAATGTCTGGATAGCGTAGCCTTGGAGTGTCCAGGGTGCTTGGGGATATGGCATAAGTAAGTAGTGAGTAGTGAGTAGTGGGTAGTGGGTAGTGAGTAGTGAGTAGTGAGTAGTGGGAAGAGGAATTTATTTCATTTCTACTCACGCTTCACGCTTCACTACTCACTTTCTTCTTAAGTAGTGAGTAGTATGTGAACAAGCTATTTAATTAAGCAGTTTAATCAAATAAATAACCTAAAAAAATCCCCACCCAGGCAAATGCTTGGATGAGGAGTATTAGCTAATTGTTAGCTAAAATTACTTGGTTTCGGTGAAGTCAGCGTCAATCACATCATCGCTACCAGGCGCGCCTGTAGCACCGCTACCATCTGCGCTAGGGCCATCTCCTGGTGCAGCACCGCCGCCACCTTGTTGATAAAGATTAGTACCGATGCTGTAGAGAGTTTGTTGGAGTTCAGGCATTAAAGTCTTGATCTGCTCATCGTCGTCTTTGGCGATCGCATCTCGCAAGTCTTTAACCAATCCTTCAACTTTGGTCTTATCAGCGTCTGGTACTTTGTCACCCAGTTCGGCGATTTGCTTCTCAGCTTGGTAAGACAAAGAATCAGCTTGGTTCTTACGGTCAATCTTCTCACGACGCTCTTTATCAGCTGCCGCATTTTGTTCAGCTTGCTTGACCATGCGCTCTACTTCAGTTTTATCTAGAGTAGAAGCACCAGTAATGCTGATCGATTGCTCTTTACCACTGCCTTTATCCTTGGCTGTGACATTCAAAATGCCGTTAGCATCAATATCGAAGATTACTTCAATTTGAGGTACGCCGCGAGGTGCAGCAGGAATACCATCTAAGCGGAATGTTCCTAGACTCTTGTTGTCATTGGACATTTCCCGTTCGCCTTGGAGGACGTGGATTTCTACATTGCTTTGACCATCAACAGCCGTAGAGAAGACTTCCGACTTTTTGGTAGGAATTGTGGTGTTGCGCTGAATGATCTTTGTCATCACACCGCCCAATGTTTCCACACCCAAAGATAGGGGAGTAACGTCTAAGAGCAAGATACCTGTGACATCACCTGCAAGCACACCCGCTTGAATTGCTGCGCCAACTGCTACAACTTCATCTGGGTTAACGGTTTGATTAGGGTCTCTACCCAACGTCCGCTTGACGATATCTTGAACAGCTGGAATCCGAGTAGAACCACCAACCAAGACTACTTCGTTGATTGCGCTTTTGTCTAACTTGGAATCACGTAGAGCGTTTTCTACGGGAATGCGACAGCGATCAATCAAGTCAGAGCAGAGTTCTTCAAACTTAGCGCGTGTCAACGTTGTATCCAGGTGCTTGGGGCCATCCTGGGTGGCAGTGATAAACGGTAGGTTGATTTCTGCTTGGGTAACGCTAGACAATTCAATTTTTGCTTTTTCTGCTGCTTCAGTCAGGCGTTGCAGTGCTTGTTTGTCTTTACGCAGATCAAAGCCTTCTGCTTTTCTGAATTCTTCGGCTAAGTAGTCAACGATTTTTTTGTCGAAGTCATCACCACCAAGGTGAGTGTCACCAGAGGTAGATAGCACTTCAAACACGCCATCGCCAACTTCCAAGATGGAAACGTCAAACGTACCACCACCAAGGTCAAAGACGAGGATAGTTTCGTTGCTCTTCTTATCAAAGCCGTAGGCTAGAGAAGCTGCTGTAGGTTCGTTGATAATCCGTAGCACTTCAATACCAGCAATTCTTCCCGCGTCTTTGGTGGCTTGACGCTGAGAGTCGTTGAAGTAAGCTGGAACGGTAATTACAGCTTGAGTTACTGTGTCGCCAAGATATTTACTGGCATCTTCTACTAACTTACGCAGCACTTCGGCGGAAATTTCTTCGGGGGCAAATTGTTTGCTTTTGGCGGGACAATCGAGCTTGACATTGCCGTTGTTGTCACGCAGGACTTTGTAAGAAACTTCGGTCGCTTCGTGAGTAATTTCGTCGTATCTGCGTCCGATGAAGCGCTTAACCGAGTAAAAAGTGTTTTCGGGGTTCATCACCGCTTGGCGTTTGGCAATTTGACCAACCAAGCGATCGCCATTCTTCGCAAAGGCAACGACTGATGGCGTTGTCCTAAAACCTTCCGCGTTAGCAATAACTGTGGGTTTCCCACCTTCCATGACTGCTACGCAAGAGTTTGTCGTCCCTAAGTCAATACCAACTACTTTTGCCATTGGAGGTTCTGGTTCTTTTTAACTACTAAAAATTGTTCTGGAGAATACAAAACTGAAAATTGAATCAGCAACGCTCCAGTTTCAATACCCTTAAATTTGTGTACTGATATCTATACTGAGCGTGCGTAGCCACTTCATGAAGGGTGGTTTGCCGAACTTAGTCAGGACGGTTTGCCTTCAAGAAAGTATCTCAGCCTCAATAAGTGTTTGTGCTGCTGATTGCTTTCACTGTGTCTAATGTACGGAAATTAATGGAATTAAGAATTGGGGCGAACCGTAACAGTTTAGTTGTGTTTGCCGTCAATGAGGAGATGGGGTAGTAGAAAAATAATAAGCGATCGCCTTTCCACTGGTTACAGCACAATGTTGGATTTCATTGGACATCACTGGTACATCAACAGCAGACAAATGTACTGTGAACTGAGGAACTAATGCTAGTAGACAATGGAATTATCAAAGCAGGATCGTGTAGTGATGTCTGTCATTAAAATGATCCAAGAAATGGGTTTAACTGTAGTCAGCACAGCTACAGAGCTTGGAACTGAAGCTATCCACATTAGAGGCAAGCGTGGTGACGGTGTTAAAATCATTGTAATCGTTGATTCACATGGGAGGGCTTACTATGACACCTGAAATTGATATAAGTTCTCTCAGTAATCAAGATCTGTCAGCACTTGAGCAAGAAATTTTGGCAGAAGAGTCTCGCCGAGTGATGAATAGTTCTACCGCGATTGTAGTTGAACCTGATGCTCCAGAGGAATCTCATCAGGATGCGATCAAGAAGCTGCTAGAGCGCAAGTCTCAAGAATCTTTTGCAGACGACGTAGTTATCTTTCGCAAAGAATTGATAAAGTTTCAAGAATGCTTGAAAGCTTTCAAAGACAAAGCTTTTAACACTTCACTATCAGCACAAATTCAAATTGTTGAAGTAATGGACGAACTCTTTGAAGCAATTCCCCCCCAAAATGAGCTTGAAAAAAATACTTGGCTTCCATTTTTGCAAGGCAAGGACTTGTACCAACTTGAACCTCTCTTGAAGTCTGTAGAGAAGACATTAAACCAGCTAGAGTTAGATAATAATATTCAAAAATAATCAAAAGAATAATCAAAAGGCTCAAAATTATAGATTAGGTAGGTTGCAGACACGTCATAATGAGGTCTAGCTAGATGTTAAGTAGGAATTATCGTTAAAGTAAAAGTCTGAGCAGTTACTATTTCTACTTCTAATTTCTATAGTTTCTCTATCTTCCAGTTTGCAAGCTAGACTCTCGACACCTTTAAAAATTGGCTCGTTTGAGGTGAAAAGCCGTGTTCTCCAGTCGCGGTTTTCCATCAAATCCAGCAACTCACTACGCTACGGTTTATGCAAAAACGGGCGTTGTTATCGTGCTAATGGATTTTTGTTCTGCACTGCTGAACTTATAGTTTGCTCAATTCTCTTTAACCTTGTCTCTGGACGTTTAGCACTTTCAATCCAAAAGAGGATATTCTTTTTGGATGAGTTATTAAATGCCTCAAAATACTTTTTAGCAGTTTCAATTGCTTCTAATGCTTGCTTTAAGTCTGCCGGAATTATTAACTCTTCTATCGCATCTAGCTTATTCCACGAGCCATCTTGTTTGGCAGCTTTAATTTTCTCAATACCAGCCTCAGTCATCAAATCTTGTTCTATCAGTTCTTTAATATATTGCTTATTTAATTTTGACCATATGCTTTTTGGTTTTCGGGGTGTAAATATTTGCTTATAGCGTTCTGCGTCTAGTGATTTTACTTTGCTGTCAATCCAACCAAAACATAAGGCTTCCTTTACAGCTTCGCTATACTGAACGCTGGGTTTACCAGTTTTTACTTTGTAGTAGGTGAGCCATATACCAAAAGAGGTGTGATAATTTATCTCTAACCATTTCCGCCATTCTTGGCGATTTGCGGCGTAACAGATTTCTAGTTGATCATCAAATTTTGGCATAACAGGAACTTGTCAAACAATAAACTAATTCTTGTTAAATACATATACTTATACTTACGAACAATTTTAATTACTTTCGTTGTCAAGACAAGCGATCGCTTCCTTAGAGCGTAGATATTAATCAAGGATTATCGTTAAAGTAGAAAGTCCGATCAGTTGCTATTTCTCCTCCTAGTTTTTATGGTTTCTCTGTCTCCCACTCTGCAAGCCAGACTCTCAACACCTTTAAAAATTGGCTCGTTTGAGGTGAAAAGCCGTGTTCTCCAGTCGCCTTTGTCTGGCGTAACTGATATGGTGTTTCGTCGCCTTGTACGCCGCTACGCCCCCGACTCGATGATGTACACCGAAATGGTAAATGCAACAGGCTTGCACTATGTCAAAGAGTTACCCAAAATTATGGAGGTAGACCCGAACGAAAGACCGATTAGTATTCAGCTATTTGACTGTCGCCCCGATTTCTTGGCAGAAGCGGCTGTGATGGCTGTGAAGGAAGGAGCTGATACGGTTGATATTAATATGGGTTGCCCTGTTAATAAAATTACTAAAAATGGCGGTGGCTCTTCTTTGCTGCGACAACCAGAAACAGCAGAAGCGATCGTGCGATCAGTTGTCAAGGCTGTAGATGTGCCAGTTACTGTCAAAACTCGCATCGGCTGGACAGACAAGGAAATTACTATTTTGGACTTTGCCAAGCGCATGGAAGATGCAGGGGCGCAAATGATTACCGTTCATGGTCGTACTCGCGCCCAAGGTTACAATGGTGCTGCTAAGTGGGAATGGATTGCGCGTGTTAAGGAAGTTCTCTCGATTCCAGTTATTGGCAATGGCGATATTTTTTCTGTGGAAGCGGCGGTGAAGTGTCTGGAACAAACTGGCGCTGATGGCGTGATGTGTTCGCGGGGAACTTTGGGTTATCCGTTTTTGGTCGGAGAAGTTGACCACTTTATCAAAACTGGACAAGAGTTACCGCCACCTACAGCAATACAGCGTCTAGAATGCGCTAGGGAACATTTACAAGCGCTGTGGGAATACAAGGGCGATCGCGGTGTGCGTCAGGCACGTAAGCACATGACTTGGTACGCTAAGGGCTTTAGCGGTGCTGCTGAATTACGCGGACAACTGAGTGTAATTGAAACAGTTGATCAGGGTTTAGATATAATTGATCGTGGAATAAACAAAATAGCTACTGGTTATCAGTCAGAGTTAGAATTAGAATCTGACTTTCAGTTTGCCTAATTAGCGCTCAAGTTTAATTTTTTTGTGGATGATCTATATATCCTTCTGCTTCTAATTTTTGGATAGCTCTTTTGGCAACTTTTATCCCATATTTTTGTAGAACTTCTATCGATTCCTGGCTAATTTTGGGAAGAATCTTTATCATTTTTTTACCTAAAGGTGTTTGATAAAATGCAATTATTCCTTTTATCTCTTCATTTGTATAGTGTTTACTATAATTAGCCATCATCTCACTGTTCAGTTCGTCGTTATTTATCTCTTCTAACAAAATATTCCAAAATCCTTGTGATACTTGAGGAAATTCAGACTTGATGCCATTTATCACTTGACTATTTATTTGTTGGGAAAACTCTTTGCCACAAATCAAAGCCATTAATTGTTTAATATTGTTTGTTTTTTCTATTTGCTGATTATTTATTTGTTGTGCTGTAGCAAGTTTACTTTGAGCTAAAGCTGGAGTATTCATAGTAGACACCAATAGCAACAACACTGCTGAAAAAAGTTTGATCTTCATAGGTTTTATTTTTTATTAATATGCTGAATAATTGGACAACTATAATTCAGTTATGGTAGTTAAATTTATCTATCGTCAAGTTCTCTAAGTAAAAAAACATCAAATTTTAATATTTAAATAATTTATGTTTTTACTACCTTGATAAGACTTAGCTTGGCATCAGCACAACCACTGATACATCCGCCCGTTGCTTGAATTTGTTGCAGATATTTTATTACTTTTAATGTAATAACTTCCCCAGGAATCAAAACGGGAATTCCTGGAGAGTAGGGGCAGACTAATTCAGCACTGATGCGATCGCAACTCTTTTCTAAATGATGTTCCAACAACTGAAGATGCTATGGAGCTAGTCTATGCCCAAACTTACTGAGTTCAGAGCCAAGGCGATCGCCTCTTGTAGCACGGTAACTATCTACCGGAGTATCTGAAACCACAGTAAATAAAAGGCTTGTTGAATAAGCGCTTAAACAGAGTCCGGTACTTATTCTACAGTTTAGCGATATATCGTGATATATATTTATAATGAAATTAACGACATGAATTTAAGAGGAACGGTTATGTTTGGAACTTGTCATCGACCTGATTTTTTTGCATCAGGACGCGAGGGTGGCCGCAGAGGACGATCAGGGTGGAGTCGTCGCTTTGCTCAGGGGTGGGGAGATGAACAGCGAACGCCGCGTGGTGATATTAAGTACATCTTGCTGGCGTTAATCGCTGAACAACCTCGGCATGGATACCAGTTGATTAAAGAATTGGAGGCGCGTCAGGCTGGCTTTTATAGACCTAGTCCTGGTTCGGTCTACCCGACGCTTCAGTTGCTAGAAGAAGGAGGCTATCTTACGAGTGAGCAGCTTGAAGGTAAGCGCATTTACACGATTACAGATAGCGGCAGACAATTACTCGCCGAGCGTGACAACACAGTTGACCCTATAGATAGGGGAGAAAGACAACAGCAGTTGATCGGATTAAAAGATGCAATTACTGAGTTAAGTGGCGCTGTTATGCAAGTAGCTCGTAGTGGAAATTTGGAGCGAATGGGCAGAGTGCGTGAAATCTTAAATCGAGTGAAACGCGAGATTTACAACATTCTTGCTGAAGAGTGAGGTGACGTTAAAAGCGATCGCCCTTATTGGCGCGATCGCTTTTAAAATTATTACTATTTAGAGTATAAAGAACTAATAGAAAATATATGGAGAGGATAGTTAATTAAAAAAGATAGCGATGTATATACGCGATTAGCTAACTGCTAATACAATACTCTTTTACCTTATTGACTAATAGCGGCGATCACGTTCAAGGTCAAATATTGTCTTTTCCAAGCACCATTCTTGTGATTCAATAGGGTTGTTTGTTTTAGTAAGACGATATAAACGTTTAGCAGTTGCGACATCCCCTTGCAGCATAGTTAGCAGTTTATTTTCTAACTGATTAATACTTGAATTTTGATTCGGTCTATTTCCTATTTGTAGAGATTGATTTTTGCGAGAATAGTGTTTATTAGTTTGGGGTTGATTTTTTAAATATTTTATTAATATATAAACAATAACAAAAAGAGAAATGATAAAGATCAGCGCTATTAACAGAATGACTATCTCAACCGTATCCACAATTATACATAACTCTACAGCCTAGTTTTAACTTCTAGATTTGTAGAGTTGTGCGATCGCAGTCACATAAATTTGTAAGGTTACTTTGCAAATTGGCTACGTTTTTATTGCTTTTTAGGGTATGCAGAAGTTTGAACTCTAAGAACAAGCAAGAAGGCAAATATCAGCTTTTGACTACTTTAAGAGTTTTTAGGGTAGTGTCAGCACAACCGCTAATAAATCCGCCTGTTGCTTGAATTTGTTGCAGATATTCTATTGCTTCTAATGTAATTAGTTCACCAGGCATTAAAACGGGGATTCCTGGGGGGTAGGGGCAAATTAGTTCGGCACTGATGCGATCGCAAGTTTCTGCTATTGGCACAGTTTCGTTTAAAGCATAAAAAGCTTCACGAGGGGAAATTTGAATAGAATATGCCAATTTACTGAAAAAATTATCCTGCATAGGCTTTTTAAAAGTCAAGCTCTTTTGGCGATAATCTTGAGCAAGAGTGGTGAAAGCTTGCACTAATTTTTCTATATCCGCTTCAGTGTTGCCCAAACTAATAATAAAAGTCAGATGCTGGAGTGATGGCAACTCAGCGATTACGCCATGTTCAACTAAAATTTCGTCGGCTGCAAATCCCGTTAGTTCTAAGCCAGAAACGGTCACAGTGAGCCGTGTTTGATCAAGAGCTACAAAACCAGATCCCCCCCACCCCGCTTGATAAGGGGGGATTTCCAAAACAGATAAGCCCGAAATGTTCCTAATGCGGTTTCTTGCTATATCTGCTAACTGCAACGTGCGGGACATTAAGTGTTTTCCATGCAGTGCCATTTGTTGCCGCGCTGCATCTAGGGAAGCTAAGAGTAAATAGCTAGGGCTGGTAGACTGTAACAACTGCAACGATTTACTTACTGAGTCAATATCGATCAAGTCGCCTTGAACGTGCAACATTGATGCTTGAGTCATTGCTCCAAGTACCTTATGGCTTGATTGCACACTTAAGTCTGCTTTGGCGGCTAAGGCTGGAGTAGGTAAATCGGGATGAAACGCAAAATGAGCGCCGTGTGCTTCGTCTACTAATAAAGGGATGTTGTCGTTATGGGCTAGATTTGCGATCGCCTCTACATCTCCACAAACGCCGTAATAGGTGGGGTAAACCATCATTACAGCCTTAGCGCCGGGATGCTGTTTTAAAGCAACTTCTACGCCCTCTGGGGTGATGCTGTGAGCAATATCTAGAACAGGATCGTATGCGGGATTGACAAAAACTGGGATAGCACCGGAAAGGATTAAGCCAGCGATCGCTGAAGAATGGACATTTCGAGGCAGAATGATTTTATCTCCAGTACCACAGGTAGCTAGAATTGCTGCTGCGACTCCACAGGTGGAACCATTAACTAAAAACCAAGTATGTTCTGCTCCAAATGCTGCTGCTGCTAGTTGTTGAGCCTCTTGAATTACGCCTTGCGGGGCAAATAAATTATCTAATTGCGGTAATTCTGGTAAATCTGCTTCAAACACACTAGAGCCAAAACAATCAGCTAATAATTGAGAAATTCCTTGTCCTCGCTTATGTCCTGGCGTGTAGAAGGGAGCATGATTACTATTAGCACACTCGCGCAGAGCGTCCAGTAACGGTGTTTTGGCTTGATTTAACACAAAATCTTAGACAAACGGCATCAGAATTATCGTAAGCTGAACAACGTTGCCTGCGTAGCGCAGTAAGTAGAAAGTGAAGAGTGGGTAGAAATAAAATAAATTCCTCTCATTTCACTACTCACTACTCACTCTCAGAAGTAACGAGTCTGGATATAATTTAAAGGCATTAGCTGTGTTAGAGGCGATCGCTTCTTTTAATCAGCAAAGATTTAGTTACTTTGATGGATGCTAACTTTTTAAGTTTTTATCTATTTTGATATTAATAATTTAAACAATAATTAGACATGATTAATCCTAGCCCTAATCCTCTTCCCCAGCCAGAAATTCCGGCTCCCATACCCAATCCTTTGCCCGATCCTCAGCCACCGTCACCAGTACCGCAACCAATTCCTTCCCCTGTACCAGAACCAGTACCTGCGCCGATTCCCCAACCAGTACCTGCGCCGATTCCCCAACCGATTCCTGAACCAATGTAAACAGGTTCAAGATATTTTAAACATAAATAGCTGATTCTTTAACTTTCAAACTGCAATGCTAAGAGCCGGAATTGTCGGACTTCCCAACGTCGGAAAATCTACTTTATTTAATGCCTTAGTTGCAAATGCTAAGGCTGAAGCTGCTAATTTCCCTTTCTGCACTATTGAACCAAATGTAGGTGTAGTTTCGGTTCCTGATGAACGGTTAAAGGTTTTAGCTGATATCTCTAATTCGGCACAAATTGTCCCAACCAGGGTTGAGTTTGTAGATATTGCTGGTTTAGTTAAAGGTGCAAGTCAGGGCGAGGGACTAGGAAATCAATTTTTGTCTCACATCCGTCAAGTCGATGCAATTATCCATGTAGTGCGTTGTTTTGACAACGATGACATCATCCACGTTGCTGGTTCTGTTGATCCAGTGCGTGATATTGAAATTATCAATCTAGAGTTGGCTTTAGCGGATTTAGCACAAATTGACCGTAGAATAGATCGTACTCGTAAACAAGCCCGTGCTAATAAAGACGCACAGATAGAACTGACATTGCTAGAAAAATTGAGTGCTGCTTTAAATGAAGGTAAATCTGTGCGGCAACTTAGTTTAACTGAAGAAGAAGCCGAAATTATTAAGGTATTAGAGCTACTTACCAGTAAATCGGTTATTTACGCTACTAATGTATCTGAAGAAGATTTGGCAACGGGTAATCAGTGGGTAGAACAAGTACAACAAATTGCTGCTACTGAAGATGCTCAAGCAGTGATAGTTTCTGCTCAAGTTGAGTCAGAATTAGTTGAATTACCAGAGGAAGATCGAGCAGATTTTCTGGCATCATTGGGTGTGGATGAAGGCGGTTTAAAGTCCTTGATTCGCGCTACTTATGAAGTTTTAGGCTTACGTACTTATTTTACTACTGGCCCCAAAGAAGCCCGTGCTTGGACGATTCACTCTGGGATGACTGCACCGCAAGCGGCTGGTGTGATTCACTCTGATTTTGAGCGCGGTTTTATTCGAGCCGAAACTGTTGCTTATCATGACCTTGTAGCAAATGGCACGATGACTGCTGCAAAAGAAAAAGGTTTAGTTCGTAGTGAAGGGAAGGATTACGTTGTGCAGGAAGGGGATGTGATGTTGTTCCGGTTTAATGTTTAGATTAGGCGGTAAAAGGAGAGTGAGTAGTGGGTGGTGAATAGTGAGTAATGGGAAGATAAATTTATTATATTTCTACTCACTTTTCACTTTTTTCTACTCACTAGAGAGTGAGTAGTGGGAAGAGCAATTTATTTCATTTCTACTCACTCTTCACTGCTCACTACTCACCATCCGTGTTAATACTTGTCTGATAGCTTCTGTAGGTACTTGATCAGTCACAGTTGCTGCACCAATTTGAGTAGGAATGACAAATCGCACACGCCCTGACTTAACTTTTTTATCGGTTTGGAGTGCGTCTATAATTGCTTCAATGTTTATCCCAGTTGGCAGATTAGTAGGTAATCCAGCTTTTTGAATTAGATGTAATTGACGTTCTTGTGCTGAGGATTTCCAGAATTGGAGATTTACAGCTAGTTGTCCTGCTGCTACCATCCCGATCGCTACAGCTTCACCATGATTAACAGAGCGATAACCTGTTAAGCTTTCTACAGCATGACCAATGGTATGACCGTAGTTAAGAATTGCCCTTAGTCCTGCTTCTTTTTCATCTTTACTGACAACATCAGCTTTAGCTTGACAGGAACGAGAGAGAATTTCTTGTAATAAATCTGTGTTTAAGTAGCGAAGTTGATTCAAGTGATCGCATTGTTCCAATTGAGCAAATAATTCAGCATCCCAAATCACACCGTACTTAATCACCTCTGCCATTCCCGCCCGAAATTCCCGCACTGGCAGTGTTTTGAGTACCTGCGGATCAATTAAAACCAGTTTTGGTTGATAAAATGCTCCAATCAGGTTTTTGCCTTGGGGATGATTTACGCCAGTTTTACCACCAATTGCGGCATCAACCATTGCCAACAGTGTTGTTGGTACTTGGACAAAGTTAATTCCTCGCAGCCATGTAGCGGCAGCGAAGCCAGTCATATCACCGATTACACCTCCACCTAAGGCGACTAAGGTTGAGGAGCGTTCTAGGCGGTTTTCTAGGGCTGCATTGTAGATTTTTTGGATTGAGGCAAGGGTTTTATAGCGTTCGCCTGCTGGGAGTTTGCAGACAGTAACTTCAAAGCCAGCTGACGTGAGAGATGCGATCGCTCGTTCACCATAATGCTTGAAAATTACCGGACTAGAAACTACCAGGACTTTTTTACCTAGATCGAGGCTAGCCATGCGTTCATCTAGCTGATCTAGATTGCCAGGTGCGATCGCAATATCGTAAGGTTGCTGCGGTAAATTTACGCGAATCACAGAATCCATAACAAAAACTATTTTTCCCTAGCGCCTCTAGGCTGTATTCTACGCCGCTAGATGATTCAATATTCCTATGTAGTTCTAGCAAATATAAGGAAATGTTTGGAGTGATAGCGTACATCTTGATTTTGGGAGCCTTTTTTGGCATTGCTGTAGGACTGCTTTTCGGTCTACGCGCTGCCAAGATTCTCTAACGTCTGCTGTATTTATAGGGTGGGCAATGTCCACCCTACAAGTAGAGTTTCTGCGTAAGTCCTGACTTTTATTCATCGCTATCATTTTGCTGCGATCGCCCTTTGTTGCTCTAATAAACTCATAGGAATTCACCCAATGGCTGATCCACAAGGATTAGGATGTGCATAAGCCTTAGTCAAAAGCTCTCAGATTCAACCTACAGCAGTTCTCAGTTGGGTGAAACATAGCAACAGCAATGGGTAAACCAGCCAATAATATCTTGAGGAGTCACCGCAGCGAGAGCATCTGTGATTGCCTGGTCTAACTGTGTATAAGTTCTTGCT
>JAHHHE010000016.1 GCA_019359535.1 Gloeocapsa sp. UFS-A4-WI-NPMV-4B04
ATTTCATTTCTGGAAATCTTTCAAGATACTATAAGCATAAATTATATTATAAGTACTATATAGCACCTTGGAATACGTAAGCTGAATTAGCGATCGCTCTTTGGGAAAAACTTTTTGGTTTACTGATAAAACATTACTAAAAGTGCATTTGGTAATTATTTTTACATAAAAACAATATTATATAGTTAAGTTTTGTAAGAAGCGACTCATATTTTTTAGGTAAATTTTGATGCCAAATTGCTTCATTTACACTTAGTACAAAAAACTGTTCTATAAGAGCTATTCCGTTACTATAAATAGAGCAATGACAATAACTCTAAATGCTAGCAATCTTTTTCTAGATGATGTTCATCGCCTTCTACACTTGGAAGAAATATCAAATGGCTTATTCATAAACTTATTAACTCTAGAACCTTTAACAGAGACTGAACAGCAAGATGTTTTGCAAATCCGTAAGGATTTTAGACACTATTTCTCTGCTGGTAAAGTTTATGAAGGCTTGGTTAAATTTATTGCAATTGCTCCATTAATGCGCTTGGCTGGTTTTTATCAATATCTTATTGAAATCAGGTTAGAAGAAAATACTGCTGATATTGATATTGAAGACGAAGATACAAAAAATTACAGGGCGGATGGATATTTTAGCAGTCAATAAAGCTATGCCAACAACAGGTATATCTTTTTGGATACTGGTAATTGAAACTAAAAATACTTTAGCTGAAGCATTTGCAGGTTTACCTCAATTGCTTACTTATGCCTCTAAAAGTCTAGAGAATCAACAATCAGTTTGGGGGTTGACTACCAATGGACTGCGTTATCAGTTCGTGTATCTCCAACAAGGAAATCCCCCAACTTATCAACTACTGCCAGAACTAAATTTAATTGACTCTGAGCGTACAATACAATTACTACAAGTTCTCAAAGCAATTTGTAAATTACAACACAATACATCTGCTAGTTTAGGCGGTAATGTTACATAAAAACTTTGATTTCTAGTTTGTGTATTTTCTTTATTAGTAGAAAAGATAAATGTTAGCGTTTAACAATAATCAACAAAGCTAGCGTGAATCGTTCAATTTAAAAAAAGAGAAAATAGAAGATATAGGTTTTGTTAATTAAGCCTTGCCTGAAACTAGGAGTCTGCTAGCAGTGGTATTACAAGTAGAAAAAAGCACTTACGAAGTTAAAACACAAGAAATCGCTAAACAACTCCTAGCAGCTACGCGGGAGAATCGCTCATTTTTGTCTTCTTTGCGCGATCAAATGCGCTGGGATGATAAGTTACTAACTTGGGCAATGAGTAATCCAGGGTTGCGAGTGCAGCTTTTTCGCTTTATTGACTGTTTGCCTGCTTTACATAGCAAACCGGAAATTGCCGCTCATTTACAAGAATATCTGGGTGATGAGTCTGTTGAACTACCAGCAGCCTTGAAGGGAATGCTTAATTTTGCGAATCCTGATTCAATGCCTGGGCAAGTAGCAGCTACAACTGTTGCGACAGCTGTTGAGACTCTGGCTCATAAATATATCTCTGGGGAGAACATTAAGCAAGTCATTAAGACGATTGAGCGACTGCGGAAAGATAAGATGGCTTTCACCATTGATTTATTAGGTGAGGCGGTAATTACAGAAGCTGAGGCGCAGTCTTATCTTGATCGTTATCTAGATTTAATGCAGCAACTGGTGGAAGCTTCTAAAACATGGACACCAGTACCAGCAATTGATTCAACTGATGAAGGACAATTATCACAAGTTCAGGTTTCTGTCAAGTTAACAGCATTTTACTCGCAGTTTGATCCTTTGGATGCCTCTGGTAGTGAGGAAAAAGTAAGCGATCGCATTCGTATTTTATTACGCCGTGCCAAGGAGTTGGGCGCAGCTGTTCACTTTGACATGGAACAATATGCTTATAAAAACCTTACCTTGTCTATCCTCAAGCAGTTGTTGATGGAACCAGAGTTTCGCGATCGCACAGACTTAGGCATCACAATTCAAGCTTATTTACGTGACAGTGAGCAAGATGTTAAAGATTTGATTACTTGGGCGAAACAACGTGGCTATCCTTTGACGGTGCGTTTGGTAAAGGGCGCTTATTGGGATCAAGAGACAATCAAGGCAATACAGAAAGATTGGGAACAGCCTGTATATAACGATAAAGCAGCGACAGATGCGAATTTTGAGCGAATAACCCAACTGTTGCTAGAAAATCACGAGTATCTTTACTCAGCGATTGGTAGTCATAACGTGCGATCTCAAGCACACGCGATCGCGATAGCTGAAACTTTGAATATTCCCCGCCGTCGGTTTGAAATGCAAGTTTTGTACGGCATGGGAGATAAGTTAGCAAAAGCCCTTGTTGATCGCGGTTATCAAGTGCGGGTGTATTGTCCTTATGGTGAATTATTGCCAGGAATGGCTTACTTAATTCGCCGCTTACTCGAAAACACTGCTAATAGTTCCTTTTTACGGCAAAGCATGGAAGATCGCCCCATTGAGGAATTGCTAGCACCACCTGTTGTAGAAACTCAGGATTTAGAAATCAACCACTCGCCTCTTGCCTCCCCCCTTCTTAAGAGGGGTAGGGGGGATCTCTTGCCTCTCACCTTTAAAAACGCGGCTGATACGGATTATGCAGACATGGAAGAAAGGACGCGATCGCAGCAAGCATTTACAAGTGTGCGCGAACAACTTGGTAAGACATATTTGCCTTTAATTAATGGGAAGTACGAAACTACTCAAGAAATAATTGATTCTGTCAATCCTTCTAACTACAGCGAGGTAATTGGCAAAGTTGGGCTAATGTCTGTTGAACAAGCTGAACAAGCAATGCAAGCGGCAAAGGCAGCATTTCTCAGTTGGAAAAACACACCAGCAAAACAACGTGCTGAAATACTGCGGAAAGCTGGCCAATTAATGGAACAACGCCGCGCAGAATTATCAGCTTGGATTGTTTTAGAAGTTGGTAAGCCTGTAAAAGAAGCAGATGCAGAAGTATCAGAAGCTATTGACTTTTGCGACTACTACGCCTCTGAGATGGAACGACTAGATCAAGGGTATAGTTACGATGTTGCTGGTGAAACGAACCGCTATCACTATCAACCACGCGGTATTGCTGTTGTAATTTCTCCCTGGAATTTTCCCTTAGCGATCGCAGCTGGAATGACTGTTGCAGCCCTTGTCGCTGGTAATTGCACTCTACTCAAGCCTGCTGAAACTTCGTGTGTAATTGCCGCAAAACTAGCGGAAATTTTGGTAGAAGCTGGAATACCTAAAGGTGTATTTCAGTTTGTCCCAGGTAAAGGTTCAAAAGTCGGTGCTTACCTAGTAAATCATCCTGATACTTCCTTAATTGCTTTTACAGGTTCTCAGGAGGTTGGTTGCCGAATTTACGCAGATGCAGCCAAAGTCCAACCGAAGCAAAAGCACTTGAAGCGAGTTATTGCTGAGATGGGTGGTAAGAATGCCTTAATTGTAGATGAAAGCGCTGATCTCGATCAAGCAGTTGTCGGGGTTGTGCAGTCTGCTTTTGGTTATAGCGGGCAAAAGTGTTCTGCTTGTTCGCGGGTGATTGTCTTAGAACCGATTTATGACGTTTTTGTACAGCGACTGGTTGAGGCAACGCGATCGCTTAATATTGGTGTAGCCCAATCGCCTAGTACCCAAGTTGGGCCAGTAATTGATGCTACAGCAAGAGATCGTATCCGAGAATATATCGAGAAAGGGCGTTCAGAATCTAATCTAGTTTTAGAAATGCCTGCACCTGAAAACGGCTATTTTGTGGGGCCAGTAATATTTTCTGAAGTATCTCCCACTGCTACAATTGCCCAAGAAGAAATTTTTGGTCCTGTCGTGGCAGTTATTCGGGTAAAAGATTTTGACGAAGCGATCGCAGTTGCTAACAATACAGACTACGCTCTAACTGGCGGAATTTACTCGCGCACACTATCGCATATTCAACAAGCACAAGCTCAGTTTGAGGTGGGTAACTTGTACATTAATCGTACTATCACGGGTGCGATCGTTGCCCGACAACCCTTCGGCGGCTTTAAGCTTTCTGGTGTTGGTTCTAAAGCAGGAGGCCCAGACTACTTGCTTCAGTTCCTAGAACCACGTACTGTAACAGAAAATATCCAACGTCAGGGCTTTGCACCAATTGAAGGCGCAGATTAATCTTTTTTGGAGGTGGGCAATGCCCACCTTACTCTGTAACAAAATTTGCTTAAAAAAGCTGCCGTTTTCTCTTGCTATTTGAGATTTTTTAAGGTATTATTAGCTAATGGAAATCCGTGCAATTTTAAAATAAAAGCTAATATTTCATTATAAAGTCATAATATCACAAAATTGAGCGCGCAACCAAATTTGGGAAATTCTTATTCAAAATAATCAACAAAGTAGAAACTAAGAAGAAGCATAGACCAATAAATCATAAAAATTTTGATGAGTAATCTAATCATTAAAACGGCTTTATTGCCGCAAGAACTTCCAGCGATTCAAAAAATCAGACGCTTGGTATTTCAAACAGAGCAAGGAGTCGAGCCAGAATTAGATTTTGATGGACAAGACGAGACATCTGAACAGATTATTGCTTATTTCGATAGTCAACCTGTGGGGACTGCGAGAATTAGATATTTAAATAATCAGACTGCGAAGATAGAAAGACTTGCCGTTTTGTCAACAGCTAGAGGGCAAGGTATTGGCAAGAAAATTATGGAAAAAGCAATAGAAATTGTAGCTCACAAGAATATTCAAGAAGTATTAATTCATGCTCAAGAATATATCAAAGGTCTGCATCAACAGCTGGGTTTTGAGCAAGAAGGAGAAGAATTTGAGGAAGCTGGCATAACTCATGTCAAAATGAGGAAAAAATTAGGATAAATATCTGATTTTGTGCTTGATAAAGATAAGCGTAATCAATTTCAAGGTCTAGTGATAGTTGGGGTAATTTGGTTATTGGGAGCAATAAGCGATCGCATTTGGTTTGCCGTGGATCACTTAATTCCAGCTTGGGATCAGGCAGATTACTTAACTGGAACATTAAACTACTGGCAAGCTTTACAACATCCCCAGTGGTTTAGCGGTGAGTGGTGGACGAGTTTTTGGCTGATCTCCTCCAAAATACCCCCCTTAACATACATTGCCGCAGCTATTATCCAAAATATCTTTGGTACTGGCTCAGATCAAGCAACAATTGTCAATCTATTATTTAGTGGGATTCTACTTGGTTCAGTTTATGGGTTGGGTGTCCAGTTATTCAGTGTTGAAGTTGGTTTATGGGCAGCTGGACTATGCCAAATCTTACCTAGTCTTTATCAATCCCGCCTAGATTTTTTACTCGATTACCCACTCACAGCTGCTGTGACGTTGAGTTTTTTCTGTTTGACGGGTTGGAAAAATAATCGAACCGCCAAGACGCAGAAAGCGCAAAGAAGAGGTTGGCTATGGGCGGCGGCGTTTGGAGTTTCCTTTGGGTTGGCGCTGTTGGTGAAGCAGACAGCATTATTTTTTCTGTTAATACCATTGGTGTGGGTTGCTGTAGCAGCGATTCGTAAACGTAGCTGGGGACGTATATTTCAGCTAATTGGGGCATTGTTGCTGTCGGTAGTAGTGTTTGGCCCTTGGTATCGCACCAATTGGCTGCTGGTGCTGACTTCTGGTAAACGGGCGACGATAGATTCGGCGATCGCAGAAGGTGATCCAGCGCTGAATACACTTGCAGCGTGGACTTACTACTGGAAAAATTTACCTACTCAAGTTTCCTGGCTGTTATTGCTTGTGCCAATTGTAGGGCTAATTCTTTATGGGAAGCAGGCAAACAAAAGAATATCTACTTTTCGCCTCTCGCCTCTCGCCTCTCGCCTCTCGCCTTTTATTTGGCTAGCAGTATTTTGGATTGGGGCTTATCTGCTAAATTCACTGAACATTAACAAAGATGCCCGATATGTTTTGCCTTATCTACCTGCTGTGGCGCTATTTTTGGCTTATGGCTTAACAAGCTGGCGCGGGGGGTGGAGACATTATATCCGTTGGGTTACTGTTGGTTTAGCAGTTATGCTGATGTTCCTCAACATTTACCCAGTAGGAGGTGTAGTGGAACCTATTACACAAGTTCTCAGCCCTAATGCCCAACATTATGCTTATTTAGGAACTATATTGCCTCATCAGCAGGTGATTGAGGAGATTATTCAGACAGAGCCTTATTTACGCTCCACATTAGGAGTATTACCATCTACAGCAGAAATTAATCAACACAATTTTAATTATTACGGTGCTTTAAAAGATTTCCAAGTTTATGGTCGTCAGGTGGGGACAAAAACAAACCAGATTGATCAAGATGCGCGATCGCTTGACTGGTTTGTGACTAAAACTGGCAATCAAGGATCAGTACCAGAAGCTCAAGCCGCGATTGTCCAGAATATTGAGGAATCGCCTAATTTCCAACTATCCAAGACTTGGGCATTACCTGATAATAGTAACCTCAAACTATATCATCGGCGCATTCCCTCAGTACAGGTAACACCCGTAACAGGAAAAACACCAAAGAACAAAATTACACTGTCGCAAGCTACAGTACCGCAACAAACGCCGCCTGGAGTACCTGTACCAGTGACTTACAAGTGGCGTGGTTCCTGGGATCAGTTGCAGTCTAGCTTGATCATCCTCACATGGCAAAATCAAGCAATTCCTACTACCCATCGCTGGTTGCATGACCATAGTATTGGCATGGGAACAATCCAATCAAGCTTTTCAGCTAATCAATCGAGTGATTTTGAAGTAATTGAGGAGATGGCGATGCTACCTCCCGCCGATATTGAGGCTGGAATTTACACGCTTAAGGCAACTTACTTGAATCGGCAAACTGGCGAAAATTATCTTATTCCAGTACCGCCAGTATCTCTAAAAATTGAGCCAAAGGCAGCCGCTATTCCAGCACCAGAATTAGATTTAGTTACCCAACTACGGACTTTAGCTACTGTCTTACCCAAGGGAATAGATGCGCTAGGACCTATCTTTGATGAAATAGCGCGGATCAATCAGTACGATCCGGTTCAAGACTACGTAGTGCAGACACAACAATCACTGGAATATCGCCTAAAGCTAGAACCGCAAAATTTAAATTGGGCTTATGCGTTGGCTTTATCTAGGATATTAAAACAACAGGCAAAAGAAGCGATCACAGCACTTGAAAGAGTAACGCAGCTAGACTCTCAAAATCCCTACGCCTACGCCTACCTTGCTTTTGTTCATTTATACGACTGGCACGGTGCAGCAGCCCAATCCGCACTCTCACACGCCCGCGCCCTTAGCCCAAATCTGCCAGAACTCCAAATCCTCAGTAGTGTTGCAGCGCTCATGCAAGGTAATCTTATTCAAGCGTGGCATTATCTTTCAGTTTTGCGTTCTCTAGCCCCTAGTTGAAATAGCACATTAAAATTGATAGCTGGACAATATCAATTGGTTTAGTTAAATAGTTGTTAGCATCAGCTTCTAGGAATTTTTGATTAAAAAATCTCATTTAGAGGTAGCGATCGCTGAATTTGTTGGGCAATTTTTACCAACAAGGTATTAAGTTTTGTTTGTTGAAGTTCAGAGCATAATTTTTGACACTTAATCACATTTCGCAGTGTCCGAATTAATAGCTGTGCGTCTGTCTAGCTTTTAATTAAATAGTCCTATATCTCTATTTATACTGGAGCGGCGATCGCTTCTTCAATCGGAATATCAAGATAAAGGCTATCCAATTACTTAACCGCTTCTAAACCTTTTCCCGAAAGTGATATAACAAACAAAATCACATTCGGTTGCTTGTTTTCTAGGTAAGCGATCGCTACATCTTTGCTCGTTACCTGAGTTAATTTAAACCGTTCTGTATCACCTTTTCCTAATATTTCCTTAACCCAGTATTCATCTGTGAGTATCTCCTCCACTAGCAATATTTTGAGCGGTTATAGGACCATATTTGTTACAATTTAAATCCCTCAAAAAGCCTAATAAGACATTTTTGCTGCTAATTTCACTATTTAGCCCGGGTGTAAAATTTTTACACAACTTTTTGACACCATAGCCTTTTTTGTAAAGTTTGTATGTGTGCCAAATTACTTATTTTTGTTTAAAAGTTATTTATTTAAGCATTATTACTTGTATTTATTAGTAATGGTGTTGTAATAAATACATAAAATGTGTACAACTAATACTTTAAAGATATTTTAGCTAATTGAGTTTACTAAACCTAGCAGAATAATAGCTTGGCAAGGTTATGTAGAAATTATTAAAACAACAAGGCAGTAGTACCAAAATTCTTAATAACAAAAAGTTATCTCTAGCTAAAAATTGAAGTTTAAAGATTTATTGACTAGATGTAAATTGATGCTAATTTAAACTTAAATATTAAGATTAGGACATAAAATAGTTTTATAATTAGTCAATTTAAAAGTATAATTTTTGCTAAAATAACATGGATGGAAAATAAATAGATGAGCAATCCAAATTTGAGAATTGTCTCGCTCATTCCTAGCGGAACTGAAATTTTAGCCGCACTAGGGTTAACAGATGCAATTGTAGGGCGATCGCACGAATGCGACTATCCGCCAGAGATCAAAGACCGTCCTGTATGTACCCAAGCTAGATTAAACTCAGAAGCAGCTAGCGCTCAGATTAATAATGAAGTTAAAGATTTGTTGCAATCTGCCCTGAGCATCTATCAAATCAAAACAGATGTGCTAGAAAAATTGCAACCAACCCACATTGTTACCCAAGACCAGTGTGATGTTTGTGCAGTCAGCCTTGAAGACGTTGAAAAAGCTGTTGCGACTCTTACCCACAGCCAACCACAGATTATTTCCTTGCAGCCTAATGTTCTTGCCGATGTCTGGGCTGATATTGACTCAGTTGCTGGTAAGGTAGGTGTTGACTCGCTACGGTTAGTAGAAGACTTAGAGGCGCGGGTCAAAATTTGTGAACAAAAAACGCACGGACTTTCAGCGATGGAACGTCCAAGTGTAGCTTGTATCGAGTGGATTGATCCAATTATGGCTGCCGCAAATTGGATTCCAGAATTGGTAACTTTGGCAGGAGGACAGGCATTATTTAGCGTTACAGGTCAGCCTGCGCCTCAGTTAACGTGGGAAACATTGGTAGCAACAAATCCAGATGTAATCATATTCATGCCCTGCGGTTTTGATTTGAACCGTACACGCAGTGAAGCAGCATTATTAACTCAGCGTCCAGAGTGGAACAAGTTACACGCTGTCCAGGCAGGAAGAGTTTACATTACTGATGGCAACTCATACTTTAATCGTCCAGGGCCGCGATTGGTAGATTCTCAGGAAATTTTGGCAGAAATTTTGCATCCAGAAATTTTTGAATATGGATACAAAGGAACTGGCTGGGAACCGTTGGCTTAGACTGCTAGCGCTGCGCCAGAGTGAGTAGTGAAGAGTGGACAGTGGACAGTGGACAGTGGACAGTGGACAGTGGAATAAATTTCTACTCACGTCTTCTCTACTCACTACTCACGTCTTTCCTACTCACGTCTTCTCTACTCACGTCTAAAAAAGGAACATCAACGAGTTCTCCCTCAGTTTCTCCTACTTGCACCGTCAGTCCCTCACCTCCTGCCTTGGTGCGAATATAACCTAGTCCAAAAAAACCTTGTTCTGTATCTGTATAGCTTGTAAGTTTGCCGATTTTTTCATCTTCTAGAGTAATTACGCTTCCTGGTTGGGCTGGGGCGCTGAGGCGAATACCCCAGAGATATTGTTTGACTCCCTTATAAGTATTTAAACGTGCGATCGTTTCCTGCCCGATATAGCAACCCTTTTCAAAAGAAATAGTCTGTAACAAGCGTGCTTCTAAGGGATTATAATCTTCAGTTAGCTCTTGATCTGGCACTGGGCGACCTTGTTGGATGCGCAACTGTTCCCAAACGCGATCGCCTAATGGTACTGATCCCGACTCAACAAGATTGCTCCACACTGCCGCGGCATTTTCAGTTGGCACGATTAAAGTATATCCCGGCATACTCAAGCCATTACCTACAGCGATTCGGACTTCTCCACTTTTAAGTTGTACAAGCTGGTGACTGGCGTATGGTTGACCAATAATTGCACCACCACCTAGTTGTTCTACAAGTGCGTTACTCTTAGGCCCAATCAGGCTAAAGGTTGCCGTTTCCTGAGTTACATCCGTTAATTCCACCTTGTCCGCAAAAAAGATGTAGCGGTCAAGCCAATCGATCATATACTGGCGGCGATTTGGTGAAACAATTAATAGTACGGCATTTTCGGTAACGTAAGCTGTTGCGAGATCAATTGTCCGAGCCGTAGAAGTAACAAAAACGGTGTCACAGCCTTGTCCGGGATTGAGTCGCTCGAAATTGTTTGTACTTTGGTTGTGCAGAAAGCGGAGGCGATCGCCGCCGGAAACTTGAATTCTACCCCAATGAGAGCGATCGCATATAGCAACTGAGTCTCGTGCTGCGGCCAAAGCAGCTGCGTCGTTGCCAAAACTAACTGGGACTTTTAAGTCTGCTTTCGTTTCAAACGTTGCCTGTGCTGCCTGAACGGCTTGCAATTGCGAAATCATGCCATTCATTTTTTAATTTACTATTTCTATTTTAAGGGTGGCAGGTTCGCAAACACCTGTTCAACTATAGCGACCGCCTTGGCATCCAGACGTGGCCAATCCACATCTCCAGTTTCGTCAATCAGGCTAGTGTCAATTTCTGCTACATTACCGCCGAATTGATTATCTAAGGGGCTGTAGTGGTGGAAACAAACTTGATAGCAAAGTTCCCACAAATCAACTTTTACTTGCTGCTCTTGACGCTGCAAGCATAAATAGTACCCCGGATACGGTTGCCCTAGTCGGTTGAGAGTTTGTTCAATATCAGCTAAATCTTCTGCGGCGGCTGATTCCTTTTGTTGCAACAACTGGGTAACAACCGCTTTCGTTTCCTCTGTTGTACCAGTAGGCCAAATTAGCACATCTTGGTAACTTCCCTTCCAGTCCGATTCCTCAAGCTGCTTGCCAATGTGATCGATGACTCGAATAAAAGCTGGCTGCATCAACAGTTCAGCCTGTTGCCATACAACTGTGTTATTTATCTTAGGAGGCATTTTGATTCAGCATTTCTGTAGAAGCGGAATAACTTGTGAGCGACTGCGTAGGCATAGCCCGCCACAGGCATTGCTATTTATCAGAGCTACTTGAGAAAAATTTTTATTCTCTTTTTCAAAGTTAATATTTTATTGTATCTCACGCTTGTTAATCATAATTATTTGAATTAATAATAGTTTTGCGTCTAACTAAAGAAAGAGATTATTAAATTTAAGTAAACTATCATTATGCTCTTACCCGCAAACACTAAGATCACACTGAGCAAAAATAATTATTTAACAGCTACAAACACTAAAAATTTTAAAAGCTACTATAAATATATAGAGGTTTGGATAATTTGGTTAATTTTCAGAGATATATTCTTTTTTAATTCCAGTCCAAGTAATTTTGAATACCTACTTGAATCGTCTTTACTCAGTACATTTATTAACCTCTAACTGTCTATTAATTTGACATTACCAATATCGGGTTTGCTGCTTCAATGATCGCGCTTTACTGTGATTTTGGAAAACAACTTTGATTAAACGTTGGTTATTATACTTTCATTATCAGTATAAACCTCATAAATTACTTAGGCAAAAACTTTAAATACAGCATGGCAGTACGGGCAAAGCGATCGCTAAAAGCATCATCCGAAGGCATAGATAAAGCTAACAAAGCAGTATTAACATTTGCTACCAAGCTTGACTTGGCAGCAGAGGTAGGAATATCTCGTGCCACAATCCAGAACTTTTTTGCTGGGAAACCGATCGGAAGAGAGAATTTTCATAAGATTTGCCAGAAACTAGAATTATTTTGGAAAGATATTGCTGAGATAGATGAAGAACATGAAATTGAGCTACAACAGAAAATAAATACTGTATCTGACGATACTGAAATGTCAGATGATATCGAAACTTTAGTTAAAGAATTGCGGCTTTATACTTATACCAGCATTCAAGAAAAATGCGGCATGATGCGGGTGCTGGATATGTCGCAACCAATTGGGTTAAATGATATTTATACTAACGTCAACATTTTAGAAAAAATCAATGGTCGTAGATGGATAGAAGTTGCTGAACTGCTGAAAGTTTGTGTTTCAGATGAATTTGAACGTCCGGGTTTAGGCAAAGTTACTCAAGAGCGAGTACCAGGCTTAGAAGTAGTAAAAAACCACTCAAAATTAATTGTTTTGGGTAAACCAGGAGCAGGCAAAACAACGTTTTTAAAGTATATTGCTATTCAATGTATTTCGGGTAAATTTCAAGCAGATTTAGTGCCAATTTTTATTAATCTCAAAAACTTTGCAGAAACGGAGCATCAACCAAGTTTACTTAAATATATTACTGAACAGTTTGTTTCCTCAGCTAGTAATACCAAAGCTATTAAACAGATATTAAGCCAAGGTAGAGCACTCATTTTACTAGATGGACTTGATGAAGTAAAAGAAATAGATGCATATCGAGTTGTGCAGGAAGTCCGTAATTTCTCAGCAAAGTTTTATCGCAATTCTTTTATTATTACCTGCCGAATTGCCACACGCGAATATATTTTTGAGCAGTTTACAGAGGTAGAAGTTGCTGATTTTGATCAATTACAAATTAGTACGTTTGTCGATAAATGGTTTGCTAGTAAAGACTCAAGCAAAAGTAAAAAGCTAATTGAAAAGCTTACTCAAAATACCCCGCTTCAAGAATTAGCAACAAATCCGCTTTTGCTAACGTTATTGTGTTTGATTTTTGAAGAGTCAGCCGATTTTCCCTTAAATCGTTCGCAGCTTTATGAAGAAGGGATAAACGTATTACTCAATAAATGGGATGGCAAACGTAATATTGAACGACAACAAACATACAAAAATCTTTCTCTCCAACATAAAGTAGATTTACTCAGCCAAATTGCTTTAAAAACATTTGAAAAAGGTGACTATTTTTTCAGACAAAGAGAACTAGAGCAATACATCGCTGATTATATTTGTAATTTTCCTAATGCTAGTAACGAACTAGAGACATTGCAACTTAACAGCGAGGCAGTACTAAAATCAATTGAATCCCAACATGGATTATTAGTAGAACGAGCGAGGGGAATATACTCATTTTCTCATCTAACATTTCATGAGTATTTTACTGCTAAAGAAATTGTTAGCACTCCTAATCCTCAAGCAATAGATTTAGCTTTGAAGAAACTGGTTAGCCATCTTACTCAAAAACGATGGCGCGAAGTTTTTTTCTTAACTGTAGAAATGTTGCGTAATGCTGATTATTTTTTGCAATTGATGAAGCAACAAATTGAGCAGCTACTAGCCACAGATGAGGAATTGCAAACGTTTCTGCGTTGGGTGAGTCAAAAATCCCGTGGTATAGATACTTGTTACAAACCAGTAATTGTTCGCGCTTTTTATTTTGACCTTGACTTAGCTAGGATGCTTGAAGTAGTTGGAGGTAGCCTCGACCTCGCTAGGGCGTTTAACCCTAATCTTACTCGTAACCTTGACCCTAATCTTACCATTGACCTTGCTCTTGACCGTACTCTTGGCTTTAACCGTATTATTCAGGATACTCCTAACCCTATCACTGTATTTAACGCTGTCATTTCTAGAGCAATTGAACGTGCTAGTTTAATTGATCCTGAGTTAGAAGACATCCTCCAAAAACTTAAACAGCAAATAGCTTACGCGGATGCAGACTCACAAGGCTTTAAATTATCGTGGGATAAAAATGGTGAGGCTTGGACTGAGCAATTAAGAGCAATAATGATTTCATATCGGAATTTTGGTCACGATTGGCAGTTTAGCAATCAGCAGAAGGAGGTGCTAAAGCAATACTACGATGCTAATATTTTATTAATAAATTGTCTTTATAGTAATTGTTATGTAACTAATAGCGTGCGGCAACAAGTTGAAAAGAGTTTATTGCTGCCAGTTGCAGAGCTTTAAATAGAGGCAGATTAACTTTTTTTGAAAATTTTTGCTGTTATTAATAAAGGGTTATAAGTTAAGTCTGGCTTTGCTTAATTAGCTAAATATAAAAGAAAAAATCGCATTTAATCATCAATCTAACTTTGCATAAAATTGCCAATGCGGTAGAAAAACTGCACAAAAACGATGCTAACTAGGGCAACGCTACTTTAGTATTGCAAATACGAGCAATGGGCAGTATACTAACTGCGCGGTTTGATTAAATCGCTAGCAATAGCCCCTTACTGATATGAAGGTTATCTAAACGATGCAATAGTTTAGATGGCAAGATGGGCGATCGCCAACAGGGGTTAGAAGAATTCCAATACTTAAAATGTGATTTAATATTAATGCTTTGCTCCACTATCGCACTCAGTTTTACCCCAAATTTTGCTTGTTTTTCATGAATAAATTTAAGAGCTTATATCCATTTTAAAATAGGAGTCTTCTGTTTTAACATAACTCTTATCTAAAAAGCAACTCCTAGTTGAGTCACTTTTTAAAGTAAGGAATCGCCTAAATAAAAGTTATTAGTTTAATATACTAATCTAGAAAATATCGACAATGTTATGTGTTTTTGGTTGGCGGAAACAAAAAGCACCAGAAAGGTGTCTATCGTGTTTTAATTGTAAAGATCAGAATGGAATTATAAAAATTTGTGTAATTACGCCGGAAAACGTATATATCAATATCAGAACTTATTTGCGATCGCCAAAAAGTGACTACTAGACCTAGAAGAGAAACGGCATCAGTGAAGTGAGTTTACGCTCAAAACCCTAAGGAAGCAGTGTAGCAGGAATTAGCTGCAAAACACCTATCCGCCACTACAAATGAAGTGTTAGTGAGGGCTACTTGCCGCATTTATGTTAATTTTCGTGTGAGGAAACCTGGTGAAACGACAGCAATTATTCTATAGCTTCTACTCAAGCCTTACCCTAGTGATCTTAGGAACGCAGCCTGCTAGGGCTGATAGCTTGCCAATCAGTGCAGTACAATTTAATGTGATCGCCAATCGTGTTGAAAACTTACAAGCTGTAGGCAATTCTCCTCGTGTCTTTACTTCCAACTCTAATAAGTCTTCAACTACACTAAGGCAACTATCTCAAGTAGTACAACCATCAAAAAAAAGTGGTATTGCGACAGACAATAGAACTTCGCAAGCAACTGGGTCTAATCTTCCTCCCCCAATAATAGTTCCCTCGTCTTCTGACTCTGATATTCGCCTTCAACAAGAGGCTCCGAGATACCTTAACCCAAATCCGAATCCCTTACAATTTCCTACTAGACCTGAAGAAGTACGGATTCAAGGAACTCAGCCGATTACCTTACAACAAGCTCTTGACTTAGCACGGCGCAATAATAGGCAGCTACAAGTTGCGGAATTAACTTTAGAACGTAGTCGCGCTGCTTTGCGAGAGGTCCAAGCTGCTGAATATCCAACTTTTAGTATTAACTCTGACCTTACTCGTTCGCAGTCCGCTAGTGGTGAAATTCAAGCTGATTTAGCTGCTAATCAACCATTGCAAAACCAGTCCAACCTAGATACTCCAAATACGGTTTTAAGCGGAACCGCCCAATTAACTTATAACCTTTATACTGCTGGTGAGCGTTCTGGCCGCATCCGCGCCGCCCAAGAACAAATACGGTTCAATCAATTGGATGTTGAACGGGTAAATGAACAACTACGCCTAGATGTTTCTACTGATTATTACAATCTGCAAGCAGCAGATGAGCTAGTACGAATTAACCGCGCTGCTGTCACAAATGCCGAAGCTAGTTTACGCGATACCCAAGCTTTAGAGCAAGCTGGAGTGGGAACGAGGTTTGATGTGTTGCGCTCTCAGGTGCAATTAGCTAATGCGACTCAAGATTTGACTCAAGCGTTGGGTGAGCAGCTAACTGCGCGTCGTCAGTTAGCGCAGCGCTTAAGTATAGCTCAGTCAGTCAATGTCTCAGCCGCAGACCCTGTGGAAATATCAGGACTTTGGAATTTATCCCTTGAAGAAAGTATTGTACTAGCTTTTCAGAATCGGGCTGAACTGTCACAACAGCTAGCACAACGAAATATATCGCAGCAGCAGCGACGCATTGCTCTTTCGCAAATACGGCCTAGAGTTGGTCTAGTTACTAGCTACGATGTGCTAGATGTTTTTAACGATACTGTCAGCTTAACTGACGGCTATTCGGTAGGAGCGAGATTTTCATGGAACTTATTTGATGGGGGAGCCGCAAGAGCAAGGGCGAGGCAAGAGGAATCTAATATTGCGATCGCGGAAACTAATTTTGCTGACACGCGCAACCAGATCCGCTTTCAAGTGGAACAAGCTTATGCTGATTTGCAGTCAAATTTAGAGAATATTCAAACAGCTTCTGTTGCTTTAGAACAGGCGAGGGAAGCCCTGCGTTTGGCACGTTTACGCTTCCAAGCAGGTGTTGGCACTCAAACTGACGTAATTAATGCTGAAAATGACCTTACCAACGCTGAAGGTAATCGAGTCACTGCAATTCTTGACTATAATCGAGCGTTAGCTAGTTTACAACGAGCTATTAGCAGTGGTCAGCCACGCTGAGGGAGATGATGGGGAGGAGCATTCTTAGCGGGGGAGCAGGGATGATGGGGTGGCGGGACTTGCTTTTAATCTCTTGAAGTTCTTATGGAGTAGTTGTTTCAGAGTTAGTGGAAAATGAATCGCAACTTTTTTCTAAATCTTTGAGGACATTACACAGATCCATTTGAGCTTTTTGATATTCCTCTATATCACCTTTTTCAAAATAGAGATTTGCGGCTGTCTGTAAATCGTCAGCTGCTTTTTGGTAGTCTATATTAGAGTTTGTGCTGTATTGTGCAATTTCATAACGAACATTACCCCGTTTAAGATAAGCTTCGGCTTCTTGGGGATTGATCCGGATAGCTTCATTAAAGTCGTTGATTACTTTGCTGTAGGCTTGATTAGGATCAGGGCTATATTGGACAAATTGATATTTAACAATACCCCGCTTCACATAAGCTTTAGCGTTATCTGGATTAATCCTAACCGCTTGGTTAAAGTCATTAATTGCTGCCTTATAATCTCGATCTGGATCTGTGCTATAAGTAGCAAAATGATAGCGGATTATACCTCTTTTTAAATAAGCTTCCGCCTCTTTAGGATTAAGTTTTAAAGCTTTGTTATAGTTCTCAAGCGCTGCTTTGTACTCGCGATCGCGAGCGCCGCTATTTTGACCAATTTCGTAGTGGGCATTACCTCGCATCAAGTAAGCTTTAGCACTTTTATGATTAAGTTTTAAAGCTTGGTTATAGTTTTCTATAGCTGCTCTATAATCTCCAAGTCTATAGTAAGTATTACCCTGCCTATAGAAATATCCAGCATCTTCACTATCGCCTAAAGGTTCAGGCGAGTTAGATTTATTACTTGTTGGCAAAAAGTTAGCACTAATCTGTGGCGGAAGTTTGAGATCGCTAACAAGCACCATTATTTCCAAAACAATCAGCACCCCAGCACTAGACAAGCCCCAAATTAAAGGCTTCACCCATTTTGTCTTGTTTCTGGAAGTTTTGTTAAATGTCTGTTTTTGCTTTGCTAAGGTGAGTGTACTAGGAATAAGTAAGCGATCACTTCTTTGCGGTATCGTGACTGTTTTACGCTTGAGCGGTTGCAGGTGTTTCCCTTCTTTCACTACCTGTGCTGATGGAAAAGGATCGCGGCTGCCTAGCTTAATCGTACGCTCACACCAAGGGCAAGAGGAAAGATGATTACCGTAGCGATGTTGGCTGTTGGTAGAACAAGTAATTAGGGCCGCTTCTGCTTTTTTGAGTGCCGTTTGCCAATCTTGTGCAGTAGGGCGCATTTTGGGATTTCTATGACCATTCTCAAAACATTGCACAAACAATTGCCGTAAGTTGGGATGTAAAATTTCAAACGGCGGTGCAATTAAAGTCGGAATATAAGGTACACTCCGTCCTGTACTGTAGGCAAAATGTCCAGCTGCGATGCGTGCTTCATAAGGTGGTGGATCGCCTGTACCTTGATAGATGCCTGAAAAAGGGTGTGTCCCTTCCATCAGCAGTTGAAATATCAGCACTCCTAACCCAAAAAGGTCATGTTCAGTTGTCCGCTCTGCCAGAGCAAAATTTTTACCTTGAAGTTCAGGTGGCGTAAACTCTGACTTCCCAACAGGACACCGATAAACCCCCTTATTATCTGGATCGCGCACCTGAAACGAGTCGGTGTCTACAAGCGTTACTAATGCCGTATTGCCGACAAGTATATTCGACTCGTTCACGTCGCCAACACAGTATCCCCGTGCGTGCAAAGCACCCACAGCAGCAGCAAGATTACGTGCAGTGCGGTGGAGGTAAAGATAGTTGAAGAACGGACACTTTTGGCGACGAGTTTTCGGATTGTAAAAGTCCAACATCGAGTGCATTTCTTGGACACGCGGCATCAGAAACCCGACTACGCGATCGCCCTTTTCTGCTGTTCGGAGTAAGTCAATCGGCCAAGCGATAGATATATGACCTTTTCCGGCTGTGGGGTTTTCCGGCGGATTCACAAGCATCGCCTTTAATTTGTACTCGTATGCCTTGGTTGGCTTGTGATAGACTTTCGCCACCAGGCTTTGGTCTTCCAGCACGGCATAGATCCGCGCCTCACCTCCATGTCCCACAGTTGAGCTGACATCGAGTGTGATAATTTGATTGTTGGATTGACGTTGCAAGCGCATAGCAAGATCAACTAAGTAACAAGAGTTGCCAAAAACAGGGTTAAATCATCATCTGCTCGATCTGAGGTACGTGGCGATCGCAGAAACGCTACTAGCTGCTCTTTCGCCTCAATTTCATTCGTTGCTTGCGCAACAAAGTTGAAAAATGGGGAAAAAAACGGCACGTATGGTTTACCCTCAGTCATATCTAGAGCCAGCATTTGCAATCCATCTGATAACAATGCCACATTTGTTGTTGTGCCGTGCCACACGATGATCTGCGCTGTAGCCAGGGCATTTGGTGAGACAATAAAAGTAGTTTCATTGATGTATTCTCCGTGCTGAGGCGCAGTCAATGGAATCAAGTTACCGTGCAGATCACTTGCTACCGCTACACCATCGCCTACTTGCGCGGCTGCAATCATTCCAGGTGTAGCAATTACTAAAATCAAAGTTGTTGCTAAATCTCGCGCCGTCATTTGGCACGCTTGAGCTTCCGCTTCTACCGCTATTTTTGCTGCTTCTAAGGCATTAGTCAGCAGCACTCGCCAGCCTTCACGATCAAGGGGTAACGTTTGTGACTGATTAATCAGCGATCGCAGTGTAACTTCTTGTGAGCATATTGTTTCTACAGCTGTTTGAGCCGCAACAATCGCACCCACTTTCCCTAAGACTGCGGAACCCGCACCATCAGCTACTGCACTGATTAAAATACCTTCAGGCAACGTTTCCCAATAATGAGCATCTTGACACAGCTGGCCCGCTCGCTCATGACTTTTACCACGCACGGAGGCTGCTAGCACTCTCCATTGAAATAACTCTTTAGAGGTATTCAGCCGTTGTCTCCATAGCTCTTCCTGGATATCACTCACATTCATTAAATTTTCTCGCTGGATAATGACTCACACACTTTTAGTGCGACGAGGAAAGCGAGGTGATATTTGTCGCTTTTTTAGTATAGTCTTGCTCTCTAAATCGTGCTGAGGTCAGCCTTTGTTTTATGTTTGAGTTACAGATAATTAACCGTTAAACGCCTTTGATAAAGAGAGTGAGTAGTGAAGAGTCAATAGTGAGTAGTGCATAAATTTATTCTGCCATTTTTTTTACTTTACTCTCCACTACTGACTGTGTTCTTTAGGCGTTTGACGTTAAATTACACTAAAATGCTCCCCAGCCTAAAGGAGGTAGAGCAACTTGCTCGTCTAATCTTGAATGGGAAACTGCTGACATACTAGCTGATAGCCAGAGAAATAACTCGGTAAACTTCAATCCTTTTAGCCTAATAGGAGTACGTACAGAAATGCGGCTTAAGTGCGTCATGTTAGCATTTTCAACTCCTACTGCGAAAAAAGCAATACGCTTATTACTTTCATCGTCTTTGATCCGATGTGCTGCTTTTTCAATAATATTTTGCGGCTCTCCTTGCGATGCTCCGTCAGTAATCATAAATATCCAAGGACGATAATAAGCAATTCCGTGAGCGCGATATTGAGCTTTGCGACTTTGGACTAAATCCAATGCTTTATGAATTGCTGTACCTGTATGAGTATATCCCTGCGCTGTCAGCTTTGGCGTTTGAAATTGATCAGCAGTTACGAAATCTTGAACTATTTTTACACTCTGATCAAAAGTAACTAAAGCAACTTCAACTCGCCGCGAAGCAAGTGAGTTACTCACTAAATCATCTTTAAATGAACGCAAACCTTGATTCAATGCATCAATAGGTGCGCCTCTCATAGATCCAGAAGTGTCTAGTAAAAGAACACAAGGACAACGTGGTTCTGGATTTTCAGCAAACTCGATTGCTTCTTCCAGTTTAATAATGTTACGCATAATTATTGCAACAAATATGCTATTACTTAAATAAAATTTTTCCGGAAGCTACGCTGCTAATATCAGTAGCAGTTAGTTTTAAAACACTTGAATTTATTAGATTCAAACCATAATAATTTTTAATAGTTTATGTACTCAAATTTAACATAATAATTTAAATCCTTAGTATTAGAAGTTAATAAGCCCAAAACATATTTTTATATTACAAAATTAATTTACACTACTGCAATTCTGAAACAAATAGAATTCTACTACGTAAGATAAACAGGCAGTATCTTAAGGTTTAGAATAGTTAGCTGTGGAGCAAAAAACTACATTTAATTCTTTCTCACTTCTCTCTCGTTTGCTTGTTCTGGGGGATAAACTAAGTGTATATACTTACCAGTTTAAATACGAACTGGCATTTCAAGCTAACAAATTGGCAAATTTGAGCTAAAAATTAAGATGGACTATATTTATTATATATAATTATTATAAGCAGCTTGTTAAGCTCTCAGGGAAGTATAAGTATAAAAAGTCGCCCTGATAGCGAAATATGCTTATAAATTGTGCAAAACTAATTGCACGCTTCAACAAAAGCGGTTTTAAAAGATAAAAGCTGCTTTCAAAAGCTTTAATACATTATCGTAAGTTTATTAAGGTTTAATTACTAAATGGCTATCTGTGGAACATTTCACAAACTACGTCCGTTAAGTTTATTAACGCACTTAGCTGGTTGTTACGACAGCACTCATTTAACAGTATCTAGCAACTCTGTATCTTGGTCAATA
The DNA here is from genome assembly GCA_019359535.1 of Gloeocapsa sp. UFS-A4-WI-NPMV-4B04. Taxonomy (GTDB): domain Bacteria; phylum Cyanobacteriota; class Cyanobacteriia; order Cyanobacteriales; family Chroococcidiopsidaceae; genus JAHHHE01. Next base: position 21,355 of record JAHHHE010000016.1, read on the forward strand.
TACCTAGAGCAAGGAAAGATAACTTATGCGTCGCACTCAGTTGATCCGTTTGATAGACTTGATTGTCATTTGCGGCGGCTAGGCTATCAAATTCCTACACTTGCAAATGAAACAAGAGGACGGCTGCGCTTACTATTTGAAACTGACCCAGAAAACAATTCAATCGAAAATGCTGATTATCAAGCTATTTGTTGGTTAGTCAATCAACAGTATATCAATAGTGTGCAGGGAGCAGGATTAATAGATGGATTAGTCAAAGAAGTTATTGAGTCATTTCTATTAGTTAAGGAAGGAACATACGAATTTAAAGATAAACTGAATACACTACCAAATTTTTGTAATCTTGAATTACAGCCGATAGTAGAACACTCTCAGAAGCGATTACAAAGTTGGCAGGCTTTAGGTCCACAAATTTGGTCGCCATATCAACGTCCTTACTTTGTTAATCAAAGTAGAATGGAATGGCAAATTTTACCAGAAGTTCAACGAAGGTTAAGTGCAATTTTAAAAGGGTTCAGCTTTCGTCACCTTGCTATTTTACTTAATCAAGATGAACTTCAACTTGCTCAAAGTTTATATCCATATATAGTAGATGGAACTATTTTATTAGATAGTCCACAAGCACCATTTGACCAACTACCTAAAACGTTTGACAAATTAATAGATTCAAATTCTTCAGAGTTAGTTTATCAAGATGAACGACGTACAATTATTGATAATACAGACAAAATAGCACTTGAAGCTAAAATACCTCATCCAGCAAAATTACCAAACATTCCTACTCGTACCCCAGAAACATTCCCCATTACACTACCAATTAAAACTACCTCTGAGCAAAAAGCTACGTCTTCACGCGGAGAATTAGCAACTACTACAACTAATAAAAAAATTTATAAAATTGTTTGTGTAGATGATAGTCCAACAATTTTAAACGAAATTACTCGTTTCCTAGACGATGAAAGTTTTTCTGTTTTTCCAATTAAGGAGTCTATTAAAGCATTAATGCAAATTGTCAGATTGAAGCCTGACTTAATTTTGCTTGACGTTAACATGGCAGGAATAGATGGTTATGAGCTATGCCGTTTACTACGAAATCACTCATTTTTTAAAAATATACCTATTATTATGGTAACAGGAAATACTGGAATTATAGATCGAGTAAAAGCAAGATTTGTAGGAGCATCTGGATATTTAACAAAACCTTTTACTCAATCAGATTTGCTAAAAATGGTATTTAGACATTTATCTTAAATTTGTGAAAATTAGTGTATTGTCTATTTTGGGAGCAATAAGTGTTGTTGAGGTAAGTTTAACGTGACTACAGTTTTAGTAGTTGAAGATACTCTGTCAGAACTTAAGCTAATAAGTAATTATTTACAGGAAAGTGGTTATAACGTAATTGTTGCTACAGATGCTAATGAGGCTCTTAATAAAGCTGTAAACCACAAGCCTGATGCTGTAGTCACTGATGTAGTAATGCCAGGAATGAGCGGCTTTGAGTTGTGTCGTAAACTTAAAAAACATCCCGCTACTGAACAAATGCCAATTATAATCTGTAGTTCTAAAACTGAGGAAATTGATCGTTTTTGGGGTATAAAACAAGGAGCCTCTGTTTATATAACAAAGCCTTTTACTAAAGAACAACTAGCTCACGCTGTTAAATCTGTTGTAGCTTGAAGAAAGTGAGTAGTGAGCAGTGAGTAGTGAGTAGTAATAATTTAGTACAAGCCTTGCGAGACTGTGGGCACAATAACAACATTTATAGGGAAATACTTTTACTCTGGATCACAAAAAGTCTATATACAAGCCTCAGGCTAGTTGGGGAAAACACTACTCACTACTCACTACTCACTGCGCCCAAAGGGCGGATAATTTATGAATACTAAAATACTTACACCCAAATTGGATCAAGTAGTAGGTGATATTTATGTAAAAGTTCAGCTTGACAAATACACATCTGCTATTTTGTCAATGGACTATGTACAAGAAGTTTTAATAGTTCCGATTAGCCGCATTAGTCCAATGCCTAATATGCCCCACTGTATATTAGGATTATTGAATCGACGCAATCGAGTTTTGTGGGTAATTGACTTAGCCCAAGTGCTGCACTTATCTCTCGATACTAATGCTCAACAATATCACATCGTAATCATCCTAGTTAATCAAGTTTCTTTGGCGTTAGTTGTACAGGAAGTTAAAGGTGTAATTCGGTTTACACCTGATTGCATTCAATCTTCAATAGAGCAAGCTTGCTCAGATATAACGGATTATATACATGGATGGGCTGTGCAAGCGCAAGAGACATTGATGGTACTAAATGCTGAAGCGATCGCGCATTCACCTAATTTGCACAATTATTAAGTAACTGCGTCAATTCTGTTTTAATTTTACAATTTTTATCCATTTGGAGACGCTTCTATGGCTACACGATTTGAGCAGGAACCACAAGTTGAACAACGTCAGCAAAATAATATAAATTCTCAGCTTAAAAATGGTAATAGGCAAAACATTTTTCAGTCTGATTTACCACCGATACCCATTGAGCCTGCTATAGTACAGCAGAAAAATAATTTTTTAACTCGTCATATTTCTAATAATGGAGGCAATTCCTTTTGGCAAAAGCTGAGTTTAAAAACAAAAGCAACTACTTTAGCGATCGCTCTTAGCACCCTACCAATTTTAGCAATTGGAGCAACAGCTTATTACTGGACAAGTAAAAACATTACTCAAAGCGCTACTCAACAACAACAAGCTCGTGTTATCTCTTTAGGCAATCAAATTGAGCAATTTGTTTTGGGTGGTTATAAAGATATTCAAACTTTGTCTAGCTTAAATATTCTCAATAATCCTTGGATTCGCAAAAGCAGTTCTATTGCGGAAAAAGAAGCAATATTAAACCAATTTATTAAATATAACCCACAATACAATAGTATTGTTGTTACCGACCTTTCTGGTAATGTAATTTTACACTCGGTAGGCGAAACTATTGCTAACTATAGCGAGATAGATTACTTTCAAGAAGTTGTTAGAACTAATAGTCCTGTTATTACTCCTCCTAGAAAGTCATTAGCAACAGGCGAATATTCTATCTTCTTCGCTGCACCAGTTATAGATATAACAACAGGTAAAACAACAGGCATAGTGCGATCGCGCATACCTTTAAAATATTTTAATGATGGACTTCAAAGAGAAGCGAAATATTTAGCCCAAAACATTAAAGGCTTTAATTCAGAACAATACCTCGCAATTAATGATGCTGGAAAAATTGTTGTTACTCCAACACAATATCTAGACTATATGGGTAAGAATATTCGCTCAATTTTTCCCAAGACTGCTGCTCAATTGCAAGCGACAGACGCTGTTGGTTCTATAGTCGATGTGGAGCAGCAGGAGCAGAAAGAGTATCTTGTATCGTATATGCCCATTAGACAATTCCAAGGGCTAGCAGAACCACATTGGAGTGCCATAATTGCCCAACCTACAAGAGAGGCATTTGTAGCACGTAGAGGATTACTATCAACTTTAGCAATTGGAACTGCGATCGCAGGCTTAGTGGCAGCTGCTCTTGCAACTTGGCTTGTTAATCACGCTCTCCGCCCTATAATGAGTGCATCAACGGCAGTCCGAAAACTAGGTCAAGGGCGACTAGATACCCGTATTCCAATAGTAGGGAAAGATGAACTAGCTGACTTAGGTGCTAATATCAACCAAATGGCAGACCAACTTCAAATCCTACTACGAGAACAAGAAAATATTGCCGAGCGAACACAAATATTTACAGACCTGACGCTGCGAATTCGGCGTTCTTTAAACTTAGAAGATATCCTCAAAACTTCAGTTAAAGAAGTACGAAAAGTTCTGAATACAGATCGAGTAGTTATCTATAGCTTCAACTCAGATTATAGTGGAACTGTCGTCGCCGAATCTGTTGCTTCGGGTTGGACTCAAGCATTAGCAGAAACCATAGATGATCCTTGTTTTAAAGAAAAACATATAAAGCTATATAAGGACGGTCGTGTCCGTGCGATCGATAATATTTATCAAGCAGGTCTTACAGATTGTCACATCAAAACCTTAGAACGATTTGAAGTTAAAGCAAATTTAGTTGCACCGATTTTAAAAGATAACCAATTGCTTGGCTTACTGATAGCTCATCATTGTTCAGAAACAAGAGCTTGGCAACAGTCTGAAATCGATTTATTCACACAATTAGCAACTCAAATCGGCTTTGCAATTGACCAAGCAAATCTTTTAGAACAGGTAGAACAAGCCCGTCGTAAAGCTGAATTGATTTCGCAAGATCAACGCCAACAAAAAGAAACGTTGCAGCATCAATTAATGGATTTACTTGATGATGTTGAAGAGGCAGCTAGAGGTAATTTAACCGTTCGTGCTGAAGTAACAACAGGTGAAATCGGAACAGTAGGTGACTTTTTTAATGCAATTATTGAAAGTTTGCGCCAGCTTGTAACTTCTGTGAAAAAAGCCACCACCCAAGTCAACATTTCAGTTGGCGAAAATGAAGGTGCGATGCGTCAACTTGCTGATGAAGCACTCAATCAAGCAGAAGAAATTACCCACACGCTTGAGTCTGTTGAACAGATGACTCTTTCAATTCAAGCAGTAGCAGATAGCGCCCAAAAAGCAGCAGAAGTAGCCCGTACTGCCTCTACTACGGCACAAGCGGGAGGAGTAGCAATGGATCGCACAGTCCACAGTATCTTAAATCTACGCGATACAGTTGCAGAAACAGCTAATAAAGTCAAGCATCTTGGCGAATCTTCTCAGCAAATTTCCAAGGTTGTTTCCTTAATTCACCAAATAGCTCTCCAAACAAATGTCTTAGCAATCAACGCTTCTATTGAAGCGACGCGGGCTGGTGTTGATGGTAGAGGATTTGCCGTAGTTGCTGAAGAAGTCGGAGGACTAGCAGCTAAGTCAGCCGCAGCAACTGAAGAAATTGAACAAATTGTGGGAAATATTCAACGAGAAATAAGCGTTGTAGTTAAGGCAATGGAATTAGGCACTACCCAGGTAATTGAGGGCGCTTATCTTGTCGAAGATACGAAACAGAGTCTAGGACAGGTTTTAGAAGTATCAAGCCAAATAGACGAACTGGTGCAATCTATTTCGAGTGCTACAGGTACTCAGGCGCAGACTTCGCAAGCAGTTACTGATTTAATGAAGGAACTTGCCCAAGTTTCTGAACGTACTTCTGATTTTTCGCGCCAAGTTTCTCGCTCTCTCCAAAAAACTGTAGCAGTAGCACAGCAGTTGCAATCGTCTGTCGGTGAATTCAAAGTTGATTCTAACAGTTAACTAATTCCATAATTAAAGTTAGTGGGATTGTGCGATCGCTCACTAACTACACTACCCCTAAATTTTCTTGCTCTAAGCACGTTAGCGCTTGGGGCGGATTCATAGTCAAATCTAATCCTATTAGATACTACGGCACGTTAGCAGCTAATTATTATTTAAACCAATTTTTATCAAACATGATAGACAAAGAACTTGAAATTCGGCTCCAGTTTCTAGAAGAAGCCACAGAGTATCTCAACATAATTGAATCTGGAATACTAGGGCTAGCCACCACCCAAGTAGATAATCAACGCATGGATGCTGTATTACGAGCCGCTCATTCAATTAAAGGTGGCGCAGCAATGATGGGATTTCAGACTTTAAGTCAGATAGCTCATCGTTTGGAGGATTTTTTCAAAGTTTTAAAAAACAATAAACCTGCTGTAGATGGTGAACTCGAAAGTTTACTATTAACTGCGGTTTCTCGTCTGCGCCAAGTAATCACCCTGCATCACGGCGGAACAGTTGTTGACAATCAGTGGTTAGACACTCATGTAAATCCAGTTTTTGAACAGCTAAATCAACGTCTTGGCGATTCTACTTCGATGGAGACAACCCCAGAATTGCCAGAAGATGGGCAAAATATGGTGTCCTTAATTTTTGAATCTGAAGTAGAAGCATATTTGCAACAATTAGAAGCCATTTTAGCAGACCCCGAAAAGCCTCAATTGTTGGAAGAACTTATAAATATGGCGCAAGATTTAGGTGGTTTAGGTGAAATGCTCCAGATCCCTAATTTTACCAGCTTATGTGCCTCAGTTATTCAACACCTGGAAACTAGCCCAGAGCGAGTTGAAAAAATTGCTCGTCTTGCTTTACAAGAATGGCGGCGATCGCAAGCTGCATTACTTATCGGTCAAGTTGATACACTTGTAGCACAAATAAATTTGGACACAGGTACAGAAGTAGCTACCATTCAAACAACTGCAAGAGAAAATCTGCTCGATCAGATATTAACAGCAGATATTGAAATTCCACACCCACAAGAATTAAATGATTTACTAATTCCAGACGCTAAAAGTAATATTCATTTAGACCTCAAAACAGTTCATCTTTCCCTACAATCAGACTCCACCCCATCTCCTAATCTCAATAAAGATACTCAGGAAAATACAGTTCGTGTCTCGGTTAAATTGCTCGATCAACTGAATGATTTGTTTGGAGAATTAACAATTGAGCGTAACGGTTTAAATTTATATCTAGAACGTTTACGCAATTTAATTAAAACTCTCAGCCGTCGAGTGCGATCGCTCAGAAGTCTCGATACTCGCCTAGAAATTAACCATCAGCAAGTTGCTACCAAAGAAAGTGTAGTTTCACTTATCCCGTCACTAGAACAAGAAGCCACCGCTCCAAAAATTGTCCATTCAGATAATGATAATTTTGACTTAGAAATAAACCGCAATAGGAATTCGCACCCCCTGTCTAATGAAGTGATCGAAGACATTGTGCGGATTCAAGAAGTTACAGATGACATTACTCTCAACTTGGAAGATACCGATCAAACTGTTACCGAACTAAACCGAACTGCTAAACAACTACAAACAAACTTAACTCAAGTGCGGATGCGCCCTTTGTCGGATTTAGTAGGGAGATTCCCGCTATTTTTGCGTGAGCTTTCTTTACAGTATGGTAAAAATGTTGAACTGAAAATTCATGGGGGTGGAACATTAATTGAACGCACCATTTTAGAAGCTTTAAACGATCCTTTAATGCACCTATTACGTAATGCCTTTGATCACGGTATTGAAGACACTGCAACTCGCCTAGCGTGTGGTAAACCAGAACAGGGTATGATTGAAATTAAAGCCGCTCACCAAGGTAATCAGACACTAATTACTGTTAGAGATGATGGTGGCGGTATTGACCTAGATAAAATTCGGCGCAAGGCAGATCAGTTAAGTTCAGATCCAGCTATATTTGCAGCAGCTAGCGATCAAGAACTATTAAGTTTAATGTTTGAACCAGGTTTTAGCACCGCAGACCAAGTTACTGATTTATCTGGTCGAGGTGTAGGCTTAGATGTGGTGCGTACTAATTTAAGAGAAATTCGCGGCGACATTAAAGTTGATACACAGCTAGGAGTAGGAACAACATTTACTCTCAGCGTTCCCTTAAGTCTTTCGGTTGCACGAGTATTACTTGTAGAGAGCAATAATATACTATTGGCATTTCCCAGTGATGCGATCGCGGAAGTTCTATTACTAAATCCAGAGCAAATATCCTCAATTGGTGAACTAGAAATTTACAGCTGTGAAGGATACATAATGCCCTTGATTCGGCTGGGTAATTGGCTACAAATTCACTCTCCACATAAAAAAGTTGATTCTTCAGCCGTACCTGTTATGAACGCTCCAACTGTGTTGAAGATTGCTCAAAGTAGTGATTGGATAGCAATACAAATAGATCGTTGTTGGGGTGAACAGGAAGTTGCTATCCGCGAAGTTGAAGGGGCACGTATTCAAGAAGATAGTGACATAAAAATTGCTATGCCTCCTGGTTTTTCTAGCTGTGCAATTTTAGGAGATGGTCGAGTTGTTCCACTTGTGAATGTTCCAGAGTTACTAGAATTAATTGCTAGTTTTCAGGAAGTATTGCAAGATAAGCAACCTGTAACGCCTACAGAATATCAACATCAAAAAGACACTATTTTAGTAGTAGATGATTCTATTAATGTTCGCCGCTTTTTATCATTAACTTTAGAAAAAGCTGGATATCGGGTAGAAGAAGCTCAAGATGGAGAAGAGGGAATTGAAAAACTTTCAACTGGACTGCCAATTAAAGCTGTGATTTGTGATGTTGATATGCCTCGCCTTGATGGTTATAGCTTTTTAGCGCGAGTGAAGTCAAATTCTATTTTCAAGAATTTACCGATTATGATGCTCACTTCCCGTAGTGCAGATAAAGATCGTCAAATAGCAATGAATTTAGGTGCAACTGCCTATTTTACTAAGCCTTACAATGAGCAGGAATTAATTGAAACTCTCAAGCAACTAATCCCATAATGTAGTTTAAATGCGTTTTACTCAGGCGATCGCATTTCCTTTTAGCAGTGCGATCGCTTGAGCATTACTACTTACTCGGAGTTGGAGATAAAATTATCGGTTCCAGTGCAGCGTTGAAAAAGTAAACTCGGTCACAATATATTGATTGACTAGAACATACAGCTTCTATACTCACATTTGTTACATCACTAACATCTAGTGATAAAGACTCTTGCTGTGTCGGAGCAATAGTCCGAGTTTCAGCCTGCTTGCCATCTAAGTAAACATTAACAGTTACAGGCGGACTTGTGGTGTTATTGTCACGCATTCCAAAGCCTAGCTGAAGCGTTTGAAATAGCGGTTGAGAATCAACTTGCCTAATTTTACAAGTTACTGATGCAGAGCGATTGCCGGGACCTAGATAAAAAAGACTTGTATAGACTGCTTTGCCGATAGAAACATTAAGCGTGTTGCGACGCACACTGCCAAGTCCACTATTAACACATTTAGCTCTAAGTAATGAAGTAGGGCGCTGTTGTGCCAATATGATATGTCCACCCTGAGTCACTAGGGCAAAAGACAGCATCGTACCAGCAATAATTCTATTAATTAACTTTGTTTTTTGCATTGCAAGTTGGAATTGTACTGTTAAGGTCACAGTTGTGAGCCTACACAATGATATCTAATCGCCTGCCTTTACTTTTACTCGTGCTTTGCTGTTGGGAGTGCGACTACTTACTTAAAACTCTCGCTCCTGCTTGAAACTTCACCTAAATGCGAAAGAGATTAACGATCGCGCGATCGCTCGGTTGTAAATTAGTAAGTTAAGGGCAAAATCCGCGCTCTAGAACGAGCCTCATTCACCACAATTAAAGCGCCGGCTTCAAGAATTGACTCAAACTGACGCAACACCCCAATCAGCAAATCTTCCAAGTGTGTAGGTAGAACATTTTGAGTGCGAACTTGGATTACAATAGGGCTTTCAGCCTGAGTAGCTGCCAATCTTGCCCCAAAATCTAAGTCATGGGTAAAAACAATAAACCCATTAGTTCTTGCCCAATCCATAATAGAGCGATCTGTTGCACATGGATCGCCAACCGCAGACCAATGAACTGATTGAAACCCGTGCTTTTGAAATACCTGCACCCATTGGGGAGACAGATTCATATCAATAAGAATTTTCACATCTGAGCTAAAGGCAGCTCCGTCTCTTCAACACGCCACGCAGCATAAGCCAAAGCTTCGCGCAAGTCTTCCGCTTCTAGATAGGGATACGCCTTTAAAATATCTGCCGGAGAATAACCAGATGCCATCAGTCCAATTATAGTGCCAACAGTCACCCTCAAACCTCGAATACAAGGCTTGCCCCCCATTACTTGAGGATCGAGCGTTATCCTAGTTAGCTGTTTCATGTTTTTTCCTCGATCTAGGTTTTTTACTACTAGATAATAGCTACGCTCTACAGCAATACCGATTACATTCTTGATTTTTAAACTGTCAAACTAACAGTTATATCAGCCTACACCACTACTCCTTAAACTTGGAAACGCGATCGCCCTCACAAATCTCTGTAAAATTAATTAAATATAAGCTTTTTTCAGGAGCAACTATTCTTCCAACATCAGAACAAGCTCTAAAGTGTGTCTATTTATGTCAAGCATTGACAACAGTCTACCGACCAATCTACATGGTGCGTTTAGATGAACGCACAGGAAAAATATTCATCATAGCTGGCAATGACATAGAAATTCTAATTAGTCGCGATGGAAACTGGGAATACTTATGAGCAAGCCAAACTTTGATGCCATGAGCAAGGCAGAATTACGAGATTATGTCATTAAACATCAAGAAGATAACGAGGCTTTTTACGCTTTTGTGGATCGTTTAACTGCAAAACCTAGCTCCGTAAGTTATCCCGCGTCAATGACCCCAGAGGAGATTCACAAGGCAGTATTAGACCATATTCAGCAAAAGCAAAAACCCACAGACAGCTAGAACACATCGCATAATTTTAGTATTCAACTGTTGCGCGATCGCACTCCTCATTAAGATTTGCTTACTTGCTTTCAGCTAGCCCAAACCCAAGTGCTACAATCTTCAACCAAGCTAGGGGTGTCTGGGAAACCAGGCTGAGACAGTCCCTTAGAACCTGAGACTGGGTAATACCAGCGGAGGGAAGCTGTTTATTCGAGGAATTTAAATAATGCGGACTGAATGGATCGCCAAGCGTCGCGGGCAAAACAATGTGTCTCAAATGCACTACGCCCGCAATGGTGTCATTACCGAAGAAATACACTATGTTGCCCAGCGAGAAAACCTCCCAGTAGAGCTAATTCGTGAAGAAGTAGCGCGGGGACGAATGATTATTCCGGCGAATATCAATCACACTAACTTAGAGCCAATGTGCATTGGTATTGCCTCAAAATGTAAGGTAAATGCCAACATTGGAGCCTCCCCCAACTCTTCCAATCTTGACGAAGAAGTTGATAAGCTGAGGTTAGCGGTGAAATATGGCGCTGACACCGTAATGGATTTGTCCACAGGCGGCGGCAATTTGGATCAAATTCGCACTGCAATTATCAACGCTTCACCAGTACCGATTGGCACAGTGCCAGTGTACCAAGCCTTAGAAAGCGTACACGGCACAATTGAGAACCTCACACCAGATGACTTTCTCCACATAATTGAAAAACACGCCCAGCAAGGAGTAGATTACCAAACTATCCACGCGGGGATTCTAATTGAGCATTTGCCTTTAGTAAGAAACCGAATCACAGGCATTGTCTCTCGTGGTGGCGGTATTCTAGCGCGGTGGATGCTGCATCACCATAAACAGAATCCACTTTATACTCACTTCAACGACATTATCGAAATCTTCAAAAAGTACGATGTCTCCTTCAGTTTGGGCGATTCTCTGCGTCCTGGCTGTACTCACGATGCGTCAGACGAAGCTCAACTAGCTGAACTCAAAACACTAGGACAATTGACTCGCCGTGCCTGGGAACATGATATTCAGGTGATGGTAGAAGGGCCAGGCCACGTCCCAATGGATCAAATCGAGTTCAATGTCCGCAAACAGATGGAAGAGTGTTCAGAAGCCCCATTTTATGTGCTGGGGCCACTGGTAACAGATATTGCCCCAGGCTATGACCACATCACGTCTGCAATTGGCGCGGCTCTAGCTGGATGGTATGGTACTGCGATGCTCTGCTATGTGACACCAAAGGAACATCTAGGACTCCCGGATGCCGAGGATGTGCGGAACGGTTTGATTGCCTACAAAATTGCGGCTCATGCGGCGGATATCGCCCGGCATAGACCAGGAGCAAGAGATAGAGATGACGAACTCTCCCACGCCCGCTATAACTTCGACTGGAACCGCCAATTTGAGCTTTCCCTCGATCCTGAACGCGCCAAAGAGTATCACGACGAAACCTTACCAGCCGATATCTACAAAACTGCTGAGTTCTGCTCAATGTGCGGCCCTAAGTTCTGCCCAATGCAGACAAAGGTAGATGCAGATGCCTTAACTGAATTAGAGAAGTTTTTGGCAAAAGAAGCTGTAACTAGAAGCTAGGGCTAGGGGCTAGGTAAATTCTTATCTAGCCCCTTGTTCCTAATTGACGATAACGCTCTTGAATATCCTGGATAGTAAACACAGATTGAAACTTCAACCCAGCTGAATCGTACAGCTGTGCGCCTCCCTGTTGCCGATCCACCAGTGCCATCACTTGATCAACGCTATAACCTGCTTCTCGCAGCCTTTCAACTGCCTTTAGAGCCGATTGTCCAGTAGTAACAACATCTTCTAAAACCACCACTGACGCACCTTCTGGCAAACTGGGACCTTCAATATAGGCCTTTGTTCCATGTCCCTTAGATTCTTTGCGAATAATCAGCGCTGGTATCGGTCGATTTTCATAGGCAGAAACTACACTCACCGCCGTTACCATTGGATCGGCTCCCAAGGTTAAACCAGCTACTGCACAGGCTTCTAGCGGCAGTTGAGATAAGAAAATGCGACCAATCGCCAAAGCTCCTTGAGGGTGGAGCGTCACCTGCTTTCCATTAATGTAGTAAGAACTGCGTTGCCCAGAAGATAGAACGAAGTCACCCTCTTGATAAGCAAGTTGACACAATAAATCCAGCATCTGCTGGCGCAGCGTAGTTAAATCAGCCGTAGCTGCCCAAATATTAGACTTTTGCAGCGATCCGCTTTCATCTATCATCATTAAACATTAAAAGTTGTGCTTAACCAAAAATTAAGCTAAAAATGGTTTAAATTCAAGCTTAATCTCCTGCAATTAATAAAATTTCAGCATTATTAGTGCTGACTTGTCAATAGTATTATTTATTTTAGAAGTAATAATTTTAGTAAAAGGAGTTTGACAAGTAAATCAAGTTAATGAAAACATAATACGCATGGATTCAAAAGTTTTTATCATACAGCAGAATACCCAAGAAAAAAGGCTATATTTTTATTTTAAACTGATTAATTAAATTCTAACTTATTATTAAATATTATTTAATTTCAACCTAAAACTCAATTGTATTTAATATCATTGTTTAATTTTTTCCTCGAACTGATAATTATACTAAAAGCCTATTGTTGCCTCCTTCCATTTAGATAAGTTAATATTTATTCAAATATTGAGGTAACTGCAATGACTTTAAAGTTTAAAACTCTGATTGGTATATTACTTCTTACTGCCGTTGCTCCTCTTTTTGACTCTGCCGCGATCGCTCAACCAAGCTTAGGTAGGCGGCTCAGAGGTAGCGAACCTATCAATACTACCTTTGAGCGCGCTTTTTTTAAAAATGATCCTGAGTTTTTCCGTAATCGTTCGCCTCAACGTCAAATAGACGTAATTTTTGGTGTTGGCTCGTTGCTGCGTAACTCTTTCACTGAAAATGAGATTAGGCGAGATGCCGAGTTAGTTGATATTTTCTACCGCGATCTTCTTAATCAACAAGTTGGTAGCGATCCAATTATTCGCACGCCCGACTTGCAAAATCCTTACAGCTCATCAATCCTGCTTTCTCCTAATTCTAATGTTAATAATACTGTGCAGGAGAGTGAGGTCATATTTGAGAGCCAGCCATCCCAGTAAAATATAGAAAATGGTTGGAGCTTGGCTAGCCATTTTCCTGAACTTAAATTAACAGTTTAATTCTTAAATCAATAGAATTTTCAAAATTTAGCTTTGCTAGATTTAAATCAACTTGCAGCTAGTTATTTGTTGATTAATAGGCTCTAAATAATTTTTCTAGCGTGTGTTTGTTACATCCCTTTTCCACTGCCTTATTCTCAATAATCTAGATATTTGGCAGAGTTTCTGTAATTCCTATGCAGAAACTAACTTTCCTCAAAAGAAATTAATTTAAAGCAGTGCGCCCTACTGGAATCGAACCAGTCTGAAGGCGAATTATGAGTTCGCTACCTCCCCAATCGGTCAAGGGCGCATATTTAATTTTAGATATCGGCGCAGTTAATTACTTAATGCGCTCAACCAAACTAATTAAGTTATATTATCATGATAAGTGATTTGTCTGTACTTAATTAGTTATACTGGCATTGTATCTATCTCTATTTATAAAGTAGCATAAACTTTCAAGTTGAAATTGCTGCTCTAGCTAGCAGTATTGAACAATTTACTATCTTATATTTTGCTTCCCCACTCGTCAACTAGGGATAGCAAGTATGTAAATTTAATAGCGATCGCTGCTCTAACAACAAATGAAACTGAATTACAATGTCACCCTCACTTTAATTTTGTTAACCCTGATGTTGGGGGCAGGTTATATGAGTTCGAGGTTAGGGTTCGCTGTAGGACATGAAGCAATCGAAGGTGTTTCTCAACCAGATGCTCGTCCCACAAGTAAAATCAAGAACCGTAAAGCGGCATCGGCACAACAAGGAGCCTTAGTCTTATTAAAAGAAGAAGATATTTTGAACACCGTCAAAGCACGCATTGAGGGTAAGGGTAAAAACGCTAAACCGGAGAAGCCACAGCCTCAAAACAAAGAACTCCCCCAAGAGAAGCCAGCCCAAAAACCACAGGCGGCGAAGGAGAATTACCAGCCAGGGTTTCCAATTACCAGCCGTAATCAGAAAGTAACATTAGATGTAGTATCTGCTGGCTACTCTGGCGGCGCGTTGCTAATAAAAGTGAACCTCAAAAATGAGGGAGATAAAACTGTGCGATTCTTGTATAGTTTTTTAGATGTTACCGATGATCAAGGGCGAGCGCTGAGTGCTAATACCGAAGGCTTACCAACCGAATTGACAGCAAATGGCAAAACATTTTCTGGCACAATGAGCATTCCTACAGCTTTACTCGACGACGTTAACAAACTCTCAATGACACTGACTGATTATCCAGATCAAAAATTGCGGCTGCAAGTGTCTGATATTCCTGTAAAAAAATAGGTAAAAAAAGTTTTGCGGCTTTAGTTTTGAGTTAAACAGCATTCAGAACTAAACCCAAAACTCAATACCCAGGTTGCTAATGGTTGCCTCGGTTTTAAATGTATTGGCGGTAAGTGCTTATTCTTCCTTAAATTGGGCAGATGTATGGCTGCGCTTGCTGTCTGTGTTACTACTGATTGCGATTAATGCCTTTTTTGTCACTGCTGAGTTTTCAATGGTGTCGGTGCGGCGATCGCGTATTCACCAACTTGTTGAAGCGGGCGACGCTCAAGCTATATCAGTACAGGCTTTGCAAAAAAGTATTGAGCGGCTGCTATCTACAACTCAACTAGGTATTACCCTCTCTAGTCTGGCACTGGGGTGGATTGGCGAAAGTACGATGGCTGTTTTAGTAGCAGCCTGGATCGACCATTGGTCTGTGCCATATTCAATGCGCTCCTTTATGGCTCATTCCTTGTCAATTCCTGTCGCTTTTTTCCTAGTTGCTTATCTGCAAATTGTCCTCGGAGAACTATGCCCTAAATCAGTCGCTTTGCTTTACTCAGAGGATTTAGCACGGTTTTTAGGTCCATCAGTAAGCGCGATCGCCCGGTTTTTTAATCCGTTTATCTGGATACTCAATCAATCAACTCGCTGGCTCTTAAGGCTAGTAGGCATCAAGTATACAGGTCAAGGCTGGAGGCCTCCAGTAACTTCAGAAGAGTTGCAACTGATTATTGCTACTGAGCGCGAATCTACAGGCTTGGAAGCCGAAGAGCGAGAACTACTAAATAATGTTTTTGAGTTTGGTGACGTAATAGTAGCAGAAGTAATGGTGCAACGCCCTAGCATTGTCGCCCTACCAACCAACGCCACGCTAGAGACACTGCTTAAAGAAATGGCTGCTACAGGTCACTCCCGCTATCCAATTGTCGCTAAATCTTTAGACAACATTCGCGGTATTGTTCACTTTAAAGATTTAGCCTCTCCTCTAGTTCTGGGTAAAGTGTCCTTAGAAGCTGAGATTCACCCCTGGATGCGTCCAGCGCTATTTGTCCCAGAATACACGCCTTTAAGTGAACTATTGCCATTAATGCAGCGATCGCAGCTATCTATGGTAATCGTAGTTAATGAATTCGGCGGTACAGTTGGCTTAGTCACAATTCAAGATTTGATCGCCGAAATTATCGGCGACATCGGTGAACCAGAAAGCGCTGACGAGTTGATGATGCAGAGCTTGGACGAGCAGACATTTATGGTACAAGCGCAGATGAACTTGGAAGACCTCAATCAATTGTTAGAGCTAAACTTACCTTTAACAAATGAATACCAGACTCTAGGCGGCTTTCTGCTGTACCAGATGCAAAAAGTTCCTACTCCTGGCGAAACATTGCGCTATCAAGACATTGATTTTACTGTTGTGGCAACTGTTGGGCCACGCTTGCACCAAATTAAACTCCACAAGGTGAAACCGTCATCAGCTAATCCATCTGCAACAAGTCTGTATTAAGCCCATTGTTAACGGCAAGGATTACTACCCAAAAAATTAGGAAGCTGAAATATATTTAAGTCGTCTCGGCTTGAAGATAGGCAAAAACTTAGTAATATTTCTCTCCCCCGCACCCCTGCACCCCCGCACCCCTGCTCCCCTGCTTAGATAACCGACTGAGCATAGGAAAGTGGATCTGGTATTCCTAATTGAGCAAAGGCAGCTAAACGCAATTGGCAAGAATCACAAACGCCGCAAGCCAAATCTTCCCCAGCATAACAAGACCAAGTTTTTTCCCAAGGCACACCTAATTGGTTGCCTAATTGGATGATTTCAGTTTTTCTCAAGTTAATCAACGGTGTGACAATTGCGATCGCAATTCCCTCACGACCTTGTTTTGTTCCTAGTCTAAAAACTGACTGCATTGCCTCGATGTAGTCAGGGCGGCAATCGGGATATCCAGAGTAATCTAAAGCATTGACACCGATGTAAACACAATCAGCACCAATGGTTTCGGCGTAAGCTAGGGCAAAGCTTAAAAAGATCGTATTTCGAGCTGGCACATAAGTAACGGGGATATTTTCAGCCATTTCGGTAACAGAACGGTCTTGCGGTAAGTCAATTTTGGAATCAGTTAATGCCGAACCACCCCAGGCGCGTAAGTCGAAAGATACCTGCTGATGCTCTACTACACCAGCCGAAGAAGCGATCGCCTTAGCTGACTCTAACTCCCGCCGATGCCGTTGCTGGTAATCAAATGAAATTGCGTAACACTCCAACCCAAGAGCTTTAGCCTGATATAAAACCGTCGAAGAATCCAACCCTCCAGACAACAAAACAACTGCTTTCACCTCAAAAATCCCCCATTAATCATCTATCAACATCTCTCATCACCCCATCACCCCTGCTCCCCTGCTAAGAAAGCTCCCCCGCTTCCCCATCTCCTCACTCAATGGACAGACAAAAAAGTGACACATCATGGCAAACACTCAAGAAGCGTTAAAACGACAATCACTTAGGACTGATTATGCCGAAAACAAAATAGATTTCTGGAACCTAGAACTAACTTTGGAATTCTTCATAAATAGAATCACTATGTTACCATCTGGATGATTTGAAACGGCTGACAACCGGAAATTGAGTGCGGACGCAATATAAATGCGTTTCTACATTTTGGTGGTGGAGGAGATATTAAGTGCAAAATAGATCATTAATGGGACAACCAATCCCTCATTTGCAGCGTAACCAGCCTACTCCGATTCGTATTGGCGTGATTGGAGTAGGTAATATGGGACAACATCATACGAGGGTATTGAGTTTACTTAAAGATGTCGAAATTGTTGGAGTTGCAGATATCAATGTCGAGCGGGGGCTAGACACTGCCAGCAAATACCGAGTGCGTTTCTTTGAAGATTACCGCGACCTCCTCCCCCATGTGGAGGCTGTTTGCATTGCCGTTCCTACTCGTCTGCATCATGCCGTCGGGATGGCCTGTCTTCAGGCGGGAATTCATGTCTTGATTGAAAAGCCGATTGCTGCCAGTATTACTGAGGCGGAGTCTTTGGTAAATGCAGCAGCAGAGTATCAATGCATTTTACAAGTTGGTCACATTGAGCGATTTAATCCAGCATTTCAGGAACTCAGCAAAGTGCTGAAAACCGAAGAATTGCTGGCTTTAGAAGCCCATCGCATGAGTCCTTACTCTCATCGAGCCAACGATGTATCAGTAGTCTTAGACCTGATGATCCATGACATTGACCTGCTGTTGGAATTAGCTGCTGCGCCTGTTGTCAAGTTAACAGCTAGTGGTAGCCGGACTGCTGACTCTGGTTATTTAGATTATGTTACCGCTATATTGGGCTTTGCTAATGGCATTGTTGCCACATTAACCGCCAGTAAAGTCACGCATCGGAAAATCCGTCGGATAGTTGCTCACTGCAAAAATTCCTTAACTGAGGCAGATTTTCTTAATAATGAGATTCTGATTCACCGCCAGACAACTGCCAATTGTATGACGGACTATGGACAGGTACTTTACCGTCAAGATGGCTTGATTGAAAAAGTCTACACCAGCAATATTGAGCCGCTTCATGCTGAATTAGAACACTTTGTCAACTGTGTGCGCGGAGGCAATCAACCGTCAGTAGGTGGCGAACAGGCACTCAAAGCCTTGCGGCTAGCAAGTTTGATTGAGCAGATGGCTTTGGATGGTCAAGCCTGGCAAAAGCAAGACCTGAATCAACAGCTGCTGAATACTTCTGTGATGGCGATCTAGTTCTAATACTTACGAAGCAATTTTTCCACGTTAATAAATGGAAGGACTAAAATCAGAGCCGGAGGTTCTAGCACTTTAGTAACGGAGGATGACACACTTATGTCTGACTTAGATCGCGGAATTATGAAATTTAAGGGAGCAGATAGTCTAAAAGTAGTGACTATTTCGACCGTACTGCTATTAGGGGCAATTGCCTTTTTGATTTTTTGGGCGCTGCAAGTAGCCTATGCTACTTAACAAGTTAAGTGGCAGAGCAAACGCTGAGGATAAACTATAAAGTATGAAGGCTGAAGGATTAATTCAGCCTTTATTATTTAAAATTAAGCCGGATTCGGAGTTACGCATTTGGGTTTCATGAAAATTACTTCAGCTTTGTCCAACCTTGGCAATTTCGTAAGTTCGTCAGACTGAAACGATAACTCCAGCTAAAAAGACATCCTAAAACAATTGCTCAAAACCTAAAAGTGAGTTAGTAGGCGTGGTAACAGTCGTTGTAGTGATTAATTTGGCTCTAGCATTGATGCTGCTATTTTTCGCTTGGGTGATGTGGCAAGTGCGATCGCTCCTAGCACAGCTAACAGATAGTTTATCTACCTATGAGCGTAGTATTCATGCCGGACTACGTGACGCGCCCACAGCTATTACTACAACACGGGTTAGCATTGCTCAAGTACAACAACGTTCCTTGCTCCAAGATTTACAACTCTTGCGAATACAGCAAGTTTTAACCCTCCTGAGTATTGGACAGCAAATCTGGCAAAGTTCGCGTTTTGTACGACGCTCAAGATTTTTTAAAAAAGCTTTGGCACAATACAAGTACAAAGGAGGATAACTATTTTTCGCGGTTATTTAGTCAGATACATACAGAAGCTACTGGCTTTTGTGCCGGATAGACTCTTTTTGAAGTGTAAGTCGTGATCAGTTGCCTAGAATGGGTGTAAGGAGAACCATTTATGTCGAACAACCGTTCTGGAGTATTTATCGGTGGTGTATTGCTAGGTGCTGCCATTGGAACTCTCACAGGCTTGGTAATGGCCCCGCGACCTGGTAGGGAAACGCGCCGCCTGTTGAAAAAATCTGCCTCTGCTTTACCCGAATTGGCAGAAGATTTATCTACAAGTGTGCAGATTCAGGCAGATCGCCTTTCGGAATCTGCCCTACGTAATTGGGATGATACCTTAGAGCGACTACGGGAAGCGATCGCGGCTGGCATAGAGGCCAGTCAGCAAGAGCGCCAAATCCTCGACTCGGAAAGTATTGAACCCCCAGAAACACGACCGCCCCTTGTGGATAGCTTATAGGTAGCATCCTGTGATTGACCCTTTATTTTGGCTTGGACTGTCGATTCTCTTAGTTGCCGTTAGTTTGACTGCGGTTTTGGTGGCGGCATTGCCAGCTTTGCAGGAGTTAGCACGAGCAGCTCGCAGTGCCGAAAAGCTGTTTGATACTTTAAGGCGCGATTTACCGCCTACTTTAGAAGCAATCCGATTAACTGGCTTAGAAATCAGTGAGTTAAGTAATGATGTGAATGATGGTGTTAAAAGTGCCGTTCAAGTTGCCCAACAAGTCGATCAAAGTCTTGATAGTGCGGTTAAAAAAGCTCAAAAAGTAGAGGTAGGTACACGCAGCGTTGTTGCTGGAGTAAAAGCAGCTTGGAAAACCCTAACGCGCACTCCCTCTAATCGCTCACGCAGCGGCCTGCTATCAGAGCAAAGAAGAGTAATGCAATTGCGCCGCGAAGCGTCTGCCTCGCTAGATCGCGTCAGCGTTACCCAGTCCGAAATAGCACCTTTACAGGACAATCGCCCTCCAGATTACCGCACCTACACAACTAACCCTAAAGATCGCCAGAGCCGCCGCGATGTTTCTGATTGGCAAGGCGACTTAGAACCCCTAGACTTTGAAGATTCTTTGCCCAATTCAGGACAAAAAGATGATTAGCTTAAATAATACCTTAGACAGATTGACAATTTGAAATTAATAATTTCAAAAAATATTTAGGCTGAAAATGAATTGCGCTCCCTAGAATAAGTTATGTAGCATTTAAGCTTGCTTGCTGAGAATAGAGATATTCATAGAGGCGAAAATTTCCTATTTTTTAATCTAAGTTAGCGGGTATTAGCTGAGAAACTAGCTTTTATTCTTAACCTACCTGCTGCCTTACTTTTGTAGGGCGACTACATTTACTAACCTGAACTTAGTTCTAGGATGCTTTGCTATGTCACCCAAATTAGATTAAAGTAAACAAATGTAAAGAACATTAAGTTTTTATCTAGTCTTTACGCCTAAACCCTCTTGTTCGTATTCAATTTTAATATTTTATAGAATTGCTTATGCAGCGTTTTATTTGGCGACGACTTCTAGTATCCCTTGCCGCATTCTTCTTAGCTGGATCGGTTTGGGCGATGTTTTCTCCGGCAGCGCTGGCTTATAATAATCCCGACTTACTACCCGACACGCCAAGCCCAATTATTGACTTAGCAAAATCTCTTACCAGCGTTCAAGAAGACCGCCTTGCCGCAGAATTGAACCAATTTGAAGCCGAAACAGGCTGGAAACTGCGTGTTTTAACCCAGTATGACCGCACACCCGGTCTAGCTGTCAGAAAATTTTGGGGACTGGATGACAAAAGTGTTTTGTTGGTTGCTGATTCACGTGGCGGCAATATTCTTAATTTCAACGTCGGCGATGCCGTATATCAGCTTTTACCTCGGACATTTTGGGTAGAGTTGCAAACACGCTACGGCAATTTATACTTTGTTAGAGAAGAAGGTGAAGATCAATCAATTCTGCAATCATTGGAATCTATCAAGACTTGTCTGAGTCAAGGTGGTTGCCGAGTTGTCCCAGGACTACCACGAGAACAGTGGATTCTAACGCTAATTACTTCCGTCCTTGGCGGCATTATTTGTGGATTTGCCGCTCAACCCCGCCGTAAAGGACAAGTGTTTGCTTGGCAATGGGCTTTGATTTTCTCTCCACTGTGGGGCATTTTGTTTATTGCTTTCGGCATTGGCCCAGTAGTTACCCGTACTTCAGAATGGCTACCTCTAGTTCGTAATATTGCTGGTTTTTTAATTGGGGCTTTAGTTGCCTACCTGTCACCAGTCCTGAATCGGTCTTCTACTTCTGAAACTTAAAATAAGGGACTAGGGACTAGGGGTTAGAGGTTAAGTGTTAGGTGTTAGGGAATAAAAATTGATACTATCTCCTCCGCTCCTCTGCTCCCCTGCTCCTCTGCTCCTCTGCTCCCCATGTCCCTTAATCTCTATCTCGTCTCGAAGAAGGGCGAGGTTTTCTTCTGGAACGGCGACGCGGTTCTTGCTGATCTCGAATCCGACGGCTGACTTCCACAAACATATATCTTTGCAGAAAAGGATAGTCACTTACCCACAACTTCCGGCTAGGAATATAAACGTCTGTTACCTTGGCAATAGCACTTAAATCTGCGCGATCTGACAAGACAAGCATTTCCGCAATCTGATTCGGGGCGATCGCTTGATGTTCGCGGCGCAGTGGTACTTGAATTTCTGTAGTAAATCCAGTTTCATCTTCAAGTTCTAAGTTAAGTCTGCGTTCGCGGTTTTCTACAATTACTAAATCGCCTTTGTTGCTGACTGTTTCTTCTTTGCCAACTAACTCTTCTGTTAGAAAAACATCCAGCACCCGACCCCGAAAAAAGCCACTATATTTATATCGGCGGTATTCCCGATTGCGTAAACTTGCCCACAATACAGGACCCCACAACCAGTAAAGAGCCGCCAATAATCCTACTGAAAACAATAAGCCGTAAAATCCATCTGGTAGGACAATTCTTAAAATCAAAATCGCCACTACGCCAACTACAGAAATTAATAGCCGCCTTAAAAAATCAGAGGATTTGCCCCAGCAATAACGGTATTGAGCGCTAGTAGCGACTAGAGGGATAAGTTGTTCAAATGTCTGGCGAGTGAGTGGAACTAGCATTGATTAGGGAATAGGGTAAAAACCCTTCGCCCCGCATAAAGCAAAATGATTTTGGGGTTTGGGTGTTGGATTTATAGTATCTTTTCTAGACCATAAACCAGGGATTTAAGCTGAAGGACTTTGCGAATTGCAAGTAGCACTCCTGGCATATAACAAGCGCGATCGCTTGTGTCGTGACGCAGAGTATATACTTGACCTGCTGCCCCAAAGATAACCTCTTGGTGAGCAATTAGCCCTGGTAAACGGATGCTGTGAATCCGAATGCCGTCTTCAGTTAAACTGCCTCTTGCTCCTAGTAATTTTTCTGTCTCCTCAACACTAGCTTGATTATAAGCTTTGCCCATTTCTGCCAACATCTGCGCGGTTTGAATTGCAGTTCCGCTAGGTGCATCGGCTTTTTGATTATGATGCAGTTCAATAATTTCAACGTGGTCAAAATGCTGTGCTGCTTGAATTGCCGCTTGCTGGAGTAATACCATCCCAATTGAGAAGTTAGGAATCAGCAAACAACCAGTGCTGGCTTTATCAGCAAATTCAGTTAAATCATAAATTTGGGTTGGACTTAAGCCAGTAGTGCCAACAACAGGGCGAATACCATAGGCGATCGCCGAGCGAATATTGTCATAAACTGTACTGGGATGTGTAAAATCTACCATCACTCCCAACTGTCTATCCTGACTGGCAAAAGCCAGCATGGGTTCTAACTGGTCAGTAATTGGAATTTCCAAAGCATCCATCCCTGCCAGTTCTCCAGCATCTTTGCCCTGGTGTTCTGGACTACGATCAATTGCACCTAATAGAGTCATATCCTCTGCTTGCGCTACAGCTTTGACCACTTCGCGGCCCATTTTGCCAGCAGCACCATTAACGACAACCGGGATAGGAGCTTGATTTGCCATGATTCGTGAATATGCTTAGACTCGTCAAGCGCATTTTAGACCAAGAATGGCGATCGCTGGGGTGTTGCTAAGTTCAACTACTCGCCAAACTCGTATCCTTGCTCTACCCAATAATGCTAATCTGCAATTGCTTGGTGAGTTTCACTATCGGCTTCAATTGGCTCTATTTCAGATAGAGGCATAGAAAAAGTGTCTTCAACCTTGTTTTCTGTGTAAATTACTTCAACAAACATTTCCTCTTGGCAATCATCTTCTGATGACATTCCTACCACTTCAACTTCTTCTCCTTCTAAAGCAGATGTGCGTCTTCCAGAAATCCGTGTAGCCTTAAACGGAAATTGCAGTTTATTGTCAAGATAGTAAGCTAATCGGCACTAAAGTTGCATAATAAGAAATGAAGCCATTTAAAAGCAACGATGCCGCCCCCAGCCAAGAACTTTTTAACGTCAGAACAAGGCGAGCAGGTTACAGCAAGCTCTAAAAGAG
>JAHHHE010000017.1 GCA_019359535.1 Gloeocapsa sp. UFS-A4-WI-NPMV-4B04
GTGTTGTAGTTCCTCACGCTCATCGGCTTCTAACTTTAGAGGTTTTGGTGCAAGTCGGGGCAAGCCTTTCTCTCCATTCGTTCTGCTTGACTCAATGGTATATCAATTTACGCCTTAGCCTACTAGTAGGCGGTTCTAGCTGGTGGCTATCTGGGTTAGCGATGCAACCGATTTACCAATCTTATAGACAAATTCAACAATTTACTGCGGATGTTGCCCATGAATTGCGGACACCTTTAGCTGCTACACAAGCGACCGTTGAATCAGCGTTGAGGTTTAACTCAGTTGAACCAGAAACACAGGATATCTTACACGCTATAGAGCGTCAGAATAAGCGGCTGAGTGAGCTAGTTGCTGACTTACTGCTGCTGGCTCGCATGGAACGGCAACCATTACCGATACGGCAACAGTGTTGCTTGAATGATATTGTCAGCGATTTGGTAGAAGAATTGGCAACATTGGCACTCGGCGCAAGTGTGGAGTTAACTGCTGACATTAATGTAGATAAACCATTAATTGTTGTAGGCAATGAAGAGCAGCTTTATCGCCTGATTTCTAACTTGATTGTCAATGCTATTCAATACACTCCTACAGGTGGTCAAGTAACTGTGATTCTAGATCAAAGCGATTATCATGCTGTGATTTCGATTCAAGATACTGCTAAGTCGGAGCAAAGCCGGATTTTTGAGCGCTTCTACCGCGTGGATAGCGATCGCTCCCGACATTCAGGCGGATCTGGATTGGGACTTGCGATCGCGGCTGTAATTGTTCAAGCACACGCGGGTAGCTTGCAAGTACAAAGTGAATTGGGTAAAGGCAGCACTTTCACCATTCGCTTACCCGTTCAATGACCTGCCTGCAAACCTAGTTGGACAAATCTCAGCACAAACACTCCAGCCAAAAGCCACATAGGTAGAGTGAGTTCATGTGACTTACCTTGAAACGTTTTCAGAAGGGGGTAAGTAATAAAGCCAATTGCTAACCCTTCGGCAATCGAGTAAGTCAAAGGCATCATCAAAATTGTTAAAAATGAAGGAATCGACTCCGCCGGATCACTCCACCGAATTCCACCAAGACTTTCTGCCATTAAAACTCCGACAATTACTAGCGCGGGTGCTGTAGCAAAACCAGGAATAGCGGCTAGTAGAGGAATAAAAAATATCGACATTGCAAATAAGGCAGCAACGACAACAGATGTAAATCCTGTACGTCCTCCCTCAGCTATGCCAGCTGCTGACTCAATATACGTTGATACAGTCGAAGTACCGAGCGCAGCACCGACAGGAATACCTACTGCATCTGCCATCAAAGCTCTACCAGCACGAGGTAGTGTACCTTTTTCATTGATGTATCCCGCTTGCATACCGAGTCCAGTCAAAGTCCCAATTGTGTCAAATATATCGACAAATAGAAAAACAACCAGTATTGATAGAAAATCCCCAATATTGGTTTGGGATACTTGAGCAAGCCCGAAAATTGCCTGACCTAACAAATCCCCCGGCCACGGTGGTAAGGCGACGATCGCTTTTGGCCAAGGCGCTATGCCTAGAATCCATCCTAGTAATGCAGTTGCCAAAATACCATATAGTAATGCGCCTTTGAGCCGACGCGCGACTAATGCAGCTGTGACAAAAATTCCAAAGCTTGCCATTAAAGTAGCCGGATTGTTGAAAGCGCCCAAGGCAGTTTTAGTAGTTTCGTTAGCGACAATTAAACCAGCGCCTCCAGTAGCTGGGTTTCCCGACAAACCAATATAAGCAATAAATAAACCAATTCCTGTGGCTGTGGCTCGTTTGAGGCATTCTGGAATTGCCATAATTATTTGGTTGCGAATATTCGAGAGGGTGAGAACAAGGATAATCAGACCTTCAACAAATACGGCGGTTAGTGCTACTCGCCAGCTAATTCCTAACCCCAGAACTACAGAAAATGTAAAATAGGCGTTTAACCCCATAGCTGGAGCTAGAGCAAACGGATAATTAGCGACGAGACCCATAATTGAGGTAGCGATGGTAGCTGATAATGCTGTAGCGATCGCTAGTTGACCAAATAAATCTTTTGGCTGTTGGAGAAAAATTGCATTGGATAAAATACTGGGATTGACCGCCAAAATATAAGCCATCGCCATGAAAGTAGTCACTCCTGCCAGCATTTCTTGGCGAAGGTTCGTCTGATTCTGCTCAAACTTAAAGAATCTTGCTATTCTTCCCTCCAAGCTAGCTGGTTGTAACTCAGGTGATGAACTTTGATGGTTAGGTAATTTTGAATTATTGGTAAGCTCAGATTTTTTACTCATTAACTCACCTTTGATGTACTGTATTTAAATAAATTACTGTTAATTGTCAAATCAAATTAGATGAATTTATACAGAGTATTTAAAGCTTTTCAAGTAATAAAATGAATTGAATGTATCAAAACATCTTAAATTAACCAAAAAATGCCAGTATAGTTTAGCGTTATTTTGATTTTATGCAACCAAATTGAAAATACGTTTTAGTAACATTTTTTACAATAACTAATTATTTTGTTAAACAATAAAGTCTTAATGAATCGTGTATTTTCACCTCTCCAACAGTTCTTGCTCACTTGGCTACTGCTCTTAGTAACAGGTTGGGCAACGCTAACTGCACTTAGATATATAGGAGAGCTTCTCAGCATTTTAATTACGGCAGGATTAATCGCATTTCTACTCAATTATGCCGTTGCTGCTTTGCGACCTTTTCTACCTCGAAATGTAGCAGCAGTCCTTGTGTATTTATTAACAGGCTTCGTTATTGCGCTCATTGGCATAACGGTCGTACCCCCAGTATTTAACCAAGCGCGGCTTTTTGTAACAAATTTACCGTCGCTTGTCGACTCTGCACAAGAGCAACTAACCGCTTTCCAAGCCTGGAGTATAGAACGCAATCTGCCATTTGATGTCCGAACTTTGGCATCACAATTGTTAACGCAAGTGCAAACTCAGGTCGAGGCGATCGCAACTAGAGGTTTAGGCTTGGTAGTAGGTACATTTAACTGGTTCTTAGACTTAATCTTGATTGTGGTGATCTCGTTTTATATGCTGATCGACGGCGATCGCGTTTGGCAAGGTATAACAAGTATCTTTACGCCCAAAATCAGGGACGGCTTGACTCAATCACTGCAACGCAATCTCCAGCGCTTTGTCTCTGGACAGCTATTGTTAGGTCTATTTATGGCTATTACCTTGACACTAGCTTTCTGGATTTTACGAGTTCCCTTTTTTCTGCTATTTGCTCTATTTATCGGTTTGATGGAAGTAATCCCTTTTGTAGGCGCGACATTAGGAATTGCGACAGTAGCGATCGTCGTAGCATTTATCGACTGGTGGCTGGCGCTGCAAGTATTGGCAGTAGCAATTTTAATTCAGCAGGTAAAAGACAATTTAATCGCGCCGCGAATTATGGGCAATTTGACAGGTTTATCGCCAGTGATTATCTTTGTCTCCCTGATTTTGGGAGGGCAATTAGGAGGCTTGCTAGGAGTAATTCTGGCAATTCCCCTCACGGGTGTTGTAAAAAGTTTAGCGGAAATTGTTGTTGATCCGATGCTACCGCCCCAAACTGGCTCGTTCTTCCACAATCCTCTTGCTAAGGATACCGTTAGCTTAGAGCCAGGATCTGAGCAAGATACAGTTACAGATAACGTGATTCAGCATTGAAAATAACCGTATTGCTGTTAATGTCAGTTGTAATTTAGGTGCGCTAAGAACGCTTGTGAATTACTTTCAAAGATTTAATTCTTACAAAACACTTAAACACCTAAGCAGCTACACCCAATTGATCGCTGTTGGGTTTTTAATTGTTATTTCCCTTACTCTAATAAGTGTTCGTTCAACTGGGCAAACATTTATGACTTCGCCCTCTCTGCTAACTGTTCCATTTCTACAACTTCCGACAGAAACTTCAGTAAGAGTTATTTGGTTTACCGAATTTGCTGGTTCTCAGCATACAGTCGCCTATGGTGAAGATCTTAATTTTTCTGCGATAGCGAAGCGCTGCTGCAAGCAGATCGCAACTACTACAAAACTTAACCGCACCAGAGAAGATCAAGATTCTAGAGTAAGTAACCAAATTAAAAAAGGACAGGTGTACAAACAACCAACACTACGCCACATCTGGCGACACGAAGCAGAAGTAACAGGACTAACTTCTGGCATTCGTATACCTTATCAAGTAACGAGTGTGCGAGAAGATGGCAAAAGTGTAACTAGCGATCGCTTTACTTTAGCTGCCAAGCCGAAGCCGGGTACTCACCTCAAAATTCTGCTAACTTCCGATCACCAGCTAAAACCAATGACGGCTGCTAATTTGCAAAAAGTAGTCGAAACCGTTGGAAGAGTGGATGCAGTCTTTTTTGTCGGTGATTTAGTCAATGTTAGCGATCGCGCTTCAGAATGGTTTGACGACAATCGTGGCGGCGCTTTTTTTCCGTGTCTCCAAGGTCGTGCTAACTATGAATTAGAGAAAAATGGTGTCAAGACTATTTACAAAGGCGGCGAAATTATCCAACACGCTCCTTTATTTACTGCAATTGGTAATCATGAAGTAATGGGCCGCTTTGGCAAAAGTAACAGCTTGAATGACGAATTTTATGATTCTATTCCCCGCGCCGTGGCCCAGGAAATTTATCAATCAAATAATGCTGATGATTTAGGCGATCGCTGGCTGAAGGATAATTCTTTCAATACTGATACCTACGAGGAAATTTTCACTTTACCGGAAAGCCGTCAAGGTGGAAAAACTTACTACGCCGTTAGCTTCGGCGATGTGCGCTTGGTTGTACTTTATGCAACAAATATGTGGCGGCCTCCAAGTATCAATTCAACTACTAAAGGTAAGTATCAAGAGCGATCGCAAGACTTAAGTAATCCAGAACAGTGGGGTTATGGACAGCATATCTTTGAAGCGATTAGTTTTGGTAGCCCTCAGTACAAGTGGTTGAATCAAGAACTCAACAGCGCTGAGTTTCGCCACGCTAAGTACAAAGTCGTAATGTTACATCATCCACCCCATTCTCTTGGTGGCAATATTGTTCCTGCATATACCAATCCAGTACAAATAATTGACCGTAATCAGGATAGCACTATTAAGGCAGTACGTTATGAGTATCCCAAAGCAGCAGACTACATTATCCGTGATGTTGTCCCACTGTTGGCGGCAGCGAATGTGCAGCTTGTGTTCTACGGACATTCGCATTTGTGGAACCGCTTTATTAGCGATCAAGGAATGCATTTTCTAGAGACTTCTAATGTCGGCAACTCTTATGGAGCAGATGTTGGCGACCAAAACAGAGAAGTACCACCTGGAAATCAAGAAAATTATGCTGTAACAGGTAATCCTAATAAATTGCAACCAGTCATGCCGACAATTAAACCTCTGAACAGTAATGATGGAGAGCCTTTGCCTTATGTTGCGAGTAATGATATTACTGTTTTCAGCATTTTTGACACGGCAGATGGTAAGGTGAGTAGCTATCGCTTTGATACGCAACAGCCAGAATCAAAAACGATCAAGTTTGATGAATTTGAGTTGAAATAGTGTATTAGTATAACCTTGATTAATGCCCAGTTTTTTATAAAATTATTTTATTTTAAGGTCAAGTACCCAAAAGCTACAATAAGTAGTAAAATCTATTCTTCCCTATTTACGTTGTTACACTCACTACTTACTATCTTTAGTCACTTATGAACCTGATTTAATCACACAAAAGCACTTCAACTGATAACTCTTAGTAAGATTGTCTATCTCAATTTAAGAGAGCTAGGAAGCTTCATTGTTTTTTTCACCTAATAGTTCTGGCGAACTTTCGTACTTCCACACACTGGATATACGTAATTTATGTTTCTTAGCTTCACCGTAGTATTACTGCATAGTTATACAAACAAAAAAATATTAAATCTGCTCAAAAATTAAGTTTGTCTTACTCAAATTAAAATCATAAAATTACTAACTAAAAAAGCCCTGAAACTAAGCACTTCAACTGTCTTATCATCGCGATAACGCCAGCTTAACAATTAACAATTACTTATATATTAAACTTGCATTGATAATTATTCATGTATAAAATTAAAATTAAGTTGACAAAATAAATTAATCCTTATAGGTTATTGACATCTGTTGCACTTTCAAAAGAGTAGCGACTACAGGTAATTGTTTAAGCATAGGTTTCCCTTTTTTGATGATCATGCTCAGTCATAGGAAACCAATCTACTCTAAAGTTTTTGACTTAATAATTTGCCATTGAGTAGTATCAAATCTAGCCCTAGCTAGCCTAATTGTAACGCTTGAACCTTGTTCAGATTAAGTATAAAAGGTTCAGCAAATTCTTCCATGAGCATGAAAAAATCTTGAAACCTTAGATTGACAAAATAGCCCTCGGATCGCTTGTATTACACTAATGGAGCTCGACACAATGCCTAGCAAAATTAACTCAAAACAGTTGAAGTTATTTCTATTGATGCAGAGTATGTTTATACTTCCTCTGCTTACTCCTGAAATAGCTGCTGCTGCTGTTATTATTAAGGATACTAACTACTCAGTTCCTGATAATGCCTATTTCGTTTCTCCAAACGCAGATAGCAACAATTCTGGTAAATCAGCGAATTCACCTTTGCCAGTTGAAAAAGCAGTAGCATTAGCGCCAAACGGAGGAACAATTGTTTTCCTAAATGGTACTTACCGCAACGTTAATACCAGAATCAATAAAAAATTAACCTTGCAGGCACATCCGG
This sequence comes from Gloeocapsa sp. UFS-A4-WI-NPMV-4B04, assembly GCA_019359535.1. Classification (GTDB taxonomy): domain Bacteria; phylum Cyanobacteriota; class Cyanobacteriia; order Cyanobacteriales; family Chroococcidiopsidaceae; genus JAHHHE01. Next base: position 6,752 of record JAHHHE010000017.1, read on the forward strand.
ATGCAAAAGCCTTGCTCAAAGGCAGCGTTGTAGTTGAAGGTTGGGTTGCTGACGGTTCCACTTGGCGCAAAGATGGCTGGAGTGAATCGTTACGCCTAAATTCGATGAAGGATATAACTATTGACCCAGATTACCCGTTGGCAGGACATACAGATATGGTCTATGTCGATGGTGAATCACTCAAACAAGTAGGAAGCAAAGCTAACGTAGGACCTGGCAAATTTTACGTAGATAGGGCTAACAATAAACTCTACATCGGTACTAACCCAGGAAGTAAAACAGTAGAAGCAACAACAGAGGAAAATGCTTTTAGTCTGTCATCAACCTCCCAAGGCAAGGCATCTGGTACAGTTATACGTGGTTTAGGGTTTGCCCATTATGCCGAAGATGCAATTGGAATATGGAACACACATAATGTCACTCTAGAAAATAATACTTTTGTATGGAATGGGTTACGTGGGGCTCATTTCCGACAGTCAACTGATGGCGTTGTGCGTGGCAATACCTTCAGCTTTAACGGAGCAAACGGAATTCGGGGAGCACATGCAAACCGAATCTTGTTGGAAGGTAATACGTTCAGTTACAACAATGTTGAGCATTTCCGTAAAGACTACACGGCAGGAGGAATGAAAGTTATCGCCACTGAGGGTGCAGTCTGGCGGAATAATCTTTTTGAACACAATATCGGTAACGGAATATGGACTGACGGATCTAGCTACAACTTTACGATTCAAAATAATACTATTCGGAATAACGAGCAGATAGGTGTGATGTTAGAGCTTTCACACAAAGCGATTGTTAGTGGCAATACAATCAGTAATAGTCCTTGTGGAATTATGATTGCTGATACTTCAAGTGTCCAAGCCTATAACAATACACTCTCAGCCAACAAAAGCCAGATTATAGTCAAGGACTCAAAACGAGTAAATACAAACCGGGCTGAAATTGCCAAAGGTATTGCCTGGATTACACGCAACAACGTAATCGAAAATAATCGGATGCTGTGACTAAGAGCTTAGAGCAATTAGAACCCAGCTACTCAATAGCTTCTGGAAGTAGCTGAGTTCTCCAAAAATAATAGCTCCCATGTGTTGCCGCGATCGCATGAACACCTATCAGTGATTCCAATAGCGGCAACAAACTGCTTTTGCTTTATCAGTAGTTCAAACTCTGTACAAGTTCCCTAGAACTTACCGCAAATATATCAACAACTAGTCAATAATAGCTGTAAGCCAAACTACACTTTGCATTAAATTACTCACAGCTTTTTACAAAATTATTTTACCTAAAATCACTTTTTTGTCTGGTTTAACTAACACTACCTCGTCGTTATCAAGAACTACACCCAAGACGAGAACTTCTGACATAAAGTTGGCAATTTGGCGCGGGGGAAAGTTAGTTACTGCTAAAATCTGCTTGCCTACTAAATCTTCTTGGGCATAAAGTTTAGTGATTTGAGCGCTAGATTTTTTGATCCCAAATTCACCAAAGTCAATCCAAAGTTTATATGCTAGTTTTCGCGTTTTGGTAAAATCTTCAACTTTAATAACTTGTCCGACGCGAATTTCTACTTGCTTAAATTCATCATAAGTAATCAATGTCATTTTCCTAATAACTTGACCAGCCCAAGACCACCAAAGTAAAGCCCCAGTACAGCGCCTGCAAGGAGACTTTGAGTTAGGGGATCTGTTGAAGGTGTTAAAACCGCTCCTAAAACAACTGCCGCCAAGATCACATAACGCCAACCAGAAAGCATTTGCGCTGAAGAAACAATTCCTAAAGAGCCAAGTAAAACTTGGATAATTGGGATTTGAAACGCTAGTCCAGTGCTGAATAAAAGCAGTAAAACAAATTCAAAATAGCGGTCAATAGACCACAATTGTTCTACAACACCTTCACCATAATTGATGAAAAAGTTGAGCGCAGCTGGAATCAGTAGTAAGTAGGCAAATATTAATCCTGCTGCAAATAAGAAAGTAGAACCCAAAACTACTGGGCCAATCAAGCGGCGTTCGCGGCGGGTTAGTCCGGGTAAGACAAACTGAATAATTTGGTAGAGTACAAACGGACTAGCAAGCACTAAGCCACTGTAACCAGCAACTTTGATCGAGACAAAAAAGTATTCTCCAGGAGCGAGTTGAAGAAATTTCACTCCCTGTGCTGGAACTTCTAGCAGTTGGACAATCGGTTTAATTGCAAAGAAACAGCCAATAACACCCACAACGACAGCAATCAGGGCATAGAAAATTCGCTGCCGCAACTCCTCAAGGTGGTCAAATAGTGACATTTCGACTTCATCGGGAATTTCATCGAAATGTTCATCTTCGTCAAATGTTGTCGATGGGATATCGGCATCTAAATCTTGCTGAAGTACGTTTTGATCAACTTCTATTGGAGGTGTCATCACTCAAACTGTGTCCAGGACTTGATGACTATTGTATCTAGCTCAACCGCTTAACTCACATTAGTAGTACAAATTATCTACCAAGAGTTAATTCTGCTTTTTTGCCTAAGATACCTTGAGGTCGCCAGACCATTAGTAACATTAGGATCAGACCAATCACCATAATCCGAAATGCACCCAAACGCGCTTCATCAAGAGGAATAATTGCAGGTAAGACAAAGCGAGTTATGGCATCGTAAGCAAAATAAATTACAGCGCCCAGCAATGTACCTACATTGTTACTCGCGCCACCTAAAATGACCATTGTCCAAGCGTCAAAGGTAATCTGCGGCTGAAAATTATCAGGGTAAATTGTAGTTAGCTGCCATGCATATAAAGCACCAGATATACCAGCGATCGCACCTCCTAGCATTAATGACTGCAACTTATACCAAAAAACATTCTTACCCAGCGCTTTAGCTACTTCTTCATCTTCACGAATTGCTTTTAAAACTCGACCCCAAGGCGATCGCACCAAAGATTCCAACCGCCAGAACACTATCGCTAACACCACCACTGACAACAGCATCAATCCTGCCTTTTCATGATTAGCGTAGTCATACAGCGCCACAACTAAAGCACCATAAAGCGCTAAACCCAAAAGCGCTGCCACAATTCCGACTACAAGTCGAGAGATTTTCTTGCCCTTGTAACCCTTTCTAGCCCATCGCCACAGTTGCCAGTAACACAAACCTGTAACAAGCGTTAGCAGCCCGATCATCCCCAGCCTAACCACCAGATTTGGGGCAAAATTTGATAGCGGTAGTGGATACCCTTGCAATCCAAACGCCCCGGGTGTAAATGTGTTGCCTGTAGGTAAATCTTGATTATTCACCACCAAGCGGATTAATTCAGAAACACCAATAGTGACAATCGCTAGATAATCTTCCCGTAACCGCAGCGTCGATATCCCAATCAACAGCCCCAACAGTGCAGCTACTCCTGCCCCAACGAATCCGGCTACAATCAGGGGAACTCCCTGCAAGCTCAACAATACCGTTGTGTATGCACCCACCGTCATGAACGCCACATGACCAAAATTAATTAGTCCTGTGAACCCCCACTGCAAGTTTAGTCCTAGACCAAACAAAGCAAAAATCGCTGTAGAAATTGCCAGGAAAACTAGATACCCAACCCAACCAGATAAATTGTCGAACATAGAATTGCCAAACAGCTAACAGCCTCAGAACAAAGCTTTTGTTATGGTATGCAGAGCGATTAGATTGTACCGTAGTGCAAGGATAAGTCAGTATCAACCACAACTGATGATCAGATAAGAAGATGGGGTAATGGGGTATGTGTATTTTCTAGTCCTCGTTTGCTCTTATCTTCTTAAAACTCTCTAAGACTGTAAGTTGATGCTCAAGGCTTAAATTAAACTTGTGTGGTGTAAAACTATTAAGTTGAGATTTTTTTATGGATGCTGCAACACTTTGGCAACGCTACCAAGACTGGCTTTATTACCACAAGGGATTAGGATTTTATTTAGATATCAGTCGAATGAGGTTTGATGATGCTTTTGTAGAGGCGTTGCAGCCGAAGTTGGAGAAGGCTTTTGAGGATATGGCAGCTTTGGAAGGTGGCGCTTTAGCTAACCCTGATGAAAACCGCATGGTTGGTCACTACTGGCTGCGTAATCCCGATTTAGCACCAACGCCAGAAATCAAACAAGAAATTATCCAAACCATAGAGCAAATTGAAGCTTTTTCCAAAAAAATTCATAGTGGCACAATTCATCCGCCCCAAGCACCTCGATTCACAGATATTCTTTCGATTGGTATTGGTGGTTCAGCCCTTGGCCCTCAATTTGTTGCTGAAGCTTTAGCCCCAGACTTCCCACCTCTCGGAATTCACTTTATCGACAACATCGATCCAGCTGGCATTGATCGCATCCTGACGCGGCTCAGAAATAAACTTGCTAGTACCTTGGTATTAGTGATTTCAAAATCTGGAGGAACGCCAGAACCGCGTAACGGCATGATTGAAGTTAAAAAAGCCTACGCTGGTCAGAATTTGGATTTTAGCCAATATGCAGTAGCGATCACTACCAAAGATAGCCAATTAGATCAACAAGCAAAATCTGAAAATTGGTTAACAACTTTTCCAATGTACGACTGGGTAGGCGGACGCACCTCAGAACTATCCGCCGTAGGGCTCTTGCCAGCGTCTTTACAGAGCATAGACATTCGCGCCATGCTTGACGGTGCGAAAGAAATGGATGCTGCCACACGCATACCTCAGCTAAAAGAAAACCCAGCTGCTTTATTAGCATTGTCTTGGTACTATGCTGGCAATGGACGCGGTGAAAAAGACATGGTAGTGCTGCCGTACAAAGATAGTCTGCTGCTATTTAGTCGCTACTTGCAACAGCTAGTAATGGAATCGCTGGGCAAAGAAAAAGACCTAGACGGTAATATTGTCCATCAAGGTATTGCAGTTTATGGCAATAAAGGATCAACAGATCAACACGCTTACGTACAGCAACTACGTGAGGGTGTACTAAATTTCTTTATGACATTTATTGAAGTTTTAGCGGATAGACAAGGTGCATCCCCAGAATTAGAACCGGGTGTGACATCAGGAGACTATCTATCTGGTTTACTTCAAGGCACTAGACAAGCCCTCTACGAAAATGCTCGCGATTCGGTTACAGTAACAATTCCCCAAGTAAATCCTCGCACAGTGGGAGCGTTAATTGCTCTTTATGAACGCGCTGTCGGTTTTTATGGTTCCCTAGTCAACGTTAATGCCTACCATCAGCCAGGGGTAGAAGCAGGCAAAAAAGCGGCGGCGGCTGTTTTGGACTTACAAAAACGAATTTTGCAGGTAATTCACGACGAAGGTAAAATCTCTCTTACAGATTTAGCGCAAAAAGCCGGAGTAAGTGATCAAATTGAGGCAATTTACAAAATTTTGCGTCATCTCCATGCCAACCAACGCGGTGTAGTCTTGCACGGTGACCTGGGGGAACCTAGCAATTTAACTGTATCTGCCATTTGATAGATTTAGAACTACATACCATACTTTGGTACATATTGTTCATTTGCAACAATCTTTTATAAATTAGCGGCTTAGACTGAATATACTTCAAGTCTAAGGATGCCGCTATGAGTTCAGTTAAAGGAATTGAAGTCCATCCCCTGACTTCTGTAAAGGGCGGAATGACTGAATTTTACACGCCGCAGTCTAGTCACGAGACGATGGTGGTACAAATTCCACCACAAACGATTGATGATTTGTTTGTACATAAATCGCAAACAGACCAGATCCTGGTAGTCAAAGGTCGTTTCGTCCTCGTTACTTTAATTAATCGGCAGTATGAGTACATTCCTTTAAGCGATCGCCGTCCTCTACTGGTTAAAATTCCGCCAGGAGTATTACACGGAGCGATTAATCTTGATTCAGAACCATGTGTGTTAGTAAATGCCGTATTACGTCATAAGCCTGTTCAAGAACGGGATTACTTACCCTGGAAGCGTCCTTTTCCCTATGACATTACGGCAGTTGAAGCAATCCTGGCACAACTGAACACAACTTCCTCAGAGGAAGAACTAAAGAGCATAACAACTACAGCTGGTGCTGCAAAAATAAATCCTGCCTTTGCAAGCTAGAAATTAAATTGCTTACTCAATTAATCAATTATTATTAACAGGGCATAACTAAAATGACTCCTTAATGCTTGATTGGCTCTACTACTATCCGCCCTTATCTTCTGGTGTATTACTCAAGCGCTACAAACGCTTTTTTGCTGACATTCAATTGAGTACAGGAGAAGTAGTCACAGCCCATTGTCCGAATACAGGGCCAATGACAGGAATTTGTACTCCTGGTAGCCCAGTTCAGGTGTCTTATAGCGATAATCCTAGTCGTAAACTAGCTTACACCTGGGAGATGATTCAGGTATCTGACAATGAGCCAACATGGGTAGGTGTCAATACTGCTTTGCCTAACCGAGTGATCAAGTTAGCCCTAGAAAAATTCCTATTTCCACAATTAGGCAGCTACAGCCAAATTCGCTTTGAAGTACCTTACGGACAAGATAAGAAAAGCCGCGTTGATTTTCTATTGAGTAGCAGTGATGCAGAGCGTCCTATTTATGTAGAAGTTAAAAGTACGACTTGGGCGCAAGAGCGACTTGCTTTGTTTCCAGATACAGAAACGACACGAGGACAAAAGCACTTACGAGAACTAATGGCGCTAATTCCTCAAGCTCGTGCTGTGATGCTTTACTTTATTAATCATGGCGATTGCACTTCCTTTGCTCCTGGAGATAGCCGCGATCGCGTTTATGGTCAATTACTGCGAGAGGCGATTCCTCTAGGCTTAGAAGTTTTACCTTGTCGCTTTGAAATTACCCCAACAGGTATTCGCTACTTAGGCTTATCTGAACTGAAATTCTAATCACAGCTTTGTTTATTTACATCAAATACCTAGTGTTCTTACAGAATTACAAAGGTACAGTTTTCTCCCCTGCTAAGAATGCTCCCCTGCTCCTCTGCACCCCTGCACCCCTGCATTCTTAAGTTTGAGGTAATAGCTTTCCCGCGTGAACTGCCAAAATCTGCGATGCTTTCAACCACTGGGAATCAAAGGAACCCAGATGAGTAGTAGTAATCAAAGTCTGAAAGCGATCTTGAATTGCCTCTAATAATTGATTTTGGCGATTGGGATCTAGCTCCGCTAATACGTCATCTAGTAATAGTAACGGTGGCTCTCCTACAACTTCTTCAATCAGTTTTAGTTCTGCCAGTTTGAGCGCCAATACTAACGTGCGCTGTTGACCTTGAGAACCGTAGGATCTTGCAGGTGTTTCATTGATTGTTAACTCAATTTCGTCTCGGTGTGGCCCCACAAGGGTAGTGCCTTGATGCTGTTCAGCAACTGCTCTCTGCTCAAGTTTCTCTAAAAAAGCTTGTTGGACATCTTCTGGATGATTTTGTTCTAAAGGAACATTAGGCGCATACTTCACTTGCAAAACTTCTGTACTCCCACTAATACTCGCGTGCCATGCAGCAGCAATAGGCGCTAACCGCTCGATAGCACGCGATCGCCTTCTAATCACCCGCACCCCCGTTGTCACTAACTGTGCATCCCAAACAGCTAATTCTTCTAACTCCTGTCTTCTGTCTTCTGTCTCCTGTCTTCTTTTCAAAAATGCATTACGCTGTCGCAACACCTGGTTATATTGCTGCAAAATATAGGCATAAATCGGTTCAAGCTGAATTAACAACGTATCAATCCAACTACGGCGTTGCTCTGGCCCTCCTCGCACCAATTCCAAATCTAGGCTAGAAAACTGCACCGCATTTAGTACGCCTAGAAAATCTAGCTGTCGCCGTAGGGACTCACTATTAAGGGCAACAGTGCGGCGACCATTGCGGCGTAGGGTTAAGGATAAGTCACTGATCCCATTTTGGCGCTCTAAAGTGGCAGTAATTTGGGCGATCGCGTCTGCTTCTTGAACTAAATCGCGATCACGCGAGCCTCGGTGCGATCGCAATGTCGCCAGTAACTCGACAGCCTCCAACAAATTCGATTTTCCTTGAGCATTATTACCCACCAAAATCGTTTTCGGAGCTATAAAGTCAACTCGCTGATCCTGGTAGTTCCGAAACTGCCGCAGATGTAGCTTTTTAAGGTACATAATTTAGAGGCGAGAGGCAAGAGGATAATTTTAATCCTGACTCCTGTCTGCTCAATTCCTTTTCTTCCCAAACCAACGAATATACAGCTTCTCCATTTCAATCCACACAAACATTAAGGCACTAAAGCCGAAGCAAATTGCAAGTTCAAGAGGAGATAGATAGTAAGTACCAAAGAAAGCTTGCAGTGGCGGGACGTAGACTAGCAGCAGTTGTAAAATCGTCGTTACGACAACGGCTCCGAGTAAATAAGGATTGGAAAAAGGATTTAGCTCAATTGTTAGTCGCGTATTCGAGCGAACCGCTAAAGCATGACCCATTTGCGCGAGACATAAGGTAGTAAACACCATTGTCTTCCAAGTGTTTGGATCGCGCGGATACCCATCTGCATGGGTATAATTGTAAGCCCACATCATCAAGGCGATCGTAATAATCGCAAAGACAATGCCAATCCGGATCATGTAAGACCCCAGTCCTCTTGCGAAAATACTCTCGCGAGAACTAAACGGAGGACGCTTCATTACATCTGGTTCCGGTGGTTCTACTGCCAAAGCAAGAGCAGGTAAACCGTCTGTAACTAAGTTCATCCACAGAATTTGTAATGGGCTAAGAGGAACACCGCCCAGTCCAAGTATAGGTGCGGCGGCAATAGTCAAGACTTCCCCAATATTACTACCCAGAATGTATTTGATAAAGCGGCGGATATTGGTATAAACAACTCTGCCTTCTTCTGTTGCCGCAACGATAGTTGCGAAGTTGTCGTCCAGCAGTACCATGTCGCTTGCTTCTTTACTGACATCTGTTCCGGTAATGCCCATTGCAATGCCAATATCAGCTTGTTTGAGCGCTGGGGCATCGTTGACACCATCCCCGGTCATAGCGACAAATCTGCCTCGGTCTTGGAGCGCTCGGACGATTCTCAGTTTGTGTTCTGGGGAGACTCTAGCGTAGATACTAACAAGGTCAACTTGTTGTTCAAGTTCCTGCTGACTCATCCGCTCTAATTCTTGACCGGCCAAAACGCGATCGCCTTGTTGGGCAATGCCTAAATCTATCGCGATCGCTTTTGCAGTTAATTGGTGATCTCCAGTAATCATCACTGGCCGAATTCCCGCTTGTCTACACCTAGCTACAGCGTCGCGTACCTCTGGGCGTGGTGCATCCAGCATTGCCACTAATCCCAGCCAGACTAATTCTCGCTCTGATGTCTCCTCCGAACCTTCCGGCGGTAGTTCTGGCAACGGTTTGTAGGCAAAACCCAGTACCCGTAAACCATTACTTGCCATTTGTTCATTTTGCGCCAGAATTTGCGTCCGTTGAGCATCGGTTATAGCAGCAGAGCGATCGCCGATATGAATACGATTGCAACGCTCCAAAGTCAACTCTGGCGAACCTTTGGTGAACATTAAGTAACTTTCAGATTTCACTAGCCCGCTTTCCACTAGCTGATCTGCTACTGTTGAGCGCTGCACGTTACAAATCACGCTCATCCGCTTACGTTCTGAGGAAAACGGAAACTCACCAATACGCGGCAAACGGCTAGACCACTGATCTTTCTCAATACCTGCTTTACCCGCTAGGGATAATAGTGCACCTTCTGTAGGATCTCCAAGGATCGTCCACTGCCCTTTTTCCTCTTGCAAAACAGAATCATTACACAGCGCACAAGCGATTAGTAAAGCTTGAAGTTCTGGATAACCTTCTGCATCAATTTTTTGATTGTCTAGCTGAAATTGACCAACAGGTGCATAACCTTCTCCCGTCACGCGAATTAAGTGGTCATTAGTGTAAGCTCCTTGCACCACCATTTTATTTTGCGTCAGTGTCCCTGTTTTATCCGAGCAAATCGTAGTTACACTTCCAAGAGTTTCTACGGCTGGCAATTTACGAATCAAGGCATTACGACGCACCATGCGTTGTGTTCCTAATGCCAGAGTAACAGTGATTACAGCTGGCAATCCCTCTGGTACTACGGCAACTGCCATACTCAGAGATACTTCTAAAAGTTCTTCAAATGCGCCCACTCCAGCACGGAGGATGCCGCCTATAACTACGATCGCTACTAAAATCAGAGAACCCGTGACTAGGACATTACCTAGCTGAGACATTCTTTTCTGCAAAGGTGTAGGCTCACTTTCAACAGACTGAAGCATGGTAGCAATTCGCCCCAGTTCTGTCTGCATTCCGGTTCCTGTAACGATAACCTTGGCTCGTCCTTGGACGACTTCGGTTCCTTGAAATACTAGATTGATGCGATCGCCTAATGATGTTTCTTCAGGTAATTGAATTACTGCATCTTTATTAACTGCTTGGGCTTCACCCGTCAGCGACGATTCCCGCACTTGCAAATTTTGCTCTTCAATCAAGCGCCCATCTGCCGCTAGCTGTACTCCAGCTTCCAGCAACATTACATCTCCTGGTACTAATTCTTTGGCATCTACCTCCAGCAGTCTGTTATCGCGTAGCACTCTCACCCTTGGGGAAGACAGACGTTTCAGGGCTGCTAATGCTTTTTCAGCGCGACTTTCTTGGAGATAGCCCAGGATACCGTTGAGGATGACGATTAAAGAAATAGCGATCGCATCTTTGGGAAAGTTGTTGCCCCGCAAATCTAAAATCGCAGAAACTACTGCTACCGCGATCAGCATCAATAACATAATGTTTTTGAACTGATCGAGCAGAATTTCCCAGGGACTACGCCCACCACTTTCTTCTAGTTCGTTAGGGCCGTATTGTCGTAAGCGTTGTTGAAATTGTTGAGAGCTTAAGCCAGCTTCGCGATCGCTGTCTAATAGTTGTACAGCCTTATCAACTTCTAATGAGTGCCAGACGGCGGTTTGGTTTGGCAAAGAATTTGCAGACATGAATAGCGTCCGGGAATACTTATAGAACTTAATAATAAATTAGCTAATAGTTTAAAGCTATCTGTTTACAAAATCCGCTTTTAGAGGCGATTTTTAACACATCAGCCAATTTTGCCAATGATAAATAGCAATGTAACTCGCTTTGTTGAGGCAATAGGCAGTAGCGCTGTTCATTTTAAACAGTAAAAAGTTCTGAAACAGTTTTAGGATTAAACTCAGTTTTGTTTAAGGCTATTGCAGGCTTGCTGCTTGACTCACCCCGAAAGCTTTGATAACGCTTTATAAGTCCGGGTTTTTGTTAAGCGTTGACAAGTACCGATTCCATGTCTGCTCAAAGTCAAGTTAATTGAGTTAATTCTGACGTGCGGACGACTAAAAATATATTAGGTTTTTCTATGACTTTTGCTCCACCGATGCCATCTATCCACCAATCTCTGCGGCAGACAATCCGCCCAATTGCCGTTTCCGCGCTGCACGGAATAGCATTTTTAGACAATAAGCTAATCGCTATTGATTCAGTTAAAGGGTATCTCCTTCAAATTGATCCTGGTACTGACAACACCACAATTTTAAATTCCGATACAGTGTCATTTGTAGACGTGACAGGTTTAGCTTTGTGGGAAGACACTCTCTGGTGTACGCGGGAAAATACTGTCTATTTTTGCAAAATAGGCGAGTTCATCCTCAAACCTTTTGTTACTCTACCCTATCGTGCTAATGGCGTTGCTGTTTGGGGTTCAACAATTTACGTTACTAGCCAAAAGTACGGCTACATTCTAATTTATGACCGCAATAGTGGTCGCCAAATTACTAAGTTTCATGCGCCTGGAGTTGGGGTAGAAAACATTACAGTAAGTGGAGAGCAACTCTGGGTTTGCGATACTACTGAACAAAGTGTTTATTGTCTTGAACGCGCTACAGGGGCAATTAAATTTAGCGTTCTGACACCATTTGAGTGTCCAACTGGGATAGCAATATATTTAAATCCGCAAACAAAGCAGGAAACACTTTATGTTGCTTATGCAAGTGAGGAACCTTATATTCGGGATAATCCGAATGCTTCACCGTGTCACGAACTAACATACCGCGATCGCACTTTTATTCATCCGCTTCACTTTGACTACAACTCGGCTGGACGCTATGCTTTATCCAATGGCTACCTAATTGAGATGTCCTACGTCGAAGAACTTTCACCCTTAGACGAAGTTTCTTTAGAGCAAGTAGAGTGGCGCATCGCCCTACCAACTGAGACAGATCGCCAAAAAGTAAGACAGATTGAATATATTGGTCTACCTTTTACAGAAGAAATAATCGACGGACAGCGTGTAGCATTATTTAAATTTGACACACTTAAATCAAGCGATCGCCACATCTTTGGCTGGAAAGCACTAATCGAAGTCCGCGGCATTAAATACCGCTTTACACCAAAAGATGTAGAGAAGATTCCTGATCTTTCACCAGAATTCCAGACACGCTATCTAGTCGATGACGATGAATTAGCGATGGATACTCCTATTGTCCAACGCGCCGCCAAAGAAGCGATCGGGAGTGAAACTAATCTGCTGCGGAAAATGTTTAAAATCCGCAACTATGTTTACGATCAACTTTCTTACGGCATCAAACCTCATATTGATGCGCCGGATGTCGTGCTAGAACGAGGTATTGGTTCCTGTGGTGAGTATGTAGGTGCTTTACTTGCTTTATCCCGTTTAAATGGAATTGCTTGTCGCACCATTGGACGCTATAAATGCCCACCATATGCTGACCAACAAAGGCTACCACTGCAACCAGACTTTAATCATGTTTGGCTAGAGTTTTATGTGCCTGGGTTAAACTTGTGGCTACCAATGGAGTCAAATCCTGATGATGTCATAGATCAAGGCCCGTATCCATCACGGTTTTTTATGGGATTAGCCTGGTATCACATTGAAATTGGTAAAGGCATTTCATTTGAAACCTTGAGAAGCAATGGGCTACCGTTAGCAGATATTTCCATCGGCGATCTCTCACTCAATCACATTCGGTTTACCATTCTTGAAGAGCTACCGCCTTTTTAAAATAAAAGGGATCAGACATGAATATCATCTGGTTTCTGTTGCAGGCTTCTTGGTTGAACGTAGCGATCGCTGTCGTTACAGGTTTAGTCAGTGGTGGATGTAGCGCCAGCCTAATTGCGCTGATTAATCGTGCAATAAGCGGTAACTCAACTAATAATCTGGTGTGGTATTTCGTTGCACTTGCCCTCATTGCGCTGCTTACGGGTGTGATTTCCCAATTTTTGCTGATTGATCTGGCTCAGGAGGCAGTTTATAAACTGAGGCTACGCTTGAGTCAAAGAATTTTATCAGCTCCCCTACGGCAGCTAGAAGATTTGGGAGCTAACCGATTATTAGCAACTCTGACAGAAGACGTGCAAGCTATTTCTAGGAGTGTATTTGAAATTCCCTTCATTTGCATCGATCTTGCCATAATTACAGGATGCCTAATCTACCTAAGTTCGCTTTCAGGAATTGTGTTTTTAATTGTAGTGGCGCTCATTGGGTTGGCGATCGCTACTGTGCAACTGCTGATTGCCAAAGCTTATCGCTTACTGGCATCTGCGCGTGAGGAAGACGATCGATTGTTCAAACATTTTCGCAGCATCACTGAGGGAATTAAGGAACTTAAGTTGCACCAAGAGCGCCGTCAGGTATTTTTAAACGAAGAGTTGCACGTAAGCGCTGCTGCGTCTCGTCACTATCGAACATCAGCACTAAAAATTGCTGCGATCGCAACTGGATGGGGACAACTACTATTTTTTACCATTGTGGGCTTGCTGCTGTTTGGTCTACCTCGCTTGGTGTCTGTAACCACGCCTGTATTAGCTGCCTATATTCTGACCATTACTTATTTGTTAGGTCCATTTGAGAACATGATCCGCAGGCTACCAACGCTATTCAGCGCTAGTATTGCTGTACAGAAGGTCGAACGAATGGGACTAACTCTCGCAAGTCAAGCAGAGACAACAACAACTCAATCTGCGCCAACGCCCAACTGGTCTTCACTAGAACTGAACCAAGTTACCCATACCTACCGAGGTGAACAAGAAGATCGTTTTGTTTTGGGGGCGCTTTCTTTGACGTTTCATCCCAGGGAATTAATCTTTATCGTTGGCGGAAACGGTAGTGGCAAGTCCACCTTTGCTAAACTCATTACTGGGCTTTACATTCCTGAAACTGGAGAAATTAGACTAAATGGTAAGTCGATTACAGGGCAGAATCTAGAGTGGTATCGCCAGTATTTCTCAGCAGTTTTCTCAGATTTTTACTTGTTTGAGCGGCTCTTAGGTCTTTCAAGTGATGACCTCAATACCCAAGCACAGAAGTATCTCCAGCAGTTGCATTTGGAGCATAAAGTTCAGGTCAAAGACGGTGTACTGTCTACCATTGCGCTGTCTCAAGGTCAGCGTAAGCGCCTTGCCCTATTAACAGCCTATTTGGAAGACCGCCCGTTTTATCTGTTCGATGAATGGGCATCTGACCAAGACCCATTTTTTCGGGATATTTTCTATAAACAGCTATTACCAGACCTAAAACAACGGGGCAAAACGGTATTAGTCATCACTCACGATGACCGCTATTTCCATCTAGCAGACCGATTAATCAAGCTGGATTACGGCAAAGTGGAGTATGACAGGCACAACCAAAATTAATCCTTAGATATACAGCATTTTTTATCTGATCAACAGCTTTCCCAATCTTTGATACCCCTATCGAATCGCTCTCTACCTCCTGCTCTCTTTCTTCCCTGACCTCTGATCCCCGACCCCTGATCCCTGTCTTCCCTGACCCCCTACGCACAATTGCCGCCAAAAGCAACAATTTTATGCTAGAGTATCAGCCGTAATTCAGATTCGGTTGAAGGCTTTGTTATTTGCTACAGAACCTTTTTTTCTGTGCCGACGGGCATATCTCCGAAACTGGGGCTTTACATAATCATTTTTGGAGATATCAATGTCGATTTACGTAGGTAATTTATCTTACCAAGTCTCAGAAGACGATATTAGTGCCGTCTTTAAAGAATACGGCAACGTTAAGCGAGTTCAAGTACCTACTGATCGTGAAACTGGTCGTCCACGTGGTTTTTGTTTTGTGGAAATGGAAACCGAAGCTGAAGAAACAGCCGCCATTGATGCTTTAGATGGTGCAGAGTGGATGGGTCGTAGCCTGAAAGTTAATAAGGCAAAGCCACGTGAAGATAGAAGTGGTGGCGGTGGTCGTCCTTCTGGCGGTGGAAATCGGGGTGGTGGTAATGATAGATTCTCTCGTGATAGCTATTAAGTAATCGGTGCGCAAAACATCAATTTGTCGGTTTCTATAAGCAAGTAAATACCCCTCTACAAAATGGCTTCACCTCGCTTCAAAGTACGGGTACGTTAGTAAAAGCAGAGGCGGTTTTATAATTTATTTAAATCTTTTGAGGAACAAGTAAAAATGACTCAAGTGCTTCTAGGTGAAAATGAAGGGATTGATTCAGCTCTACGTCGGTTTAAACGTCAAGTATCTAAAGCAGGTATTTTAGCTGATGTTAAGTATCATCGGCACTTTGAAACACCGCACGAAAAGCGCAAACGGAAGGCAGTTGCAGCTCGACGCAAAAAGCGTTTTCGCTAGTAGTATTAGTTGCCTGTATTGGTTGAATACGATACACCGTAACTAATGTACCAAATGTCATAATTATTTCTTAATATAAAGTAGCGACGGCGGACTTGGTAATTGAATACAGTCCGCTTTTGTTTTGTATCCAGAAAATCTTAAAAATTGCTACTGAGATTAACTTGTAGGAAAAAACTTATAAGTTGCCAGAAATACGCTCAAAATTAGTTACTTTCTTTCAGCGATTGAAATCGGCTATTACAACTATTCATTGCCTTTTCTACTCCCTGTTTGATGCTTAGTTCTACGCACTCAACCACAAGTTGGAGAACTTCAGACATCAGCTTGGTTTCTGCTGCGGAAAATCGCCCTAACACATGAGAAACAGTTGAATCATCAGTTGTGGCTGTCTGTGGTTTACCAATGCCAATTCGCAAGCGAGGAAAGTTTTGGGTGCTAAGATGGGAAATTGTGCTTTTCATCCCATTGTGTCCCCCAGCAGAACCAGACAGACGCAAGCGCATCTTTCCTAGCGGTAAATCCATATCGTCATAAATCACCAGTACAGACTCTGGCGGTAGTTTATACCAATCAATTGCTGCTCGAATTGCTTGTCCAGAGCGATTCATATAAGTAAGTGGCTTTAGCAAACGAATTTTATTCGTTCGTGACCCCAAACCTTCTCCAAACATTGATTGAAACTTGCGATTTTCTGATAGCGAAATTTGCCACGAACGCGCCAAAGTATCAATAGCCGCAAAGCCGATGTTATGGCGTGTTTGATCGTACTTAGGTTCTGGATTTCCAAGACCTACTATTAATTGAGGAATCACCAATTTTGGTGATATAACTTCTGTCATTGTGTCTACAAATAATTCTAGGTACGAGTGGAAGCTAAAAGGCAGAATTAATCCTTTATCATTCCCCAGTGCTAGCTATTATTGGATAGTTAATCCGTACCATGTCCAAATTCTGATTTTGACGACGCAACTTAGTTTTGTTCCGATGTAGTCGTAGCAGGTTCCGCGTCAATCTTGGCAACTTGCGGAGCAGAAAAATTCTCCTCTGTCTTTTCTGCTGCTGCTATTTGCTTGGGTTCAAGTTCAGCAGTTGTTTTTACTGTTTGCTCTATTTGAGCTGCTTCGCTCTTAAACTCGTTTTCAAACTCCTTAGAAGCTTCTTGAAAGCTACGAATCGCCTTACCCATACTCCGCCCAATCTCTGGCAGCTTTTTGGGACCAAAGATTAAAAGAGCCACCGTCATGATCACAGCCATCTCAGGCAGACCAATTCCAAAAATGTTCACTTCACTTACTCCTACAATTTATCTTAAAAGCGCCCAATTTTAGTATAGACGCGGTTAAACATTGGGAGACTGGCTAATGGGTATAAAAATGCTTTCTATTCCTGCTCAATAAAAAACCCGGTTGGGTTCCGGGAAAATGAGATATTATTTAATATTTCGTTATTAAAGGCAATTAACCGCCTAAGCTGTTCCAGTCAGGAGTTATATCGGGTCGCTCAATCAGGAGTGACGAGTTGTAGACTTGGAGAATAATCAACAAGAAGACGAAAAATAGCCCGATAAAAACTGCCATTACTGGTGTTGTACCCCAACCCCTAGCTACCTTACCATACTCAGAATTTAGGGGCTTGAGAATATCTCCCAACCAAGTCCGTTGTGTCATAATTCACCTATGATGAGTTGCAACAGCATTTTTTAATGTTCTGTAATATTCTATAGGAATAGCACTCATAATCTATATAGCTCATGGAACCCGCAACAGTTCTTAGCATTTCAATAGCTGCCATTGTAGTCGCAATCACTGGTCTAGCTATTTATACGTCTTTCGGTCCTCCTTCCAAGCAATTGAGCGATCCGTTTGACGATCATGAAGATTAAGTATGAAAGAGGGTGAGTAGTGAAGAGTGAGTAGTGAGTAGTGAGTAGAAAATATATGACAACTCAGTCTTCACTTACTACTCTTTAGGCTAGCAACTGAATTACGCCTGCATAAATTGAGTAATTACGCAAGTACGTTTAAGCATTAGGCGAAGTGGTTGTTACTTTGAAAGTAGCAATTTTCCAAGGCTTTAGCGTCAAGGTTTGCTCGGTGGATGGAACAGCAGTAGAAAGCGATCGCTCCAACAAATCTTGTGCCTCTTGTAAATTCAACTCTAAGTCACTCTGCAAAGCTAGCTGTGCTGTTTCTCCGTGGCATTCATAACATCGCATAATCCATTGATCGGGATCATCTTCTGATTGCTTGAATGCCATCAGAATTAAATTTTCTGCTGATAAATCTAACAAACTACTAACAACTGGCAATTGACCTAATTCAGAGTCACAAATTGCAGGAAGCAACATTACTTGCATTGGTAAATTTAGCTCATATCCGCGTCTAACTGTGTGGGCTTCTTGCCAACTGCCACTATGAGGATATAAGGCATAAGTAAATTCGTGCAAGCCTTTGTCTGCTTCTGGATTAGGCCAACTAGAACTTCGTAACAGAGTTAAGCGTAATTGATTTGGCTGGCAATCATAGCCATATTTGCAATCATTTAGCAAACTTACGCCGTAGCCATCTGTACTCAAATCTGCCCAACGCAAGGCGGGAACTTCCCACTTTGCTTGCTCTGCTGGTGTTTGGGGTTGAGTTGATCGCTTCATAACGCCACAAGGAATTTCATAAGTGGCGTAGTCTGCCTCTAAATTTACAGGAAAAGCAGCTTTTACTAATACTTGACGTTCTTGCCAGTCAACATTAGTAGTAATTTTGAGAATTGGCGATCGCATTTGCAAAATGTAATCCTGGCAAAACTCAGATTCACCCACCTGCCGCACTACTCGCACTCTCGTTTGAACTGCACCGCGCTCTAACCACTGGATAGATTTCAATTTAGTTGAAGGTAAAGGATGTTGAGCATAGTTCGGATCAATGTTCCAAGCATCCCAATATTGCCCACTGTCTCGGAACGCTTGGAGTTGATTTCCCTCGCCTTCCTTGAGAATTTCTTTGTTGTGAATTTTGTCAAAAACACTCGATAAATTACCAGTTTCAGAATTAACAATTACTCGCAGTAATTCATTTTCTAAAACCCAATCTTTTTGAGCAAAGTATTTTTTCTCGTCAGAGAATGAATCACTTGATGCTACACTACTTGTATAGTTGCCCATACTATTGCCTGTAGCGGCAATTGACACAATTTCAGACAGCCAAAAAACACGATAACCAACAGCAGGAATATCGGCTGCACAAAATAGTAGTGTGGACGCATCAGTGATCTGACAGGGTAGCTGAATTCCCTCTATGTCATAAATTGCCCAATGTCCCGACTTTGGTAGAGCAACTGATACTACTTCAGAACGCTGCCAGTTGAGCGAGTTAAAAACGAGGATTGGTATAGAGTTGACTTGCGGCGGGAGAGGTAAGGAGATTTGAGAGGCGATCGCACTTAAAGACTGCTGCAATATTTCTGCGCCAACTTGCGCCACCTCTTGCCAAGCAGAGTTCGCGTCTACATAGACTTCAGGAATTGATGAACCTGGTAAAATATCGTGAAATTGGTTAAACAGCACCTTTTTCCACGCAGCTTCTAACTGCTCTTTAGGATAAGGTACGCCAGCACTGAGAGTTGCCAAAGAAGCATACAGTTCTGCTTGGTACAACAATCCTTCAGAATCACGATTCCAACGCTTTTGGTCTGCATGAGTAGTGTAGCAACCACGATGAAATTCTAGATACAGTTCATCATTCCAAATAGGAAATGACGAAGGCGTGATGTTATTTCCTGCTCCCCTGCTCCCCTGCTCCTCTGCTCCCCTGCTCCCCTGCTCCCCTGCTCCTCTTGCCTCAATTTGCTGCAAATACCTCTCAACAGTAGAAAATTCCAGACGGGGGAAGAAAGGGGAGTTTTGCCAACGTTGGGCAAGTTCTAACATATCGCGGGTAGGGCCACCGCCGTGATCGCCGACACCGGGAAGCCAGAGAGATTCTGGACAATTTGTCTGCGTTTCCCAATCACAGGCATAAGCCGCCATTTTGACAGGATCAATGCCTTCACCAATCAGAGGAGACATAAAGCTAAATAACTCACTACCATCGGGCGATCGCCACCAAAAAGCACCGTAGGGAAATTGGGTAGTATCATTCCAGCGCAATTTTTGAGTAACAAAATATTCAATTCCCCCAAGTTTCAAAAACTGCGGCAGAGTAGCGCAAAAGCCAAAGCTATCTGGTAGCCAAGCGACAGTTGAAACTTTGCCAAATTTCTCTAGAACATAGCGCTGTCCGTACAGCAGATGGCGCACAATTGATTCCCCAGCAATTAAGTTGAGTTCTGGTTCAACCCACAAACCGCCAACAACTTCCCAGCGTCCATTTGCTACTTGTTGTTGAATAGCTGCGAATAAATCAGGGCGATGCTGTTCAATCCAGGCATAAAGGGCGGGGGTAGAATGACAGAAAATAAGTTCGGGAAACTCTTGTTGGAGATTGAGAACAGAGTCAAATGTGCGTTGAGCAACATCCCAGGTTTCACTTATTGACCATAGCCAGGCTAAATCGAGATGAGCATGACCTACTAAATGAATACACCTTTGCTTGAGTTCGTCGCTAAGGAATTGGAGGGAGGAACGCACTTGTAACAGCGATTCCTCAAACTTTTCAAGGTTCGGTAGTGCTGACCAATCAATATTTTCAACTGCTGCTACGAGAATAGGCAATTTTTCGGGTGCAAAATCTAGATAGCGCTGTAAAACTGCTAATTCATCAGCAATGAAACCGGGTTCTAGGTGGTCATTTGTGGTTGATTCATAGATACACAGCGATCGCACTAATGCACCGCGATCATGGCTGGGACTTACTAACCGCAAAGCTACTGTGATTTCTTCACCCGGCGCTACAGATGAACTAAGTAGCACTCTAGTTGAGCAATCAAATAAATCTCCCTCTTGAATTAGACAGCCATTGACATAAATTTGGGCTGCTTCTGCCCACCAAGTTAGTGCTAAACGTAGACATAATCCTTGGATAGAATAACTCTGTAAATTTTGGGGAATGATTAATTTTTGAGCCAGCCATAGCACTTTTTTTCCTGCTGGCCAAGCAATGTGTTCTCTAGCATTTAGTTGAGCTATGGGGTAATTCAACTTAAATTGAGTTATTTCGGCAATTGAGATGTCATGCTCACAGCAACGCCAGCTCGCCTGGATGTTGACTTGAGTACAAAAGCGCAGTTTTTCAATTGCGTTAGAGATATTGCTATCTGGCTGAGACGTTGAAATCATATTTCCGATAAAATCAGGGCATCTACATTAGTTGCTAATTTTGAGTTGTTAGCGTGATAACAATTAGTAACTAACAAATAACAACTCATTACAATGTCTTCCGCTTCCTCTGGCCGTTATCAAAGCAGACTGTTCAATTTTTTCCACCGCCAATCTCGGCACTTGAAACAGCAGAGCGATCGCGCTTTGGGAAATCTCCGAGTCGCCGCTACTTGGGTAGCAACTGTAGGACTATATCCGCTTTACGCATTGTTTCAGTCAACTAGCTCAGTTGCTAGACAGATGAATCAAGCTGTGGAACAAAGCTTACCCCAATTGCCAGCAAATAATCTTGATTACCTCGATCCGCCAAGCACTGATACACCAATTCAGCGAGTTCTGTTAGCAGTCAACAATTTGCCATCTAAGTACGCTATTGTAACTACCTCAGAAAACAAAACACCAGCAAATTTATTGCCGTTCTTCGCTTCGTGGCGGCTCAAATTCTTTTCAAATAGCCCTTACCCATCTAGTCTGACTCAGCCTGAGCCTAGCCCATCACTCACTTATAATCACCTGAATATTCAGGGAATAGCCACACAGCTATCAAGCCGTACTTTGGTACTGATTACAGCCCAAAATCAAATTCTGGATATTTTTAATTCTCAGCAGCAAAAAAGATTAGAAGAGCGAATTATTGATGAAGTTGCTAGCTATTGGCGTTACCAGCGACTAGCGCATTCAATAAAGAGGCGAGAGGCGAGAGGAGCAGAGGAGCAGAGGAGCAGAGGAGCAGGGGAGCAGAGGCTAGAGGGGGAAGAAAGAATTTATCCTTTTAGATTACTAGCAATTGTAGACCGCACAGTTGCCCGTCTTGAATCAAAGCGTTTAGCACCTGTGGCAAGAAACGAAGTGTCTACGTTGAGTGCTAATTTGTCTAAACGTGGTTGGGAACTTGTCCAGCAAATGCAAAAAATAACTGTATCCTTGTTTGGGCAGCCAGTTGGTAGCAAAACACCAGCGATCGCAACTCTTAACGATGGAATTACAGTCAATGGTTTTGAAAGTTATAAATTTAGACTTCAAACCTTGATTTTTGCAGCAATTAATTACTTTTTTGGTAGTCACAACACCAAACAAGCGATCGCTTCATCAAACACTAACTCGACACAACCAAAGCTACGGAATCAGCGTACTTTTAAGTTGCCAACAGCCGCGCCAGTGAATCGAGATCCCTGGTTAACGCTTGATGATTTGTTTGGTGAATCAGAGTTACTAGGTAAATCAACCCTTGAGCAACAAAATGCTTCAACTTTGACGCAATTAACTGGAAACACCAATTTAATCCCCTCTAACTCAACTAAGCATTCTTTGGGAAATCTGCGCGATCGCCTATTGCAATTGCCCCCATCAAAGCAAGTATCTGGGCGGGTACTAGGGCAAAAAACCACTAAAAGCAGACGCAGGGAAGCAGATAAGCAATTGTCGCCAAAATCGGCTGGTTATCCTCGTGCTAGTCAAATTTCTAATCAGAGTTCTACTCAAAACACTCAAGTTGAGGCGAAACCAGATTGGATCGAAACCAACGCAACGGCTATAGGTTATGTCAAGCACCCATTAGAAAAAATACTTGAATGGCTCGATCATGTCATCCTGTGGCTAGAAGAAATGTTAGTCAGAGTTCTAGGGCGATTATGGCAAGGAAAATAGTGCTGTTAGCTATGCAATTTTGCTGATTTTGTCCGCACTGCTTTCTCTAGAAGAGAGAATAATTAACAGACATCGGTAATCTTATTCTGGAAAAACAGTAGTTATTCATTTAATTGGCGTACCCCGTTGACAACAGGTTTAATCTCAGAGTCAGAGAATGCATCGCTACCACCAACCCAGTTGAAATCACTAATGCGGAGGCTAAGAGCACCCAATTCTAACTCTGGGTTGTAGCGTAGAGTAATGCCATAGGTACGACGGCTATATTCCAAAATGTAATCGGTGCTAATGTTTTCGCCTGTGTCTAAGTTGACTACCGCTTGCAATCCAAGCCGAAATGGGCCGTAGATTTGCTGCGTCACTCCAGCTGAAAGGACTCTGGTATCAGCAACGCGATCAAATAGAAATGGTGATAGACCGTTGATTATGCTTTGGGAGTAACTGATATTAAAGTTGGTATAGTCCAAAAATTTTCGGGAAAAATGACCAAACTGTCCTTGCAGTCCCACAGTACCTGTTAGTGTTGTTTGGTTATCACCACTACTATAAAGACTGCTAGTTCCGGTTACTCCAACGAACGCTTGAATGTAAGGAACTACGGGTGCTGGTGTATATCTTAAGCCTTCTGTCGCTGTAGCAGGTAAGGGTTTTCCTTGCCATAACAAAAAGCCACGATTTAGCGCAGCACTGCCTTGGAAACGGTTTAAGGTGATGCGGTTGTTTACCCTAATTGGTTCTAGTAAGTCTATGCGATCGGTATCGGCTTTGATATTTTGAGCGCCTGCTTGGTAGCTTAAACTAATGCCAGTTGTACCCAAAGGAATCACGGGCGAAGCTAAAGTAGCCCCAAAAGAGCGCTGCACTGTGCGATAACCGAGGGAGCCATTGTAGATGCGATCGCGGTAGCTATAATCTAAAGCAACTTGGTGGGGTAGACGAGTGCCGATTACAGAATTTAACTGCAAACTTGCCCGCAGATTATCTTCAGCTTCACTTAAATCTAAACTGGTGAATGTTGCCGAGCCTGTCAGGCTAGTACGTGGCCCCAAAGTGGCATCAAGCCTGCTCTTTAGTCCATAAAGCGCTGGATCAAATATATTACCACCGTTTTCTAAAAAAGCTTCTTGAGCAAAAAATTGAGGTGTCACCCTAAATCGCACTCGCTCTGTATCAATAGGATTGAAGGCGCGCTCAACAAATAAACCGCCGCGATCTTCGCCATCATAGCCGACTTGGGCAATTGCAGGGCTAACGTCACGCTGACGACGATCAATTACTACCTGATTGCGCGGAATTGGCAAAGATAGTCCTTGATCAAACACTAAACGTTGTCGAGTTGTCCGAATGCGATCAAGATACGGTGTTTCCCGCGTCAGGGTTACTGTATCTGCTCTTACTTCTAGTTCTGGCGGCGAAAATGGATCGTTAGTAAAGCGGACATTGTTTGCTTGCCAACCTTGGGGATAAAATTGAATCTGCTCGGCTTGAAATCGGACTCGGTTGACTGCGCCTGCTGGTTGCGGTAGTCCACTACTACCCCCCGTAATTTGAATGCCGCCTGTATTTGTAATTTGTTGCTGGGGTTGATTCGCTGTAATGCGATCGCTGGGTGGTCGCGGCAATACTCCGCCTGCTGTAACATCAGTGGGTAAAGTCGGAGAAAAATCTGCGCCAGCTGTGGGAATAAAAATCTCCCCACTACCATTTGTAAATTCCCCAGTATTTTGCAGAAAGTTATACGTCAATCGCTCACCGCGTAGCACTTGTTGTCCCCGCGTAAAAGCAACATTTCCCTCGCCAACTGCGATCAAGTTCTGTAAATTCACGCGCAAGCTATCAGCATCAAGCACTCCGCCATCAAATCTCAGCAGCACGTTGCCATCAGCAGTAACAACTTCGCGCTGTTCGTCGTACTCCTGGCGATCTGAATTCAATTCAAGAACTCTTCTATCTTCTGGGGTGCTGGTGGGCGAACTTGGCTCAATTGGTTGACTTTCGATCTGAGGTGTGGTATTAGGGATTGGCGCTGGAAGTGCGGGTGCGGGTTCTCCTGCTGGCTGTGTTTGATCATAGTCGGGAATAGGCGCTGTTGTCGGTTCTCCTACTGGCTGTGTTTGATCAGAGGCGGGAGTAGGCGCTGTTGTCGGTTCTCCTACTGGCGCTTGGAAATTTAATTCTCCTGGCTGAGTAGGCGACTCTAAGACATTGCTGGAGTTAGGATCAGCTTCTACTTGTGGCGCTGCTTGTGCTTCGATTGAGGAATCAGAAGTAGTCTGGGCAATAGTTGGTGCAGTAAGTTTTTTGAGTTTGGTGATCGCGCTGCTACTGTCACGATTAACTGGCAACGGTTGAATTGAACGCGATGTATCAACATCATGCGCAGTGTCGTTAGAGGAATTTGCCGTAATTTTTTTGAGTTTAACGATCGCGCTGCTACTGTCACGATTAACTGGCAACGGTTGAATTGAACGTGCAGCAACATTACTAACAGTGCTTTCCGCCGGAGGATCTATTGTTTCAACCCGCTTAACGTTATAGCCTACTGAAACGAGCGAACCCAAAGATGCAGCACTCGAAGTCGCGCTTGGTTGAGAAGGTTCAGGAGTTGGCGTAGAGGTAGCTGTGGGCAATTGAATTTCCCCCGTACTCCGCTCAAATTCAGAATTTACCGTAGAGGAATTATTTGAAGATAAGGGCGCAGAAACAGTATGCGACGCTAAACGAATATTTGCAGGCGGTAAGGTTTGGATAATTGGAGGCGGTTCAGGCGGCGGGACTGGATGAGTCATATTTCAGCAAAAGTAAGCGAACAAGCAGCCGGACAAATGACCTCAACCGTACTGGAAGCCGCTTCTCTTTTGAAAACTTGAGTCATAAGCGAGTCATTATGGCGACGTGCCACGAGATGCAATCGCGCCACTTTCAGCTTTTAAAAAATAGAAGACGCAACACATCGAATTTTGGTTCCGCCTTCCGGTAACAGACATAATTTTAGGGTTAATTATTCAAGATCCCGCCGTCCAGGGTTACGGGTTGGATCGTTTGAATTAAATCCGACCAAAAATATAGTAACAAAGAGGCCGACAACGACATAAACAACGATCTTAAGGGTCAGCATCAGGATATCTCCAAGCAGTATAAAAAGCTGATGTTATCTGCTAATTTTTACAGACAGCTTCCTTATAATACCTAAATGTGGACTTTGATTCACCAAGCTCCTTTGAGTGCAATGAGTGAAGAGAAATGAGTAGTGAAAAAACTGCCTCAAAGATACTGGTAGTAGCGCCCCAGCCTAAAGGCGTGAACAGCAGAAAAAATTTCTGGCGTTATTAAGTACAAGATATGAACCGTCCTTGTTCTAATTCCTAACTTTAATCATGAGGTAACACCACTCACTCTTGACTACTCACTACTTAATTTTAACTACAATTCACTGCGTTAGATTAACATCGATCTGATTAAAGTTATTAGTAACCTTAAAGTGCTTAGAAGGCGAGGTTAGTTTAAACTGGCTTTCAAGATTGTGTAAGCGAAGTGCGTTAATAGCTGTTCAAGGCAGCCTGAAGCGATCGCTTTATTACACAAAACGGTATTAACTGTTGCCAATTAAAGGCATAACTAGGTAAACAATAGCGATAGCTAAACTAAGAGGTCCTGTCCACCAATGCAGCCAATTCGCACATTTAACATTTCTCCTTCCTTGCCGTCACGACTTGAAAAATTGAGACAGCTAGCTTATAACTTGCACTGGGATTGGAATGTCGAAACAAAAGACTTATTTCGCCGACTGGATATTGACCTTTGGGAATCCAGCCACCATAACCCTGTCTTGATGCTAGGCACAATTAGTCAAGCGCGGCTCACTGAAGCTGCGGAAGACGAAGGTTTCTTAGCCCAAATGGACAGGGCAGCCCGCCAGTTAGAAGATTATCTCCAAGAACGCACATGGTATCGCAAGAATAGGGATCAGGGATCAGGGATCAGGGATCAGGGGTTAGAAGGATCTAGCCTCTCGCCTTCTGCTGAATGCTATGCCTATTTTTCGGCTGAATTTGGGCTGGTAGATTGCTTGCCAGTTTATTCTGGAGGCTTAGGCGTATTGGCAGGCGATCACCTCAAATCTGCTAGCGACTTGGGTTTACCGCTTGTGGGAGTAGGCTTACTTTATCAACAAGGCTACTTTGCCCAATATCTCAATGCTGATGGCTGGCAGCAGGAACGCTACCTAACCAACGATTTTTACAATATGCCCCTGCACTTGGAACGTAATCCTGACGGTTCTGAGTTGCGGATTGCCGTAAACTATCCAGGTCGTACTGTGTACGCTAGAGTTTGGCGAGTCCAAGTGGGAACAGTGCCACTGTACCTCATGGACAGTAACGTTGAACCCAACAATACTTACGACCAAAACATCACAGATCAGCTATATGGTGGCGATATGGATATGCGTATCCACCAAGAAATTATGCTGGGCATTGGTGGAGTGCAGATGCTGAAGGCGTTGGGACTGCGGGTAACTGCATACCACATGAACGAAGGACACGCGGCATTTTCGGCCCTAGAGCGCATCCGCATATTAATTCAGGAAGAGGGTCTGAGTTATGCTGACGCTAAACAAGTAGTCGCTTCGACTAATATTTTTACGACTCACACCCCAGTACCAGCTGGAATTGATTTGTTCCCCCCAGATAAAATGTTGTATTACCTGGGATATTATGCCGATGTCTTTGGCTTAGGAAAAGATCAATTTTTGGGTCTAGGACGTGAAAACACAGGTGATTTGGCCTCGCCTTTTAGTATGGCGATTTTGGCGCTCAAAATGGCGACGTTTGCAAATGGTGTTGCTCAACTTCATGGCGTAGTGTCGCGGGAGATGTTTCAGAGTTTGTGGCGCGATCTACCCATACCTGAAGTGCCGATTACAGCAATTACGAATGGTGTCCATGCACGTAGCTGTGTTGCTAAATCAACTCAAGAGTTATATGATCGCTACCTCGGCCCAAATTGGTCATCAGCACCTGTAAATAACCCATTGTGGGAACGACTAGAGACGATTCCCGATGAGGAATTGTGGCGCAATCACGAGCGCTGCCGCCTAGACATGATTGTGTATGTGCGCGAGCATCTGGTGAAGCATTTACGCGATCGCGGTGCTGCGGCATCTGAAATCGGTAAAGCTCAAGAAGTCCTCGATCCTTCCGTCTTAACCATTGGCTTTGCCCGTCGCTTTGCTACCTACAAGCGGGCAACACTATGGATGCGCGATTTAGACCGGATCAAGCAGATTTTAAGTGGCAATAAAGGCCGCAAAGTGCAATTCGTAATCGCTGGTAAAGCGCATCCAAAAGACATTCCTGGTAAGGAACTGATCCGCGATATCAATCGGTTTATCCGCGAACAAAAATGTGAAAAGCAAGTTGTGTTTGTCCCTAATTACGACATTCACGTTGCTCGATTGCTTGTCGCTGGTTGTGATATCTGGCTAAATACGCCCCGCCGTCCCCGCGAAGCGTCTGGTACAAGCGGCATGAAAGCAGCTATGAATGGATTACCAAATCTCAGCGTCCTTGATGGCTGGTGGGATGAGGCTGATTATGTCCGTACTGGATGGGCAATTGGGCATGGTGAAAATTATGATGACCCCACTTACCAGGATGAGGTAGAGGCGAATGCCCTGTACGATTTGATCGAGCAAGAGGTAGCGCCTTTGTTCTATGAACGGGATAATGATGGGTTGCCTCGTTCTTGGGTTGCCAAAATGAAGGATGCTATTCAGTTAAATTGTCCGTTTTTTAATACCGAACGGATGGTGCGGGAATATGCATTGCGGGCTTATTTTCCGGCAAGCGATCGCTACACCACCCTAACTGCAAACCATTACGCCCCAGCTAAAGAGTTAGCTCATTGGAAACAGAATCTGCTCGATCACTGGTTCAATATCAAAATTGCCAATGTTGATATCTCTGAGCCAGCAGAACTTCAGGTAAACCAAACAATTGATGTTAAAGCAAGCATTGATTTGGCAACTCTAACTCCAGATGATCTCCAAGTAGAACTTTATCAAGGTTCCATTGATGACAATGGAGATATTGTCAATGGTGTTCCGGTTGTCATGACTCACCAAGGTCAAGATCAACAAAACCATAGCATTTACACAGCTAACATTACCTACACTACATCTGGATTGCAGGGCTTGTCTTTGCGCGTGTTACCGAAACACGAAAACCTTGCTAGTTCCTATGAGCCAAGATTAATTCTCTGGGCAAAATAATAATTTTGCCGATTGAGTTTTGAGTTAAGATAACTTTTTTAACTTAGAACTCAATAGTTATATCTTTGGCAGAATTGGGAACAATAATGTATCCCGTTGCCTGTTCACCTAATACTAAGTTACGCTCCTTCCCCCAGTACCACCAGTGCGCCCCCACATAAGCACAAATAAGGCTATCTAGCTGATCTTCAACTGCTTTGAGTGCTGCACCAGTGCTGGGGATTTCTGCAAAAAATAAGTTTTTTAGATACTTAGGTGAGGACGATAAATTAAGGCTTGGTTGACGGGCGGGTAAGTTTTCAAAAATTAAGTTGCGGAGTTTTCCTAGCTCTAATTGCCGTTCTAAGAGACGACCTTTTTTATATTTAAGAATCCGGTTTAAATCAAATAAATGTACGATCGCTGGATGGGGGAATACTTCAATTTGATATCGTCCTAGTTGTTGCGGTTCTATGATTGGTGCATGGGTAAAACCACGCGCTTCTAGTTGTAAGCCAAAGCTTACTGTACGTTGGGCAAATGGGAGGCTGAGATTTGCTGGATAGCATCCGGCGTGATATTTGCCGAAGTGCTTGTGAGTGAGTTTATCGGGTAGTCGTGTTCCAGTAGCATTGGGGATCAGCGTAGGTGCATCTACAGCGATAATTGCTGGTTCTTCAGATACCCAGTTATCGAGCCAAGTGAGAATGTCCTCAATTGCTTTTTTGTGATTTATATCTAGTATTTGTAACTGCCCATTTATCCATTCTAAGCAACATAAACCACTCGCCCCTGATCTCCAACCTAAATCAATTCCGATAAATTTCATTTTTGATTATCGGAAGTCACGCATGATCTAGTTTTTCCTTTTTCGTAAGTGTTGAAAGTGTTGACATTTTAACCATACTATGAAGTACAAACAAAGATTTTTGTCTAGTATTTCGTGTTTTGGGAAAGTAAATGATAGGGCGATCGCTCAAACTATTCTGCTGCGATTGAGTCTGGATGCGCGATCGCTATCCTTACATTTCTTGCATTAAGCGTAAGTAGTTTTGGCGTAATTGCGACATATTTTCCATCATGCGATTAGAAAGGTCTTTTTCAACGTTGCTCATATCGCGCCAAAATTCTGCGGATCGGCGAGCGGCGATCGCTTCTTTCCACAACAACTCCATTAGTTCAGCTGCTTGGGGATTTTCGGTAGCTACACTGTCTCGTAATTGCTCAAATGCCTGATTTGCCTGGGGATGATTTGCGACTTCTTGTGCTAACGATATACATTTACGTAGTTGGGCAATCTGATCGGGAGAATATTGAGTCATAATTGGAAAACTGATTGACAAAAGGACGACAATATAATTTTTGGGGTATTCCCTGTACAAATTTTAACCAAAATCAATGGGCAAGCAGCGCGTTCTCTCTGGGATTCAACCGACTGGTAATTTACATTTAGGCAACTATTTAGGAGCAATTCGTAACTGGGTAGAAGGACAAAGCCAGTATGACAATTTCTTCTGTGTAGTAGATTTACACGCAATTACAGCACCGCACAATCCAAAAACACTGGCGATCGATACCTACACAATTGCCGCTCTTTATCTTGCCTGTGGAATTGACTTACAATCCTCCAACATTTTCGTCCAATCTCATGTCTCTGCTCACAGTGAACTAACTTGGCTGCTTAATTGCATTACGCCCCTCAACTGGCTAGAAGACATGATCCAGTTTAAAGAAAAAGCAGTAAAGCAAGGTGAAAATGTCAATGTTGGCTTACTGGACTATCCAGTGCTGATGGCGGCAGATATTTTGCTGTATCAAGCTGATAAAGTACCTGTAGGCGAAGACCAAAAGCAACACTTAGAACTTACACGCGATATTGCAGCGCGGTTTAACCACCAATTTGGTAAACAGAAGCCAGTTTTGAAGTTGCCAGAACCACTCATTCGCAAGGAAGGTGCGCGAGTGATGAGTCTGACGGATGGAACTCGCAAAATGTCTAAGTCTGATCCCTCAGAGATGAGCCGGATCAACTTACTAGACTCACCAGAGCAAATTCAACAAAAGATTAAACGCTGCAAAACAGATCCAATTCGTGGTTTAACGTTTGACGATGGAGAGCGCCCTGAGAGTCATAATTTATTAACTCTATATATGCTGCTTGCGGGTAAGACCAAGCAAGAAGTCGCAACAGAGTGTCAAGATATGGGTTGGGGGCAATTTAAGCCCTTACTAGCAGAAACAGCGATAGCGGCTCTTAAACCGATTCAAGAAAAGTATCAAGCCGTAATGGATGACAAAGGCTATTTAGAGTCAGTATTACGTGATGGCAGGCAAAAAGCAGAAGCGATCGCAAATCTTACTCTTAGTCAAGTAAAAGCCGCTCTAGGGTACTCAGTACCTTTGTAAAAACGTTTGGTACTATCTATTCAAAACTTAAATCCCCATGCTCAATATATCCCCAACAATTTTGACCTCCTTACGTACTGCTGTCCAAAAAAGTGAGTTTTTGATTACAGCCGAAGTAGCACCTCCCAAGGGAGGAGATCCAATACAGATGATAAAAATGGCGCAAACGCTCAAAGGCAGAGTTCACGCTGTCAATATTACCGATGGTAGTCGGGCAGTGCTGCGGATGTGTTCTTTGGTGGGTTCGGCAATTTTGCTGCAAAATGGGATAGAGCCGATTTGTCAAGTTGCCTGCCGCGATCGCAACCGAATTGGATTACAGGCTGATTTGATGGGCGCTCATGCTTTGGGTATCCGCAATATTTTAGCTCTGACTGGCGATCCTGTAAAAGCAGGCGATCATGTTGATGCCAAAAGCGTATTTGATCTCGAATCAGTGCGATTGCTGCAATTAATCCGCAAACTGAATCACGGTTTTGATTGCAATGATCAACCACTCAATGATGGTGCTACAGATTTATTTCCGGGAGCCGCTATTGATCCACAATTATCTAGTTGGTCAGGCTTACAGAGCAGATTTGAGCGTAAATTAGATGCTGGGGCGCAGTTTTTCCAAAGTCAGCTAATTACTGATTTTGAGCGGCTAGAAAAGTTTATGGACAAACTCGCTGCTGGTAGTGGTAAGCCAATTTTAGCGGGAATTTTTCTGCTCAAATCTGCTAAAAATGCTCAGTTTATTAATCGCTGTGTGCCTGGTGTAAATATCCCTCAACATACTATTGACCGACTAGAAAAAGCGCAAGACCCACTTCAAGAAGGAATCGCGATCGCAGCCGAACAAGTCCAGATAGCGCGTCAACTCTGCCAAGGTGTCCATGTAATGGCGGTGAAGCGCGAAGACTTAATCCCCCAAATTCTCGATTTAGCTGGAATTCCACCAGTTATTCAGATGGTATCAGTTTAAGGGAAAACAGATGAATCTCAGCCTCTACAATCCTACAAACTTGATTAAGTTAAGTAGTTTTAGCTTGCTCAAAAATTTCAGAATAAAGGTTCAAGCCCCTAGCTAAAAACGATCAGCTAATTGCTTTAACAGATAAAACAAAGAAGCAATTTTAGTTTATATAAATGCTAGTTAAAAAATACTATTTAACAAAATAGAAATGGTATCAATTATGACGTAAAATTGTTAATTATAATTCCTATATATCTAAATTCTTAATATTATTTAAATAAACAAGCTATAAATTTAACTCTAAGGTTTAATGGGCTTTTCTGAGCAAGACTAGGAATGCTTTTGAGTCGATTGTAATAAAATAAGCACTATTAGCCTAAATTTTAAGTTCTAGGCAGGATTTGTGATTAACTTATTTTGGGACAACTGATAAGTAGTTAGACTTAATTAAACCTAAAATGTTACACATAAGCTCCCCTATAACTTTTTTAATAAGGGGGAATCCATTTTAGTAGTTTTATTAACTTACTTCATCAGCTTTCAATATTAATCAAGTATTATTTTTACTCAGTGTTTAGCTCACTTATGTTATTACGGCGCATTCTTGTGTTGTAACTGTAATACTTGCCTATTTAATCTTTATTGTTTTTTACCTACTGAATCAAACCTATAAAATTATCAAGTTCTTCATGCTAGCTTTATACATTTTTTCTCAATTACCGTAATTTCTACAGTATATAAATCAA
Organism: Gloeocapsa sp. UFS-A4-WI-NPMV-4B04; assembly: GCA_019359535.1. Taxonomy (GTDB): domain Bacteria; phylum Cyanobacteriota; class Cyanobacteriia; order Cyanobacteriales; family Chroococcidiopsidaceae; genus JAHHHE01. The sequence continues at coordinate 39,671 of JAHHHE010000017.1, forward strand.
AAAAATTTGTTAAAACAGATTTAGTGTATTTACAGTAATAAGAGGAAGCACAAGAAATGATAAATAACTTTAGCAATAGCGAATTAGTCTTACTAACAAAACATTAGGGTTTCATGTTATACCGTCTGTAGCTACAATCTCAAATCTAAAATGATTAAATGTACGCAAAATCAAAAATGTAATCTAAAACACAGAAATAAATTTAGTTATCTCAACATTACTGAGATTTATCCAGCAAAAATAGGCGAGAAAGAATGGTAGCAAATGGTAATTGAATAGCTGATACCAAAAGTGCGATCGCGACGATTTAAAGGTATAAATTATGTCGTGAAAGTTGATAATTTGTCAATTTAAAACCGCGTAGATACTTATCTTTAGTGATAAAAACTACTACCTAAAAGAAGCAGTAACTAATTCAATAGACATAAACAAGTAGTGAACAAGATAGGTGCGAGGGGGATTTTATGTACGGTTTGGTGAACAAAGCAATTGAAGAGATGGTGTGTAGCCGCTTCGGTGAAGACACTTGGGAGGAAATTAAACAAAAGGCTGATTTAGACATTGATGTCTTCATCAGCATGGATGCTTATCCTGATGATGTTACTCATAAACTTGTGCGTGCAGCTAGTGGAGTGCTGGGACTGTCTGCTGAAGAACTGTTAACAGCCTTTGGTGAATACTGGGTGCTGTATACAGCGAAAGAAGGCTATGGCGAGATGCTTGAAATGGCAGGCGATAACCTGCCTGAGTTTCTCCAAAACCTCGATAATCTCCACGCCCGTGTAGGTCTTAGCTTTCAGCACCTCAAGCCACCTTCATTTCAATGCACACATAGGCATGAGGATGCCTTACACCTACACTATCAGTCTAATAGAGCTGGGCTAGCCCCTATGGTGATAGGACTTATAAAAGGGCTAGGAGAGAGATTTAAGACCGAGATCAACATCACACAAATAAGCAGTCGGGACAAAGGCGCTGAACATGATGAATTCTCAATTAAATACAAAGCACAATAATAGTGCCGTACCTCCCCAGTTCAGTCTACCGCCGCACCTGTTTGCAAAAATTTTTCCGTTTCATTTAGTATTCAACCGCAATACAGAAGTGCTACAAGTCGGAGATGTATTGCAGCGTATATGTCCCAACTTATCTGTGGGGAGTCAGCTTAATCAACATTTTCAAATTATTCGTCCAGATATCAGCATTGAGTTTGACAGAATTCAAGAACAGTCTAAATCTCTGTTTTTACTAGAATCGCTGGACAATGCCATGCAGCTGAAAGGACAAATGGTGTATGTTGAACAGTCTGAGGTGATGCTATTTCTCGGTTCTCCTTGGATTACTGAAGTTGCAACTCTGAAGTCTATTGGGCTTACTCTAAATGACTTTCCTGTTCACGACCCTATAGTTGACTTTCTATTTTTACTACAAGCTCAGAATACCGCTTTATCGGATACCAAAAAGCTAACAAATGAACTAACTAAGCAGCGTACCGCATTACGTAAAGCAAATCGAAAACTGACCGCGCAGTACGCTGTAACTCACATTTTGGCAGAGGCTTCGACATTTAGCGAGGCTAGTGTGAAAATTCTTGCAGCTATTTGTGAAGCTTTAGACTGGCAGATAGGAGCGCTGTGGAATGTAGACGAAAACACTAATTTATTACATTGTCAGGAAGTCTGGAAAGCGTCTGAGAGCCAATTTACTTCGTTTGAATCAATTACTCGAATGCTCACTTTTGCGCTAGGTGTGGGCTTACCAGGGCGTGTGTGGCAAACAGGTGAGCCTGCCTGGATGGCAGATATGACGACCGATAATAATTCTCTGCGGAGGTTACACGCAGCTGAAGCAGGCTTGCATGGTGCTTTTGGTTTTCCAATCAAAAGAGGAACTCAAGTAGTCGGAATAATTGAGTTTTTCAGCAATAAAACCTATCAGCATGATGATAGTTTATTTGAGCTAATGGTTGATATTGGCATCAAACTTGGTCTATTTGCCCAACGTAAACAGATAGAAGAAGAATTGCTCAAGCAAACAGAAATTTCGGCAAGTTTGAAATCAATTCTTGACAGTATGGGTGATGCTGTAATTGTTGCAGATGAAAACAATAATTTTTTAGTTTTTAACCCTGCTGCCGAAAGAGTGTTTGGAAATCAATTAGATTCAAGTGCTAATAAATGCCCTCAGCAATGTAATCTCTACTTACCTGATAAAATTACACCTTTTGTAAAAAATGATCTACCTTTGGTACGTTCAATTAGAGGTGAAGATGTAAACAACGTCGAAATGTTTGTGCATCATCCAAGTGAAGCAAAGAGTATTTGGGTAATGGTTACTGGTAGACCACTAAAAGATAAAGATGGAGTAATCAAAGGTGGTGTTGTTGTTTGCCGTGATATTACTGAGCGTAAACGAGTTGAAGAACAGTTAATTTATGATGCTTTTCACGATGGGCTAACAGGTTTACCAAACCGAGTTTTGTTGATGGAACGCCTGGAGAATGCGATCGCGCTTAGAAAACAACGCAAGAACTATTTATTCGCTGTCCTCTTTTTAGACTTAGATCGGTTTAAGGTAATCAACGATAGCCTCGGACATATAATTGGCGATCAATTACTAATCGCTATTACTCGCAGACTAAAAACTTGCCTGCGCACTGAGGATACAATAGCGCGTCTTGGCGGAGACGAATTTGCAATTCTCCTCGAAAATATCAAAGATGAAAGCTACGCAACATACGTTTCTGAACGAATCGAAAAAGAACTGATGCTGCCTTTCAATTTGAGTGGGAATGAGGTTTTCGCTAGTGTCAGTATTGGTATCGCCATGAGTACAACAGGTGATGAACAAGCACAAAACCTTCTCCGCGATGCTGATACAGCTATGTATCATGCCAAGGCTCGAAGCACAACGTTACGTTATCAGGTATTTGACACTGCCATGCACGTTCGCGCAGTGACACTTTTACAATTAGAAACTGATTTGCGGCGGGCAGTTGAACGCGATGAATTTCAGTTGTACTACCAGCCGATTGTGTCGCTGCAAACTGGCAAAATTACTGGCTTTGAAGCACTCTTACGCTGGCAACACCCGCTTCGTGGGCTTGTTTCCCCAGTAGAGTTTATTCCTATAGCAGAGGAAACGGGACTAATTATCCCAATTGGCTGGTGGGTATTGCGGGAGGCTTGCCGTCAGATGCGTGTCTGGCATTTGCAATTTCCTCGCTCACCTTTAACAATCAGTGTAAATATATCCGGTAAACAGTTTTCTCAACCTAATTTAATTAAGCATATAGAACAAATTTTGGTTGAGACTAATCTTGATCCTTGTAGTTTGAAGTTGGAAATTACCGAAAGTGTACTGATGGAGAATGCTAAATCTGCTGCTGCTATGCTTGTAAAACTCCAAGCTTTGGGCATTCGCCTGTCTATGGATGACTTCGGTACAGGCTACTCATCCTTAAGTTATCTACATCGCTTTCCGATTGATACTTTAAAAATTGATCGCTCTTTTATTAATATTGTTGATATTGACATTGAAAAGATAGAAATTATCCGCACAGTGATTGCACTTGCCTGGAATTTGGGTATGGATGTAGTTGCCGAAGGAGTGGAAACTCAGAACCAAATGGCTCAACTTAAAGCACTAAAATGTCAGTTTGGGCAAGGATATTTCTTCTCTAAACCATTAGATGGTGAGAAGGCACAAGCGTTGATTGCAGCAGAATTTACAATTATTTAATTTACTAAAACTGTCTATTTAAAACTCAATTTTGGTAGAAAACGGCGCGGAAAAGTCACGCAAAATCAGATTATCTTCTTTGTCTAATTCTGCTGGGATTCCACTACGAATTAGCTCCGCAAAGTTTTCATTTGGAACCATAATACATAAGGCATACAAGCGGCTACCAGTATTCTCAATTAAATGAATACCAGTAGGAGGCACTAAAAGACTATCTCCTGCGCGAATTTGCACTGTCTTACCATTACAAGTTACTCGTCCTTCACCTTTAAGAATGAAAAACATTTCTACGGCTAACTGATGCCGATTTGGGGGAGTCTTCCCACCAACATCAAAAATTTTAATACAAATTGTCAGTGATAAGTATAAACTCAGCCCAATCATTACACCATTTTATCGCAAATTCAGACTGGTCAGTAAATGAATTGAAGAGCCGCAGATTGACCAAAATCAAAAAAGCATTAAATGGAAATGCAATTACGGTAGT